>JALCCK010000038.1 GCA_022640795.1 Treponema sp.
CTGACACCGCCAATATGCTGCCAGCCCGTCGGAGACGGAGCATAGCGTACTCTTACTTCTTTGTTTTCCATAACTAAAAAAACCTCAACACCAGGCATTATACAGAAATGCAGGCGCTTGAGCAACGTATGAAACAAACGGATGCCGGATTAGTGCCGCGATACCATTTTCTGGCCGAGTGCAGCCATATAAACGGCATATTTGTTTTTATATAAATTCAAAACCGGTCTGTAATGAATACCGACGATACCCTGCTTCAAAAGTCTGCAAATTTCCGTTTTATCCAGCAGCAGCCGCTGATACTGCAGAAACATTTCACGCGTACGTTTCGGCATCCGCAGAATTTTCTGACGAAGGACGGGACGGGCACAGGGCTGGTACTCCCAGAAATACAGTAAATCGAGACAATCATAGACAAGAATCTTCAGAAGTTTCGGGTCATCTTTTTCGAGATCCTGCAGTATATTCCGGTTCTGTTTTAACTGCTTCAGAACATTTTTCCGCGGATATAAAAGTTCCACCTCTCCGCAGGTTTTTAAAAACTGCTCAATTTTACGGTCATAATCCTGCTGCCGTAAACCGGTATTGCGGTGACGCAGTGCCGCGCCTTCGATTATACCGCCGACGAGATCTGATGAAAATTTTGAAATAATAGCAGCCCATTTCTGCAGTATGGCAGCTGTATCTCCGATACCCGAAAACGAAAGCAGTTCACCGGCAGCGGAACTGAACACAAACGCAACGGGAATTGAAATAATACTTCTGAAAAAATTCCCGATAATCACACCCCGGGAGAATCCCCGCAGTATATTGTGCGCCGATATATAGAATCCGTTCACGAGCGACATTACCGCATAAACCATGACAGGATCAGTTTCCATATTCACTCCGAGAAGCCGGTTCAGCATAAAATTCTTTACCAGAAAATCCAGCAGAGGAACAGAAAAACCGGAATACATAACAGAATCAGCAATACGACTCCAGTCAATGTAACTTCCCCAGTGCAGCAGATGTGATCGTTTCAGGCTGTCCCCTCCGACAACAGCCTGCAGAATATTTCTGATTCCGGTTATCGCAATCCAGATTGGAGCACCCAGCCAGGCGAGTACCCACCAGTTCTTCGTCAGATAAAATGAAATGAATGCAGTAACAAATCCCGCGGCCGCTTTCAGTAAATTTTTTTGAGCAGTCGGCATATACGTACAAAAATACCGGAATCCTTTCTTTTGTTCCGGACCGTCAGCAACGGGACCTCTGCGGATACTTAATCTGACAAGATTGTTTTTTTCAGGGTTTGAAGAAGAATAATGATACGGAACCCATTCTTCCGTTCTTTTCTGCAGTCTGAATTTGAGCGGAAGCAGAGGAATTCTCAGATTGGAAACCTGTTCGTCTTCATAGGTTTTCCGGTAGTATGTTTTGATTCGAACCGGAAGCAACCGGCTGCCGCGCTGTCTGAGTACTTCGTTCTGCGCCTCCCGCGGCAACGTTTCAAGAAGGGCAAATCCCATCGTATCGGTATCTTCGCCGCCGGCAGAATCGCTTCCCCATCGTTCGTACAATTTACGGCTGCGATAGAATTCCAGCAGCTGATTCGCATTTTCCAGAATTGTTTCCATTTTCTTGTACTGGATAAAATCTTTGTCGGCCTCAAGATGAACAAGAAAATTTTTTTTAATGAGCCGCTTCAGTTTCGGTACGTCACGCTGGTTAAGGCACAATTCCAGTTTCCGTATCTTCGTGCTGTCAGGCATTCTGCCCTCTGCAGAATTTCTTGCATTATATATTTCCAGATCCGTTATTTTTCCACGGCAGTCATATAAGAGTTCAAGAATATCCTGTTCGGACAAATCCTTAAGATTCAACGTAACCCTGCTGTCCGGAACAATCGCATCAAGCCGTTCCAGGATGCTGTCCGGTGAAAAACTTTCAGGACGGGAATTTCTACCGTCATGACCGGTTGCCGCACACCGTTTATAATCGGCCGATTTTTTCATACAGTCCGAGAGTTTTTTCACATCAGGACGCCCCAGAAACCGTATGTAGTCTTCAGTATCGTTAATATTCGCCGGTTCCCAAATAAGATTAACAAATTTTCCCCTGAAGCTGCCGGCCAGTTCAATACCTATATTCGTTTCGATATTCATGTACCGGGCTGCCGTGAGCAGCTCATGGACAGCCAGCGGCAGGGGGAATTCATAATAGATAACCGTAAGCCGGCGGATACCCTTTACCCATGCATCCAGAACAAGATGCGTGGGCGTCCGGCGTCCTTTCGTAAACGAATCATGAACATGAAAATCAAACGAAATCTGATTCCACGATTCAGGCATTTCCAGCAGCCCGTAGTACCTGAGATATTTTCGTACTAAACGGGGATTCCCTGTCCGTACGGCATTAAAATCATGTAAAAGTTCAAGTTTTTTTCCGGGATCCCCGGTTTCGACCAGTTTTTTCATTATTTCCGGAAGAATTCGCGCTGTATTTTTAACCATACCGCCGTTTGAACAGAAAAGGAGCTCGTCCCGCATGGAATGCAGTGCGCTCAGGCGGTTCCCGGCAGAATTCTTTTCAAGCATAGTAAGCAGAAATAAAACCGACTTCGCAAGCCTGAACTGCTGCGGTTCGAGCAGTTCTTTTATACCGCGGGGATGCATATGGCTGCTGAACCGCAGTTCCGAGGCAGTAAGGATTTTTCTTTCTGTTTCTGAAAAATAATCGTGAAGCAGCCGCCGGTCTGCAGTATCAAAAAGCAGGTCTCCGGTATTCATTTGTCATCCCCTGCAAAAGTAAAAGAACCCGCAGAATCAGCCCCTGAAACAATAATCCAGCGGATAGTTCCGTCCAGGACATATTTCTTATAGGCTGCTGCGATTTGAGCCGCCGTCACCTGAAAAACCTGATCCTGCCGCAGAAAGCTGTTGTCCGCATTTCCGGTATATTCAAGAAAACGAATCAGCTGCTCTGTCTTTCCATGGACCGTTGCCGTACGGGAAAAAAGAATATCAAGGTACATCTTTTTATACATACCAAGATCCGTTTCTATCTGTTTTTCCGACGGGAAAAGCGATAGTACGGAAGACATTTCACGTTGATCACATCGCGATGCTTTATAAATTGAAATAACACCCAGCATTTTTTTGCCCGGAATTATTCCGGTACCGGCGGAATCCGCCGTTTTATCCTGCCCGACAATCTTTTTGAAAAGTATGGTATCAAGAATCTGCATACTTATCGCATACGGTACATATGCAGGGTCACCGGCAGCGGGAGCGGCAAAACAGCCGAGAATATAACCTTTTTCTCCTGCCGTTTCCGACGTAACATAAACAGGAGAAGCATTCAGTACGATTTCAGGAATTTCGGGAATCTCGAAATCCGACCGGGGAAGCTTTCCGAACGTTTCATCCATCTTACTGACAAAACCGGCAGCTGTTTTTTTATCAAAATCCCCTGCTATGACAAATTTAAGCCGGGCTGCATTCAGCATTCGTGCATGGTGTTTTTTTACCTGATTCAGTGTAATCCGATTCAACGACACAGCTGTTACGGACGGCGCTGAAGAATACGGATGATTTTTATACACTGATTCCTGCGCCGCAGTCAGCAAGACTCCATCAGGCGTTTTCTGCGTTTTTTGAAATTCCTGAGCGATGAGCGTCATAAGTCCGTCAAAATCATTTTTATCAAACAGCGGGTGGATAAAGCAGTCGGCATATACGGCAAAAATATCTTCAAGTTCCGGCAGCGAACACGAAAGCGTATAGACAGAATAATCATGTGCCGGGATATACGACAGAACCGCATAATCGTCGTTTTCCTTCTGCTGAATACTTTCAGCAGAATACTGTTCGCTTCCGAGAAGCAGCGCACGAAGTGTTACCGTCTCAATACCGGAAAGATAATCCGGGACCAGAGCGGTACCGCCTTCGATCACAAGATTAACGGAACAGAGTCTGTCAGCAGGAGCCCGTTGTATGATGACGGGAATGCCGTTTGAAAGTTCAAAGCGAAATAACTTTGACAGGTCCGTACCGGCCTCGTCTCCCTTTTCCGGCTGCGGTACCGTTGTACAGGCAGGCAGTAAAAAAAAGGAAACCAGCGCGATGAAAAAAAACAAAACAGCGGACGAAAACTTTCTCTGTAAATTCTGACCGCCGTCTTGTTTTTTCAATTTTAGATTCCGTCTTTGTCTATTCATTTTTATACATTTTATAGTATAAATGAAATAAATGGAATTAAAATTCTATTTTACCGTTGCTTCGAATCCGATATCATCAAGCACGCCGCAGGCTTTTTTCGCCCCCGATTCATCGACATCAACTTCAACGGTTTTCGTTTCAAGTGAAACCGGATTATGTTTTATGCCGGCAGTATCGAGCGCCCTGGTAATATTCTTTACGCACATCTGGCAGTGCATTCCCGGAACTGAAAGTGTTTTCATTGTATACTCCTTGTAAATAAACGAAACATGCCCGACGGGCACTTTTCAAACTATCATCGATTACTTCATGAACCTGCGTATCGTATCCAGCAGTTCATCAAGAACAGCATCATCACCATTTTTTACACCGTCGGCGACACAGGTCCGTATATGCCGGTCGAGCATGACGCGGGAAAATCCGCTTAACGCCGACTGTGCTGCGGAAACCTGCGTCAGAACATCAACACAGTAAACATCGTCCTCTATCATGGTACGGATACCCCGGATCTGCCCCTCAATGCGATTCAACCGCGTTATAAGTGCTTTTTTTTCTTCCGAAGTACGGACCTTTTTTTTGCCCGACGTACCGCAGCAGCAGTGCATACGCGGACCGTCTCCTCCTGCCTCCATATCGCCGGCTTCTTTTTTTATGACTTCAGGCTGTTTCATATGCTTTATTCCTTCCCGTATATCTTATTTTACAGTTTTTTTGTCCGTAACCGCAGTGCATTGGAAACGACGCTCACGCTGCTGAGCGACATTGCAAACGCACCGAATACCGGAGTCAGCAGGATTCCGAAAGCAGGGAACAAAACTCCCGCAGCAATCGGAATACCAATCGTATTATAACAGAAAGCCCAGAAAAGATTCTCCTTTATATTCTTGATCGTCATGCGCGAAAGATTAATAGCCCGCGGAACATCCCGGAGATCGCTTTTCATTAATATTATATCGCCGCTTTCTATCGCAACATCGCTGCCGTTACCGATCGCAGCACCTATATCAGCCTGAACCAGAGCAGGAGCGTCATTTATGCCATCGCCGACCATCATGACTTTTTTCCCCTCGTTCTGAAGTCCTTCTATAATTCCTGCTTTATCCTGCGGAAGGACCTCCGCAATAACCGTATCGACACCGATCTGCGCACCGATATACGATGCGGCGGCCTTACTGTCTCCGGTAAGCAGTACAACCGAAATCCCCTGCTCCTTCAGTCTTCTGACTGCTGCTGCAGAGGTTTCTTTTACGGTATCGGCAACAGCGAGCATCCCCAGCAGTTCTCTGCCGCAGGCGATATAAATCAGCGATTTTCCCTGCTGCTTATAGCGTTCCGCGGTATCATTGAGACCGTCGACAGAGATTCCCGCCGTCTCCAGAAGTGCGGCGTTTCCTGCGTACACGACGGAACCTTCTATATGTCCGTGAACGCCCTTTCCCGGAACGGTATTAAGCAGCGTAACGTCGGGAACAGACTTAGAAAGACCTGCGGCGGCGGCAAAATCGGTTACCGCGACAGACAGCGGATGCGTCGATCCTGATTCAAGCGCCGCCGCCAGACGCAGCATCTTTTTTTCATTTCCCGGTACGACAACGACACTATCGGTAACACGCGGCTTTCCCTCTGTCACCGTTCCTGTCTTGTCCAGAACGACAGTATCTATACGGTGTGCCGTCTCAAGCGCTTCTCCGCTCCTGATAAGAATGCCGTTTGCAGCGCCGAGCCCCGTCCCGACCATAATGGCGGTAGGCGTCGCAAGTCCCAGTGCACAGGGACAGGCAATGACCAGAACGCTTATGACAACGCGTAGTACGAAGCCGGTGGAAATCGTCCAGTCCGGCGGCAACGACAATACTCCTGAATTTCCGAGGACGCCCAGAACCGTCCAGAACAAACCGGCAACAGCTGCGATGACCATAACAGTCGGCACAAAAATGCCGGCTACCTTATCGGCAGTCCGTGATATAGGAGCTTTTTTCCCCTGAGCTTCTTCAACAAAGGCTATAATTTTACTTAACGTCGTATCGCTGCCGGTCTTTGTTACGCGGACTTTCAAAAGACCGTTGCCGTTCATGCTTCCGCCGACAACAGAAGATCCCGGCTGTTTTTCGACCGGCATTGATTCCCCGGTAAGCATAGATTCATCTACACCGCCCTGTCCTTCCTCCACGATACCGTCGACCGGAATGCGGGTTCCCGGTTTAACAAGGACGATATCATCGTTTCGAATCTCTTCAATAGGAGTCTCTTCAACGGAACCGTCGCTTTTCATCCGCAGCGCAGTATCCGGTGCAAGTTCGACCAGTTTCTTTATCGCGGTCTTCGTTTTTTCCTTGCTCCGTCCCTCGAGGTATTTTCCGATTGAAACAAAGGTCAGTACGACTGCCGCAGATTCATAAAACAGACCGTGGATCAGCATCGGATTATCCTGCAGCCGGAAGGTCAGCACCAGACTGTAGATAAACGCAGCAGAACTTCCTACCGCGACCAGCGTATCCATATCGGGAGAACCGTGAAACAGCGCTTTATACCCGCGCAGGTAAAACCTGCGGCCGAGAAACATAATCAGAACAGCCAGCAGTAGTTGTACTATGGCAAAATTGTACTGATGCGTGACCGGATTCAACAGATCCGGAACAGGGACAGGACGGGGCAACATCGTACCCATTGAAAAATAGAGCAGCAGCACCGTAAGTACCACCGCGCTCCACAGGTTGGAGCGGTTCCACCGCGACTTCGCTTTTTCAAGCTGTTCCGCTTCAGCTCTCTGCCGGTCTTTTTCGGCCCGGGACAAAGAATTCCGCCGGGAAGGCGGAATAAAAAGTTTACAGCCGAAACCGGCATTCGAAACCTTTTTTATGATATCGTCGGGAGAAACCTTTTCACCATCGTACTCAACCGTCAGTTTATTTGTCGTCAGATTGACATCTGCACGGATCATACCGTCAAGTTTTCTTGTCACATGTTCCACTGCAGAAGAACAGGCAGCGCACGACATTCCTTCTATTTCATATACCTGATGTATTGTCATACTTCCTCCTCATAAAACACCGGCGAAACAATAATGAGCAAGCAGAAATGGCTACTCATTATTGTTATTATACCCCTCAGGGGTATACAACCTGTCTACAACTTATACCCGGCAGGGGTATAATGTCAAGTAAAAACAATTTTTTTTTCGTGGTACTGTAACTTTCTTACTCAGCTGTGTTTATATAGGTGATTGCAAGAGCAAAAGTAATGTAAGCAGGCGTTGTCTGAACTAAGTTACCAACAATCACGCAGTTCATACGGATATGCAATGAAGCACACATCAAACATATTCGTTTTCTGCATCCTCCTCTCCTTTTGGGGCATCTGGTAAGTTTTATCAGATGCCCTTTTTTTGATCCCGGGAAGGACTACCGTGCACCAAAATGCTTCCGGTACAGACCTCTGAAAGAATCATACGAAATTCCAAGGAGTGCTGCAGCCTTTTTCTGGTTTCCTCCGCCGGTATCCAGCGCACGCTGCAGAAATTTTTTTTCGGTTTTTTTCATAAAATCTTTGAATTTCTGCAGCGGTACAGCGTCATCCTCATGTTGAGAAGCGGCAGCAGTCTCAGCAGTTTTCCACGGATATTTAAATGGATTCAGTTCCAGTTCTTCTATAATTCCATTCCGGCAGATATAGACGGCACGCTCAACGGTATTTTTAAGTTCGCGGATATTTCCCGGCCACAAATAACTTTTCAGGCTGTGCACCGCTGAAACTGAAAATGACGGTTTTTCTATTCCCAATTCGGAAGCCATACGGGACGCAAAAAGATTCGCAAGCAGCAGAATATCATCCCCTCGTACCCTGAGCGGCGGTAAAAATAAAACTTCAAACGAAAGCCGGTCCAAAAGATCCCGCTTGAACTTCCCGCTGTCGCAAAGCTGAACAAGATCGCTGTTGGTAGCGCCAATTATACGAACATCAACATCTGTGGTTTCCGAACTTCCAACCCGTTCAAAACAGCCGTATTCGACGACCCGCAAAATCTTTTCCTGAACGTTCATCGGTATAAGACCAAGCTCGTCAAGAAATAAAGTTCCGCCGTCAGCTTCTTCAAATCGTCCCTTTCGCAGCTGCCGGGCACCGGTAAACGCACCCGATGTATGACCGAACAATTCGGATTCAATAAGTTCAGCGGGAAGCGCCGCACAGTTGAGCGTAACAAACGGAGAAGCCCATCGTTTTGAAAGATAATGAAGCCGGTAGGCTGCCATCTCCTTGCCGGTTCCCCGCTCGCCGATGAGTAAAACAGGCCGGTCAACCTTTGCAACACGACTTATTTTTTCCTGAAAATCAAGGAATACATCCGATTCACCGGCTGCTTCCTTATCATGAAAATCTGCACTATTCACAGGTTAATTATACCATAAAGAGGTTTTTTTAACCATATAAAAGGACGTTACCCGGATAAAAAAGGCCCGTTTCCGCGCTTTTCTGCGAATTTTATGAATTTATCATGGTTGGCACGATGTATGCTTTATTTCAGGTACCGGCTGATAACAGCCGGACAGCAAACAGATACGGAGGAATACTATGGGAGTATTTACAAGATTCAAGGACATTATCAATTCGAACATAAACGCGATGCTCGATCATGCAGAAGATCCTGAAAAAATGATAAACATGATGATTCGGGAAATGGAGGACACTATAGTAGAACTCAAATCTACCTGCGCCACGTCGATTGCCGAACATTCCAAAATAGAACGTGAAGTAAAAGATGAAAAAGAGCTTGCCGAACGGTGGGAAATCAGAGCACGACTTGCCGTAGAAAAAGAGAAAAACGAGCTGGCAAAAGAAGCGCTTATCGAAAAGAAAAAGGCGGAACATCAGCTGGAGCTTGCCGAAAACGATCTGAAACAGCTTGATCAGATTATAGCTGAAAACAAAAAAAATATTGCGGAACTTGATGAAAAACTGGAGACAGTAAAACAGAAAAAGCGTATATTGGTGCAAAGAGCAGTTCATGCGCAGGAAAAGAAACGTGCACAGGAGACACTCAGAAAAACAAGCGGTGCAGATGCAGCTGCCCGGTTTGATGAACTTGAAAACAGAATAGAACGAATGGAAGCAGATGCGGATCTCGCCGGATATGGCAATGCTGCTGCAAAAGAAGATGAATTTTTCCGTATGGAAAAAGAATCCGAAATTGAAAAGGAACTTGCTGAACTCAAGGCAAAAATGAAAAAAGCAGAGGAGTAAGAGAATGGCTACAAGCAAATTATACCGATCACGACACGGTAAGCTGCTGGGAGTTTGCCAGGGAATAGCCGAGTGGAAGGATTTCCCGGCCGGCAGTGTCCGGCTCCTCGCCATACTGGTCGCCTGCTTTACGGCGATGGCCCCATGCATTATCGCCTACCTGCTCCTGGCTCTGTTTCTGCCGGTAGAACCGCCGTCCGGCGGGCATGACTATGACGACCTGAAAGACCGGGTCGACCGTATGGAAAAAGAAAACCGGAAACATGACCGGGAACGGGAATGGGATAAACGTTTCAGTGAGAACTCCTGAGGATAACGGATGAAAATCTATGCACACCGCGGATACAGCGGAATGTATCCGGAAAACACCATGACGGCCTACCGGAAGGCAGCTGAACGACATCCCGAAGGAATAGAGCTTGACGTTCAGCTTACGAAAGACGGTGAAGTCGTCGTTATCCATGATGAAAAAGTCGACAGAACAACCGACGGAACAGGATTTGTCTGCGAATATACGTTTGCGGAACTCGAAAAGCTTAACGCCGGCAGAACACATCCGGAAACCTGTACGCAGGAGCATATTCCGTCGTTCGATGAATACTGTGAATGGCTGAAAACCACGGATCTTGTAACAAACATCGAGCTGAAAAGCGGCGTCATTTATTATCATAATCTGGAAGACAGGACGCTGGCCGTCATTGCAAAATACGGAGTGGAAAAACAGGTTTTTTTCTCGTCATTTAATCCGCTTTCCCTTGTCAGAATGAAAAAACTGGCACCGGCGATCCCCTGCGGCCTGCTTGTCGAAAAACCGATTATAAACGCAGGCTTCATGTGCAAACTCGCCGGGTTTGAATTTTTTCATCCCGGGATGGAGGGCCTTACTGAAAAAACGGTCGGCGAATGCCATCACTATGGCATCGGCGTCAACGTCTGGACCGTCAACACCGGAGCGGAAGCGGAAAAACTCAAACAGCTCGGAGTTGACGGAATTTTTTCAAATTATCCTGCTTTTACGGCTGATTGACAGCGCTGACCACTGCATTAATTCCGGCACGTCCGACGTTGCTGCTTTTGCCGACGCCCCAGACCTGTCTGCTGTCTTCGGTAGTAATCTGGACATAGGCAAGTGCACTTGTATCGCTGCCGCTGCCGATACTGTGTTCGTGGAAAGCGGTAATATTAAAACGGGGTACCGGCGTTTCATGAAGCGCCTGTACAAAGGCATCAAGAGGTCCGTCTCCGGCAGCACCGATAGTAATTTTCTGACCGTTCCAGGCAACGACACCCCTGCAGGAAACCTGTTCGGAACGGCCGTCGATTCCGGAACCCTCGATATGCGTCTCTGCAAGATCAAGAATAGCAAGCGGCGTCTTTTTTTCTATCCATGTTGAAAGAAACAAATCGTACAGTTCCGCAGGTTTTAACTCGCGTTGTGCCGTGTCGGCAGCAGTTTTCACTATCGCGCCGAACGCCGGATGCATCGCTTTCGGCATCGCAATGCCGTAATCCTGCTCAAGTATAAATGCGGCGCCGCCCTTGCCGCTCTGGCTGTTAATACGTATTATGCCTTCGTATTCGCGGCCGATATCGTGCGGATCAATCGGCAGATACGGTACATCCCAAACCGCATCCTGCGGCATTCCTTCCCGGGCAGCCATACCTTTTCTGATCGCATCCTGATGAGAGCCGCTGAAAGCAGTGTAAACAAGTTCGCCGCAGTACGGCGTCCGCGGATGAATCGGCATTCCGGTCAGCCGCTGATACTCGCCCGCAGTTTCCATAATAGTACTGAAATCCAGCTCCGGATCGACACCCTGGGAATACATGTTCAGGGCAACCGTAACGATATCAAGATTTCCGGTACGTTCTCCGTTTCCGAACAGCGTACCTTCGACCCGGTCGGCACCGGCGAGCAGCCCCATCTCGCAGGAAGCGACTCCTTCACCCCGGTCGTTATGGTTATGAAGGCTCACGATAACGGAATCGCGGCCGCTGATGTGCGTACAAAAATACTCTATCTGATCGGCGAAAACATTCGGTGTAGCACACTCGACAGTTGTCGGCAAATTCAGAATTATCTTTTTTTCGGGAGTCGGCCCCCATTCATTCTTGACAGCTTCGCAGATTTCAACGGCAAAATCAATTTCCGTGCTGGAAAAACTTTCAGGCGAATATTCAAGCCGGATATCGGTACCGTCTGCCATCGGCAGACACTTTTTAACACATTTAATACCGTCGACGGCTATCGCTACGATTTCTTCCTTCGATTTATGAAAGGTATATTTACGCTGTGCCGGGGACGTCGAATTGTAAATATGAAAAACAGCTTTTGAAGCACCCTTCAGCGCTTCAAACGTTTTGATGACAAGGTGTTCACGTGCCTGACAGAGGACCTGCAGTGTAACATCGTCCGGAACCCGATTTTCTTCAATTAACCGGCGCAGAAAATTATATTCCGTCTCGGATGCACTTGGAAAACCTACTTCAATTTCTTTGAATCCGGTCTTTACCAGCAGATCAAAAAATTCAAGTTTCTGCTCAATACCCATCGGATTCACCAGCGCCTGATTACCGTCACGAAGATCAACGGAACACCAGACAGGAGCCCGGGTGATAACAGCGTCCGGCCAGTGCCGGTTTTCAAGTGGAATCTGTCCGAACGGTCGGTACTTTTTACTCATCATCATAGTAAAGCAACTCCTTGTATGTTGTCCGGCACGGCCGTTCTGTCTGTATTCTGCAACAGACAAAAAAAGACCTGTTGCCGAAGCAACAGGTCTGTAATTTGTAAAAGATATAATTCTTATACAACACCGGAAGCTTGGCAGGCAGAGACTCGTAGTGTTAGTAGTAGTGTTGTATAAATCATGAAGAAATTATGTATCAAAATACAGTTTATGTCAAGTATTCTGCATAAACTATCGTAGAACTTATTCTGAAATTCAGCACAGCTGCGAAAATACCGTTTGAAGATCCGCATTAAATGAATCGGTTTCTTTCTGCATAGTACGAAGGAATTCATTATCCTGCAGTGTTCCAAGCACTGCCGTCATTTCCTTTTCATTGCGGAATGTTATTTTTCTGAAGAAATCGGTAAAATCTTTTTCCCGTGAACTTATGGAAGCATGATACATATCCGTCGAAACCATCGTAACGTCCGAAATAATATCGAGATAGACAGTTCTGGAAAAATCCTTGAGCGGGCAGGAATACAGCTGCTCCAGTAAGTAGAGCGAATATCGTGCCTTATACAGCAGATACGACTGATCACACTGATCATAATACGCGTGTACGTCGTCCCAGCAATTTATCTTCCCTGATTTTATGCGGGTGAATAATTCAAAAAGCTTTTCTTCCGGAATAACCTGTCCCCCTGCATTTACCCAGGAAGTGTATAACGGTACGTTCTCCAGTTCGTCCACACGGGCGGGCGACAGCGATTTCAGGTTCAGGCTCCGGCAGTAATCGACAAGCGTCCGCGCAGCAAAATATTTTACCACCCGGCGATATTCTTTATAGGCTTTTACCGGTTTGTAGATTATCGCACCGTATTTTTTCTGACAGCGCATATCAAGCAGAGTAAAATCTGCGTCGGGATTCTGATGCAGATAATCCTTTGCGATCTGGTAGAGCGTCCGGTCATCCGTCGAAGAGACAGCCTTCTCGTAGGGTACCGACTTCAAATAACCGCCGGTAAGCTCTATAAGCCGGTCAAGCGCTGCCATAACTTCCTGAATGGAATCAGGAGCAATCGGATCTGTTTCAATATGCTGGACTTTTACCACCCGTCTGTCCCGATTGCGGAATTTCGACTTGTTACGCGCGATAGCGAACATATTGAACAAAAACCAGTATGCAGGAACAATATGAATCGGCTTGTCTTCTCCGCCGGGAGCGACAAGCGAGAACGGATAGATTATGTTAAGTTCATGCTGATACGACCCTTTTGAAACAAGAATAAACGATGCAAAACGGCTGTTATGCTTGAAATCGGAACTGAGTCCGGGCCAGAATCCGCGCCCCGCATAAATTTCCCCGTCGGGACTCCGGGAATTATGATTGCTGCCGATCGTAGCGCCGGCCGCTATATTGGACTGTCCGCAGATAGTCGTCGCAATGAGAAAAGACGAATTGTGATGCTGTTCGTGAAACGGAAAAATAAGATTATTCAAAAGTTCGCAGCAGGAAATAGTAGAATTATCGCCAAGAACGGAATTAAGGAGACGTGCACCGTATTTCAGCTGGCAGTTCCGGCCCAGTACGAAGCGGACGGCGACGGCCTGATAAAAAACCCGGCTTCCGTACCCCATGATGCCGTTTACCATTTCGACACCTTCTCCTATCTGTGATTCCTCTTCAGCAGACGAAAGTACCGTTATATTCTTAAGTTTGAAGGCTCCTTTTATATAGGCCGAATTACCGATAAAAGCGTCCTTGAGCAGTGTCGTATTTTTAATAACCGCCCCGTCTTCAACGACGCCGCAGGTATCAAGATTTCCGGTGTTACCGTACTCGGTAAGTTCTATAAACCGCTGCATCAGTTCCGTATCGTCACGATACCGCGACCAGATAAAGGCATCGGCCGGAATCATACCGGCAAACGGCAGTACGGCGCGTTTTCCATTCTCGTTACCGACACCGATCCATATCCGGTTCGATTCCGGTTCGCCTTCTTTTAAAATGCCGTTTCCGAATTTAGAATGCTTTGTACAGCTCATCTCCTGAATATTGAACAGCATGACACCGTTCCCCAGCCGGTAATTACAAAGGTAGCTGACATTATGAATAACGTCGTTATCGCCGGTAACTACATCCTGCAGAGAAGAATTATAAATACCGGCCGAAAGTTCAAGATCATGAAATTTGATGACAGCCGGACGAAGTTTCCCGAGTACAACAAAACCGTTAAACTCGGAAGCCATGATAAGATCCGGATCAAAACAGTCCGCTCCATCCGTAACCAGAACATTGCTCCAGTCTTCCTTTATTGAAACATTTCTGTTCCGTATAAGTATCGCAATCTCTTTTTCAGTAAGATTTCTTTTTCCTTTTTTCAGTTCTTCAGGAATCGTGACCGGAAAAGAACTTTTATCGACAAACGTTACTGTAGACATCGGCATTCCTTTAAGTTTTTTCAGGTAAATAAACCGGATAGATTGTACAATCGGGTACACCGTTTGTCAAACGGGAATTCCTGCCGGGAAAGGATCCACGGTTATATAACAGATAACGGTATCATGCTATACTGAAAAACTATCAATGATGAACGTACAAAATCTGAAAAAAAATTCGTTGCTCGTACTTCTGATGGCCGGTATTACGGCAGTGTTCCCGCTTTCCGCCGGAAACCAGCCGGAAGGATTCAGCACTTACACACTTGAAAACGGGATGAAATGTTTTGTTTTTGAAGATTTCTCCTCTGCACTCGTCCGCATCGAATATTCTGCCGAAGCGGGATTTTCAGATCAGAAACCTGAAACGGCCGGACTGTTTTTACTCTATTCCGGACTGTTTCCGGCAGCGGGAAAAGCAGCGGCCGGCGGCGGAGTCTGGTACCCGGATAAAATGCAGACGCAATGTGACGCCGACAGTTCCCGGTATATACTTACCGTTACGCCGGAACAGGTTGACGGAGCATTACAGCAAATCGCTGCCTGCGCTTTTTCACCGGATTTTACCGATACGGAACTGGAGACGGAGCTTTCGGCACAGAAAAAGAACGTAACCGCCTATGCGTTCAGTACGGCGGGGTTTATAAACAGCAGCATAGATGCGCGAATGTTTCCCGAAGCCCCCTGGAAATTCGATTCGGGTATCTACCCGGCGTTATTTGAAAAGCTGCCGGCTGCCCGTGTCCGGACGCTGCTGGCAGACATCGCCGGAAAATACTACAGGCCGGATAACAGCGCTCTTTTTATCAGCGGCGGCATAACGGCAAAACGGGCGCTGGCGCTGGCGGAAACATATTTCGGAACGTACCGTAACGTGCCGCAGCCGGCAGGTACCGTTACAACTGCAGAAAAAACGGCGGACACCGCTCCCGGAGGCGGAAAAAAGATTCACCGGTACGTACTTGCGGATCCGGAAATTTCTTCCGACATGACGCAGATCGTCATCCAGTTCCGCGGTCTTCCCCTGACGGAAAGCGATATTATCGCCGGGAGTCTCAACGCGGAAGGATCTTCTTTTAAAACGGCACTTGTCAGCCAGAAAAAACTGGCGCTGCGGGGTGAAGACTATATAAACATAGCCGCGGTTCATCAGAAAGCAGGTTCCAGAATCATAATCCAGGCGCTGCTCGAAAACACAAAAGAATCGTATCCTGTCGAACAGGCGGAAATTTTCCTCAGACAGGTACTGCAAACAGACCTTACGACGGGAAAAAACGTTTCGGGAGAATCCGACTTTTCACATGCGCAGAAAACTCTTTCGGCAGCCCACGACGCACTCTCCGGCAATACTGCTTCTTTTATGAATACGCTTTCCCAGTACCGGGCGCTTTATCCCCGGGCTGCTGCGGACGATATGGTAGCATCATTTATAAATCGTCCCCAAACCGTCAGCGCGGTACGATCTGAAACAGTACAGAAGCTACTGAAAGCCGCTGTACCCAGCGTTTTCGTACTTGTCAACAGCAGTGTCCGCAAAGAATACCGGACTGCTTTCAGCAGAGCGGGATACGAGCTGGTCACAACGCAAAACGGATCGTGGTATACAGACGAATTATACAAAAAACTTCAGAATCAGACTGCGGATACTCAAACAGGAAAAAATACGGCAGCCGGCAGCAGCATTACTCCGGCCGAACAGTTCATCGGCGCAAACAGAGCCCAGTTCGACTCGTTTTCACTACGTAACGGTATTCCGGTAACGGTAAAAAGAAATCAGGCAACCTCCGAAGTTTTAATCGGTATGGAACTGAACGGAGGCAGGCTCCGCAGTACAATACCGGGATTTGAAGAACTCATGATAAACGCACTTGCCCAGAATATACAGAAAAAACTGCATGACGCCGTAAAAAACGGTACGTTCGCGACGGAACCGGAAGTTCTTGCCCGGACTGATATGGGCAGCAGTTTTATTACGGTTTCCTGTTCTGCAGCAGATTTTGTTCCGTGTTTAAACTGCATGTCGGATGCAGTCATTTACGGAACTATTACACCAGCCGAGGCGGACGGTCTGGTTTACGATAAAAGATCCCGCTATCGTATTCAGAAAAACAGCGCAGAGTACCAGATGTTCTGTGCTGCAATACGGACACTGTACAAAAATTCAGGGTATACGTCGGTCTTTACGATTCAGGATGAACTTCTGGACACCATAGACTACCGGCAGATTCTTGCTGCATATCCGGATCTTCTGGACGCGGGACGCTACCGGTTTATACTTACCGGCCGGATACCGGAAAAGAATCTTACCGAAACGATGGAAAAATCATTCGGTGTTCTTTTAAAACAGAAAAGCGGTACTGCGGAGATACCGTATTCCGCTCCGGTATTTCCGGAAAACGGCAGCTGCGAGGTGCAGCTTACCCATCTTTTTCTGACGGACGTGAGCGCGGATAAAGCAGGCCCGATGCCGGAAAAACTTGTTCCTACAAAGAAATTTTACGATCCGGTACAGTACTGGATTCCTGCGCCCCGTACGGATTCTGACGACTTTCCGGTTTTCAATGCACTCGCATACGAACTGTGCAGACGGATAGAAGGCTTGTCCGATACACAGAAAACAACGGAACAGGCAAACGCCGGCCTGTACCCCGCTACGCCGGCAGTCCCCGCCGCGGTCATAACGCTGTACCGGATAGAGCATACCGCCACGGCTGACGAACGGTACCGCAAGGCAGTCACCGGACTTATCGATGATTTGAACAGAGCTGCCGCAGCGGGAGCCGGTTCACAGGAACGTCTTTTTATCACGAAAATAAAAAACGGCTGGATTGAAAAAACGCTGGCGGAAACCGGGACCAACCGGGGTACGGCTTTGCTCATACGGAACGCACTCGATACGTCAGGTACGGCCGAACAGTATCTGAAGGATTACCGGATTATCTCGGACTGTACCGCGCGGAATTTCTATACCGTTGCTGCAAATTATCTTCCGGCGGAAGCTCCGCTGCGGATATATTCCAAAGATTCCGAAAAATGATGCAAAGTTAAAAAACAGGATAACATTCGAAGCCTGCACTTCGCAGCTGATCGCCGATTGTTCCATCGCTGTTTTCATCGACGACGACAATATAGTACGTTGTTCCGCTCGGACGGACTTCGGACGTGCTGTAAGCGGTAAATCCCTTTTCTTTAAGACGGGAAATCAGTTCTTCCGCGTTCCGTTTTTCGCGGAACAGCCCGAGCTGCTGTTTTTTTATCTTTTCGTCAGTACCGGCAGCGGAAACCGGCGGCGATTTTTCTGCCGCCGGCCCCGTGCCTGCCGGAGTCTGTGCTGTTTCGTCACCGCCGGGAATGTCCGGTTCCGCACCACCTTTGTGAGGAACAAAATACCAGAACGGAGCAGGCAGCTGCTGTACGGTTCCCTCGGCAACCGCCGCTTCGAGACTTTCCGGGTACTGCTTTTTCAGCGTTTCCGCATACTGCTGTTTTCCGGTACTATACCAGAGTGTCAGCAGCAGGGTGGGACGTACCGGTTCCATCGACGGCAGCGACGTATATGCATCCAGAATTATAACAGCCTCGTTCGTGTCATCGACAGTTTCAGCCCTGCAGAGCAGACTCCATTGTGCATACAGCTTTATATATGCCTGTATCGTTCCGTCGGTGGAGTCCCGGACAGCGGAATTGAGATACCGGTCGGCAGTCGTATAGTCGCCTTCGGAAAGGGCGCAGCGGACCGCATCAATCACCAGCCGGGCGGAACTTTTTTTCGGCATTCCCGGAGCATCTCCCGCAGCAATGCCGGCAGCCGTTGCATACGAAGCACAGGCTTTATCATAATCGCCCGACTGCTCATACAGAGACCCCAGAAACGCATATACGGCACGTTTTTCAGCAGGGACCGTCATGGATTTGAGAGTGACGTTCAGATACTTCTCGGATTCGGAAAGCGTACTTTTTCCGCCTGCTGTCCGGGCAGCCTCCAGCGCGGATGTTTCTGCAAAGACCGGAACGGAGAAAACTAAAAGTACCGCAAAAAGAATGCAGCGCCGCATCACGTCACTCATTACGACCGGAATTTTCAGTACCGTCCGGGCCGGCCGCCGTGACAACGTTCTTTTTCTGTTTTGCCGCAGCAGCGGCAGCTTTTTTCTGTCTTTTAGCTTCCGCGGCAGCAAGTTTTTTCTGTTTTCTGATTTCCGCTGCGGATTTTCTGCTTTCTGCGGCAGGTTTTCCGGGATCGGAAACAGCCGCAGCGTCTTTTCTGCTCTTTTTTTTACCAAAAGTAAACGGCAGCGTAACGGCAATACCGCACAGAAACGCAATGGTAAGACTAAAGAAAATCGGAACATCCCTGAATGTTCTGAAAAGTATGTTGACATCGCACTTGTTATCAATATTGAATCCTGCAAAAAAAGTAAAAATCAGGATAACCAGCAGTGTCCCGATCATTTTCAAAGGCATACCATCCTCCTCGTATAATAAAGACATAGTATCTTATAAAATAAAACCGGTTACGACAAGTTGCCGGAACAGACTCAGCACCCTGTCAGGGAACCGTGGAATGTGTTGCCGTTAAGTGCATCCAGACGGACCGTGACAAAACTGCCGATTACCGAAGCGGGCGCCTTAAACGCGACACTTTCGTTCCGTGCTGTTTTTCCCAGAAGTTCATCATCATTATTACGGCTGACGCTTTCGGCAAGCACCGGCACCGTCTGTCCGGTCCGCCGGGACCGTTCTTCACGCGTCACTGACAGCTGCATATCGATGATACGCTGAAGCCGCGATTTTTTCAATTCAACCGGAATCTGCCGGTCCATTCTGCTGGCAGGCGTTCCCTCCCGCGGATTATAGTAATACATAAACGCATCTTCGAACCGTACCTGCCGCATAAGCTGCAGCGTTTCGTCGACATCTTCTTCAGTCTCTCCGGGAAAACCGAGCATAATATCAGTCGTAAGCGAAACATCGTGAATCCGGTTCCTGATCCGGCCGACAAGCGAAAGATACTGTTCGCGCGTATAATTGCGGTTCATGGCCTTGAGAATCCGGTCCGACCCATGCTGGACGGGAAGATGTATGTGGTGGCAGATCCGCGGTTCGGCTGCAATAACGTCGATAAGTTCGTCCGAAAGATCTTTCGGGTGGCTGGACTCGAACCGTATCCAGCCGATGGAAGAAGCCGTCTTCTCCAGATGCGCAGCCAGCAGCCTCATGAGCTGCGGAAAATCTATAGCTGCAGTGCCGCCGGCAGTCTCCGATCCGTGATACGAATTGACATTCTGCCCCAGCAGCGTTATTTCCTTTACTCCTTTTGCAGAAAGTACATCGAGTTCGGAAAAGATTTCATCAACAGGACGCGAAACTTCACGTCCTCTGACGTAGGGAACGATGCAGTAGGTACAAAAATTATTGCAGCCGTTCATAATCGGAACAAACGACGTAAAAGCGCCGGGCTCGAGTGAAACGGGAGCAAACGTATAGACCGGATCTTCCGTTACAGCAACCGGAGCCGAGCCCTGCTCGACCGTATCGATTATCGTCGTAAAATGCTGTTTCGCAAACGATCCGACGACATAATCGATAACCGGATAATCATTCCGGATCGTATCCCGCAGCCGTTCTGCCATACAGCCCATAAGTACGACGGTAAGCGGTTTCGGTTCGTCCCTGACATAAGCGGCAGCTTCCGGCAGCGACTTGCTTTTCGCATTCGGGTCCCCTGCACGCAGTGCCTTAAGCCCCGCATACCAGCCGAGCCGTCCGAGTATACGATTCTCGGCCGTTTCTCTGACAGAGCAGGTATTGATAACCGCAACATCCGCGGTCTGCGCAGAATCAGCCTTTTTCCAGCCCCGTGCTATAAATTGTTGTTCGGCAGCTGCAGATTCGGCAATATTCATCTGGCAGCCGTACGTTTCAAAAAAATAAGTCATTACCATTATCCCCGACAAAACCGTCTACCGCTGCGAAAGCGGACGTTCACCGTATTCCGTAAAGGCATACGCATTGTGATTATGAATACTTTCGAAAGTTTCCGCTTCCACCTGAAACCAGCGGAACGGTTTTTCACTCGTAAAATTCTGCAGCCCCAGATAGACGTCTCTTACGACGTCTTCGACAAACCGCGGATTTTCATACGCGTGTTCGGTAACAAACTTTTCGTCTTCCCGTTTGAGTACCGAATACAGTCCGCTGCTGGCGGATTTTTCTATCATATCGATAATATCTTCAATCCAGAAAAAACCGGAATACAGCAGTTTTACGGTAACGAGCCCGCGCTGATTATGCGCACCGTACCGGCTGATGGCTTTCGAACACGGACAGAGCGTCGTAATCGGGACGGAGATTGAAACAAAAAAATTCTTCAAATCTTTTCCGACGCTTCCTTCGTACGTACAGTCATACCGCATCATACCGGGTGCACCGGTTACCGGAGCTTTTTTTTCTATATAAAACGGAAATCTGACGACACCGTATGCCCGCTCGGCTTTGAGCCGCAGGCGAATCTGTTCAAGCATCTGCAGAAAATGATTCATTGTCAAATCTTTATAATGCTCATGAAAGATTTCAATAAATCTGCTCATGTGCGTTCCCTTATAGTGATGCGGAAGATTGACAAAAAGATCTGCAACCGCCGTCGTATTCTGGATTTTGTTTTTTTTATCCAGTACCGTCACCGGGTATTCCAGTCCTCTTACACCGACTTTTTCAAGCGGAATCTCGCGGGTATCCCGTTCATTCTGTATATCTCTCATCTGGTCAGCGTATTCTCCGCGGCCTCAAGCGTATTGACCATAAGCATGGCAATCGTCATCGGACCGACACCGCCGGGAACCGGCGTTATATACGAAGCTATCTCTTTTATCGAATCGAAGTCCGCGTCACCCTCGAGATGAAATCCTTTTTTCTTCGTCGGATCCGGAATACGATTCACTCCGACATCAATGACCGCAGCGCCCGGCTTTACCATGTCTGCCGTCAGCGTTCCCGGGCGGCCCGCCGCAACGATGACGATATCGGCCTGCCGCGTAATCGAAGCAAGATCCCTGGTTCCCGTATGACAGAGCGTAACGGTTGCATTGTACGCTTTCCGCGAAAGCAGTACCGCGACGGGTTTCCCGACAATGTTCGAACGCCCGATCACGACAACACGTTTTCCGTCCGTCGGAATATGCATTTTTTCCAGCAGTACCACGATACCGTGCGGCGTACACGGCAGAAACGCTTTCCGTCCGATCAGCAGATTTCCGACATTCACCGGATGAAAACCGTCCACGTCTTTTAACGGATCTATTGCCATAATAACCTTGTCTTCATCAATATGGGCGGGCAGCGGCAGCTGGACAAGTATTCCGTGAACGGCCGCGTCCCTGTTCAGCCGGTCGATAAGCGAAAGCAGTTCTGATTCGGTCGTCGATTCCGGCAGATGTACGGAGCGGTCGGCCATTCCGGCAGCCGCAAGCGCTTTCTGTTTTCCCGTTACATACGAAATACTTGCAGGATTTTCACCGACGAGAACCACGGCAAGGCAGGGAACGATTCCTTTTTCTTTCAGTTCAGCAGTCCGGCTTCCGACTTCAGAACGAATCCGGGCCGCTATTTCTTTTCCGTCAATTATTACTGCACTCATACATCCTCCATGCAATTCCGTGTAACCTGAATACCCGCTTACCGGTTATAATGTTGATAAAAGGGGTCAAAAACGATATAGTAAATTTTATTATTCATCATACAGGATTGATAAAAAAAATTCTATCTGTAATGAAATAGAGAACAGAGTATCCCACAAATCAAGAGAGGAAAAATGAAACGGATTTTACCGCTGCTGTGCATGATGATGCTGGCTGCAGGAATTCTATCAGCACAGGATTCAGATCAGAACGGAGACGTGGAAACGGAACCGCAGGACCAGTACGAATATAAAATGAACGGAACCGGCGACCAGTTTATAAAGATTGCGCTGATGGGCAGCATTCCGCTGAATTTCGGGGACCAGCTTTATACGGGAGGAGCTGCGGAGCTCGGGTATTACCGCTTTCTGAACAGCTGGTTTGCTACCGGCGGAAGTATTATGTTTGCCTATAATACGACACTCGGGAGTAATATCTTTACCTATGTCCCGATCACCGTCGGATTTATGTTTCAGCCTTCCGTCTGGAAACTCGAATTCCCGATTACGCTCGGCGTCGGAGCCGCATTTGAAAACTACCTGAGCAACAGGTATTTTCCGGGACTTATTCTGAAACCCGAAGCGGGAATTTTTTACCGGTTGACGGAAAGCTGGTCGCTCGGCGCCGAAGCCAGTTTTATCTACATGCCGCAGTGGTACGTGGAACATCCCGAATACAACGACTACGGCCTCTTTGTAACGGCAAAATTGTGCGCCCGGTATCATTTCTAACAAAACAGCAGGAAAAAAATGAAGAAACTTATTTTTACACTTACCGTTCTTTTTACCGCAGCTTTTACGCTGATTCCGCTTACCGGCTGTCAGGACGCCATATTCTATACCATCCGCAAGGAAGTCGAACTTGAAGACGCAACGCTGCAGGGCGACATTCAGAGTATCGTCCGCTATACCGATCCCACAGACAGTACGGAGTATCTGTATATTGCAAACGGCGGCATCCATTATAAAGAAACAGACGTTTCCAAGTACGGTGCCTGGTCGGAAGACAGCACGGAACCGGACGGTCATATCACCCAGATAGCAGCCGACGGTACATATCTGTACGCCGTCGTCGTGACATACGAAGAAGACACCAGCGAAGGAGAAAACGTCCTCGACAGCAGGAAACTGTATTACAGCGAAGGCGTTGATGCCGGAGCAACAACCGCCTGGACGGAAATAGATACGAGCGGTTACGACGACATGGACAATTCGGGCAAGACCGTCAAGCTGTTCTGCACGAATTCACCCAACAACAGCAATCGTTTCGCCTATATCAATATCGGCGGTACAACCTATTCCCTGGACGGATCAACGGCTCTTGCGGACGCAGGCGCTTCCACGGTGGACGGCTCGGATACCGATGCGCTTTCCGCCGTTTATTTTAACACAACAACTGACGGTGACGCAGGCAGCGTGCTGTTCTTCGATACGACCGCTTCCTGTACGAATGAAACTGCCAGCGACTTGCCGACCTATGTCTACTATGCGGACGACGACGACGACAATTTGTATTATTCAACTGACGGTTCAACTGACGGTTCCAGCTATACCGATACCGGCAGTTATGACATCAGCGACATCATCAGTCTGGCGGTTACCTCTGACTCGATCCTGATGGGAACGAAATTCGGTATTGAAAAAACATCAAACAGCAGCGGCGTCCCGGGAAGCAGTACCGGAGATTTCGATACGAACGCGGATTCCACGCTGAGCTCCTTATATCGTGTTCAGGCTCTGCTGGCAGTCGATCCTTCTGCTGCGGAAACGGACGGAGATCTTTACGCGGCGCTCGACTTTACAGGCAGTTCGAGCTCGTCGTCGGCACAGTTCGACGATATCGGACTGTGGGCATACTATCCGTCGCGCGGAAACTGGAACCGGGAATGAGTCGGAAAAAGCTGACGCTTTTTCCTCTGCAAGAAACTCTTCAGGCCGAAAACCGCTGCAATGAGTTTCTTGCTTCTTCAGGCAGTCGGAATATGCCGGCGCTTTTTCCTCTGCAAGAAACTCTTCAGGCCGAAAACCGCTGCAATGAGTTTCTTGCTTCTTCAGGCAGTCGGAATATGCCGGCGCTTTTTCCTCTGCAAGAAACTCTTCAAGCCGAAAACCGCTGCAATGAGTTTCTTGCCCTTTGATGGATGGAACTTGTTGATACATGCAAAATAGAAAACGTCGCAAAGAAACCCGGTATTGAAACCTTACATGCGTCAGAGAACAGTGAAATCAACTCAGAAGAAAATCAGATGGTCAAAGCAGTTCGCTCCGCTGAAGAATCCGGAAGTTGTTTTTCTGAACAAACCGCCGGACGTCTATGCGAAAGTAAGCTGATTAAATAAACAATGGGTGTCATCTTTCCTGGCATCAAGCGACTTTGTTACGGAGACATACATTGGAATATATGGAGCGGTGATTAACGAATGTGAAGGAAGGTCGTTAACGAACAGGAAGGAGTGTAATTAACGAATGTATAAGAGGGTGATTAACGAATGTATGGCAGTGTGCGCGCCGGAAGCAGCAGCAAACCGGAAAATACAGGGACTGGTAAAAAAAACAACGATAATAAATATTGATGTTCAAAATTTACCGAATAGTAAGGATTCCCGGACCCTGAAGTTTTTAGAGGCAATAGGTGAAGCAGGGTTATTACAAAGAAATGGTAAACAGAACGGTACGTATTATGCGCCGAACGCCGTAAAAGAGTAGTATGACCGATGCTGGAGATACACAACGCTAGCTGGCGCTGCGTTGTGAGAGACAGCCGTCAGGACGCTGCCGTACGGGGTCGGTTATCTGTTCGGCGGATTTTCCTGTAGACCTGGTCTTTAAATCATAACCACCTGTTAAACGGGTGGTTTATTGTGCAAATACTACACTAGAGCTGCCAAGGCTGAGGCATAATCCGGTTCATCGGCAATTTCAGCGACTTGTTGTGTATAGCTGACGTTTCCTTCAGGATTAACGACAACGACAGCCCGAGAGAGGAGACCCTTAAG
>JALCCK010000039.1 GCA_022640795.1 Treponema sp.
CTGTGTGAGCGGTTTGTCGTTTTCCCCTACGCGGATCGATCCGAAATCCATGTCTACGTTGTTAAGCACGCTGAAGGTTTTTTCTGCCGTAGCAGCCGGTTCCGATTGCAGTGCCATGAGCCGTTCTTCTTTTTCACTAAGAATATACGGTTTAAAACGAAGCAGTTTTGAAAGATAGATCCGGTAATTCTCAAATTCCGGTAACTTCAGCCATTCCTGAATTTTATCGGCAGGGATCTCCTGAATTTCAGGATCCATAAAACTCACTGCCGCCGCAGCTTTCGATACTGTCATATAATATCGGCCGACTTTGTTCTGTGCCTCCGTATCGCCTTCGTCTGCGGCATTCTGCAAACCCGCATATTGTCCGACACGTTCAGCAGTCCTGTCGAATTTTTCCAGAAGCTGTAAAGCTGCAAGAAGCGTTTCCGGGGATACGGCAAGTTTTCCTTTATAGGCCGAAAGTTTTTCCGCGTCGGGAACTATGGACGAGAGTGCTTTTTCCCAGTCATCGTCATTTTTAAATAATACGGTAAGATCCCATTTATCTGCATTTTTAATATCTTTTCGTAAGGGTATAACGTTTTTATCCATGCAGATAACTATAACGCAACATACTGCAATCGACAAGTTACTTTAGTTTTATACGGTGACTTTTTTGGTAAATTCTGCTATGCTTTATCCATGAAATTTCCACCAGATACTGAATCTGAAAAAAGATCCGCCGGTTACGGCTTTTTTCTTTTTTTGTTTGTTGTTTTTCTTTCTTTTTCGTTTACCTCGTGTTCCCATTTAATGGGCTACAGTGTACTTTTATGGGACCTTCCCGATTATAATTTGCAGGATGGTGATATTTTACCCGTTTATATAAAATCAAATATTTCTCAGGTATATGTCGTCGGTATTCCCGGAAAGAAATATAACGATAAAGACAGCAAGATTGAAATTCCGTTCTGGCAGATTACCGTTCCGCAGTCAAAGCGAAAAACCGAAAAAACGGCTGAACGATATGCAGAATTTGCACATCAATATGCCCGTGTCGCACTCGACGGGCTGCCGATCAGGAGCGAATCCGTTAATACTTCAAAACAATTGTACCGTTTGCGCAAGAACGAAATTGTAAAACTGCTGTACAAAGGGGCCGGACAGGCCGTTATGGCCGGACACCATGCGCTTGAAGGTGCCTGGATGTATGTACTTACACAGGATGGAACGAAGGGGTGGTGTTTCTCGTATAATCTGCGGCAGTTTGAGACAGGTCCCGGTGGTGTTGCGATAAACGGGCAGACGGAGGAAATAAAAGAAGATGATCCGCTGCTTGATGCCGTACTGTCGAAGCACTGGTATCCTGATTACTATACCGGCATGATACGGTCCGGTCATATAGATCCGGAGAGCGTAAATCCTGACTGGGGCTTTGAGGCGGGTGTTGATACGGGAACAACGAAATTTGACCTGATGACGCTGCATCTTTCATGGCCGTATAAAGGGGTGTCGAAAGATGCCCACGGAGGCTATAAATTTACCGATATTCCTATTGTGATGACGATAAAGAATGAGAATTTTATTGTACTGAGCTATACTGATTCCGATGGTAAGCCGGTCGATTATAATTTTGTTACGATTGATGACGATGTTGCTGCTCTTGTACAGGCTGAAAAAGACCGTCGTACCGCAGCGCTCGAAAAATTACGGTTGTTCGGACCTTCGTTCATCAGCTCTAATTACGGACAGCTCGCATTTACCGGTGATAATGGTTTTTCATGGAACGGGTATTCGCTGCTTGTTCCTTCCATAATTCCAAGAAGTGCGAGAGGCCGGGGAACGGTATCTATAAAATATTTTCTTAACAAAATGCTTGCTGCCTCCTACGACGGAATTCTCACATTTAAATTTGAGGGTGTCGATTCGGAGATAAACTTTCTCTATAAAATGGAAGATAACGGGTTACGGCTCGAGGATGCTACCGATGCAGAATTTGACGGCAATGAATTATCTGTCCGCGGTATAAGTCCGCTGGTATTGTTTTTTGCAAGGTAGGGCGCATGGCTTTTGTTCAATTTTCGCAGGTTTCACTTGCATTCGGAAATCGTGATATTCTCAAAAATGTTTCCGTAAATCTTAAAACGGGGACGAAAGCGGCACTTACGGGTGCGAATGGTGCCGGCAAGTCTACGCTGATAAAGATAATGGCAGGACTTATTGAACCGGACAGCGGAACTTGTGTTGCAGAACGGGGAGCCCGTATTGCATATCTTCCGCAGTCGGGGCTGACACATCGTGGCCGTTCCCTGATGGAAGAGGCAGACACGGCTTTCCAGTTCGGTTATGAAATACAGGCGGAAATAGACCGTATAGGAGATGAACTTAAAAAGAATCCGCCGAATATGCAGCGGTTACTTGAACGGCACAGCGAGCTTCTGATAAAGCTTGAAGACAGCGGCTGGCATAGAAGAGCAGCGGCAGCTGAGTCGGTCCTTCTCGGACTCGGATTTTCCCGTGAAGATTTTGAAAAACGAACGGAAGAATTTTCCGGCGGCTGGCAGATGCGTATTGCGCTTGCCAAGGCTCTTATGCAGAATCCCGATATACTGCTGCTTGATGAACCGACAAATTATCTTGATATTGAAGCTCGAACCTGGCTGGAACAATTTTTGCAGAATTTCAAAGGTGCTTTTCTGCTTGTAAGTCACGACCGTTATTTCCTCGATGTTACGATAAATGAAGTATATGAACTTTTCGGCGGAGATCTGAAACATTATCCCGGGAATTTTACTCACTATGAAAAAGTTCGTGCTGTCGAGCTGCAGACGCTTATTGATTCGTATGAGCAGCAGCAGAAGGAAATCCAGAAACTGGAAGATTTTATCCGGCGTTTCGGTTTTAAAGCAAGTAAAGCTGCTCAGGCTCAGGAACGTCAGAAGATGCTTGATAAGATGGTACGGATCGAGATCCCTGAATCCTTAAAAAAAATCCATTTTACCTTTCCCGCAGCACCTCATGCGGGACGTCTTGTACTGACACTCGATAACGTTTCAAAGTCGTACGACGGTGAACATATGGTCCTGGATAATTTTAATCTCGTGGTCGAGAACGGTGAACGGCTTGTTGTTGCAGGCCGGAACGGAGCTGGTAAATCTACCTTGCTCAAAATTGCCGCGGGTGTTGATCAGAATTTTACCGGTGAGATAAAACTTGGTGCCGGGGTTAAAATCGGATATTTTTCTCAGGACAGCGCGGAAACAATTGCCGGCAGCCAGACTATTATTGATTATATAGAAAGTGCGGCTCCGATGGAGCTGGTCCCGAAAGTTCGGGATATGCTTGGTGCATTTTTGTTCCGTGGGGACGATGTTTTTAAAAGTCTTGATGTGCTCTCAGGCGGAGAAAAGAGTCGTGTCGCCCTGCTTTGTCTTCTGCTGCGACCGGTTAATCTTCTGCTGCTTGACGAACCGACGAATCATCTCGACATGCATTCAAAAGACGTACTTCTTTCGGCATTAAAAGATTTCGGTGGAAGTGTTATTTTCGTAAGTCATGACAGGGGCTTCATAGAAGGTCTTGCAACACGGGTCCTTGAACTGACACCGGGACAGTTCCGTAATTTTCCGGGAAATTATGCATACTATTTGCAGCGGCTTGCCGATGAAGAAGCCGGAACTGTCGGAGAATTTTCTTTTGGAACCGCTGTGCCGGCGGTAACCGTTTCAGAAACCGGTACTGCGGCGGCTGCCGAAACCGGAGCTCAGTCTTCAGGGCAGCTTTCCTGGGAAGAAGAGAAAAGAACGAAAGCCGAGCGGCGAAAAAAGGAAAAACTTGTTCAGCAGCTTGAAGCTGAAATCGATCGTACTGAAAAACAGAAAGCGGCCTGTGAAAGCCAGATGGCTGATCCGGCAGTGTATACGGATGGTGAGAAATGCCGGAAGGTACAGGAACAGATTTCGGAAATTACAGCGTTGCTTGATAACCTGAATGAACAATGGGAGCAGGCGGCAGAGCAATTGCTCTGATGTTTTTGACGTGGTATAATCAGCATATAGATCTAAAAAACAGACTAAAAGTACGTATCGTTCAGTTGGAGGCGTAGATATGAAAGTTTTGGTTATCGGCGGAGCCGGATATATAGGAAGCCATGTTGTTAAGGAATTAATGAAAGGCGGCCATTCGGTTACGGTATTTGACAATTTGTCTTCCGGCCTTCGTCAGAACCTGTTTGCAGAAAATGGTTTTATACATGGTGATATTTTAATTAAAGACCAGCTTGATAAAGCTTTTTCGCTCGGTTTTGATGCGTTTATTCATCTTGCGGCGTTTAAGGCTGCCGGTGAATCTATGGTCGAACCCGAAAAATATTCCGTAAATAATATAAACGGTACTATCAATATATTGAATTCTGCAGTCGAACATGGATGCAAAAAGATGGTTTTTTCATCATCCGCCGCGACCTTCGGTATTCCCGAATATCTTCCCATCGATGAAAAACACCCGACGAAACCGATAAATTATTACGGTTTTACAAAACTTAAAATTGAAGAATTCATGGCATGGTATGATCAGCTCCGCGGTCTTAAATTTGCAGCCCTCAGATATTTTAATGCTGCCGGATATGACCCTGAAGGCGTTATAACCGGGCTTGAACAGAATCCTGCCAATCTGCTTCCCGTTATAATGGAGGTCGCCTGCGGGATGCGGGCAAAACTGAAAATATTCGGAGACGACTATGATACCCGTGACGGAACTTGCGTACGGGATTATATTCATGTAACGGATCTGGCGACTGCACATGTGAAAGCTCTGGAATATATCGACCGGGAAAATAAAAGTCTGACGGTGAATCTTGGAACCGGAAAGGGGATTACTGTTAAGGAAATGCTTGATGCCGCCCGTAGAATTACCGGCAGGGAAATAACCGCCGAGTATACCGGCCGGCGTGCCGGAGATCCCGCAGAGCTGACGGCAAAGAGTGATCTTGCCAGAGAAAAGCTGGGATGGGTACCAGAGTATTCAGACGCAGATACCTTATTGCGGACAACCTGGCTGGCATATCAGAAAAACCGTCGGTAACCGGTTTTATTTTTGTATAGTTGAGTTTTGTCTAAACTAAATTTTCAGGGGTACTGTATGGATTTTACAAAATTAGCTTCTTTAATTCCCGGATATGAAAAAAAAATGGTTGCGCTTGAATCGTTGCTGACTTCTGTTCCCGCGCTCGGTCCGGAGAACGGCGGTCAGGGAGAAGCCGAAAAATGTGCCGCACTTGAAGGGTGGCTTCGCAGGAACGGTTTTTCAGATTTGAAACATTTTGATGCTCCCGATGATCGTGTCGAAAGCGGTTTTCGTCCAAATCTTGTTGCAACAATTCCGGGAAAACGTGACGATTTTGCCGTTTGGGTTATGGCACATCTTGATGTCGTACCGCCGGGTGATATGGCAAAATGGGAAACAGATCCCTGGAAAGTTGTAGAAAAGAACGGCCGCCTTTACGGACGGGGTGTCGAAGACAATCAGCAGGGGCTCGTTTCTGCCGTATTTGCAGCAAAAGCTTTTATCGATAATGACATAAAACCTGCTCATACGGTCAAATTGCTGTTCATGGCGGATGAAGAAGTTGGATCCAGGTACGGTATTCAATATTTGCTTCGTACTGAAAATCTTTTCCGGAAGGATGATATTCTGCTGATCCCTGATGGAGGCGATTCTGCCGGCAAAACGATTGAGATAGCTGAAAAAGATGTTCTCTGGCTCAGACTGCATACTATCGGTAAACAGACCCACGGTTCGAGACCCGATGAAGGTGCAAATGCCTGCCTGGCTGCAGACGATCTGGCTTTGCGGCTGCATGCGCTGGAAAAAATATTTGATAAAAAAGATCCGTTATTTGCACCGTCGTATTCGACGTTCCAGCCGACAATGCGACTTGCAAACGTTGACGGTGTTAATATTATTCCCGGAGACGATGTATTTTGCATGGATTGTCGTATTCTTCCCTGCTATGCACTTTCTGAAGTAATGGAGAAAGTAACAGCCTGCTGTCAGGATGTTGAAAAGCACTATGGAGTAAAAATCGAGATAGAAAAACTTCAGAGTGAGGAATCTCCTGCGACTCCTGCTGATGCGCCGGTCGTCGTCCGCCTTTCAGCTGCTATCAAAGCAGTGCACAACCTTGATGCGCAGCCTGTCGGCATAGGAGGCGGAACGGTAGGCGCCTATCTTCGGTCGAAAGGCTATAATGCGGCAGTCTGGAGTACTATGGATGAACGGGCTCATACGCCGAACGAATACTGCATAATTAAGAATATTGTCAGTGATGCACAGACGCTGGCGGTTCTTATGGCTGCTGACTGAAAATCATCGGATGGTACGGCAAAGCATTATGCATTTGAAAAGAGTCGCTGGTCTTATTATAGTTCCGATAACGCTGCTAAGTTCCTGCGTTACTGTTGCGGATTACAATTTTTCGACTATTAACCGTAATGTCTCTGATGGTGATTATGCTGCTGTTTATAATGATCTTGAACGGAACAGTACGGCGCTCTATTCGGATCATGATGCCGTTCTTGAATTTCTCGATAAGGGAATCGTTTCTCATTTTTGCGGAAACTATGATCGCTCTAATGAAGAACTTTCAAACGGTGAAAAAAAGATAGAAGAATATTATGCCAAAAGTATTTCTCAGACGGTAACCTCTTTTGTTGCAAACGACACCGTTACCGATTATTCCGGCGATACGTACGAAGACATATATATAAATATTTTTAAGGCTTTGAATTATATAGCAGTTTCCGATACTGATGATGCATTTGTAGAAATCAGACGGTTTGATAACAAACTTAAGACCATAACGCAGAAATATCAGGTTTTACTGGCGCAGCAGAAACAACAGATGTCTGCCGGTTCTGACGCCGTTCCTGTTGCAAAGATTGAATTTTATAATTCCGCTTTAGCGCGATACCTCAGCATGCTTTTGTATCGCGCTGCAGGAGATCGTGATTCGGCACTTGTTGACAAACGGAGTATTGAAGAAGCTTTTAAAATGCAGCCCGCTTTATATAAATTCCCTGTTCCGCAGTCCGTACCGTCTGAAATTTCTGTTCCGGCAGGGATGGCACGGCTTAATATAATCAGTTTTACCGGACGGTCTCCCGTAAAATATGAAAAAACCATACGGGTGAATGCAGGCGCTACGTATTATAAACTGGCGCTGCCTGAAATGGTAAAGCAGCCTTCGCTGATTGTTTCAGCTACTGTTACGGCAATTTCAAAAACGGATGGGGCTGCGTTTACAGCGGATGTAGATAAACTTGAAAGCATTGAAGATATTGCGCTTGATACGTTTGAACAAAAGTATGCACTGCTGTTCGCACGATCACTTGCCCGGTCAATTGCAAAGGCTGCAACGACTCAGACGTTTGATTATATGGCGCGTAAGAGTGACGGTAATGAAAGTCTTGTATTCAGCCTGCTGAAGGTAGCTTCTGCGGTAACGACAGAAGCTACAGAGCGTGCGGATGTCCGGACTTCCCGTTTTTTCCCGGCAACGGCAGGCGTCGCTGGTATTACCGTAAAGCCCGGTTTTTATGATGTTGTACTCCGGTACTATGGAGTATCAGGGAATATCGTTGCAATCCGGACCTATCCGGCGGTATCTGTCAGCAGCGGTAATTTGAACCTTATTGAGTCCGTCTGCCAGCAATAGAATTTTTCTGCTATCGTACCTTGAAGAATAATCCCACCAGAGCGCTGGTAATAAGCAGTTGCATAATAAGAAATTTCATCAGGACTTGCGTTGGAGACCAGCCGTGATTTTTTCTGAGATGATCATGCAGCGGAAAACGGACTTCCTTGAATATGTGGATTTTGAAGAAACGGAGCAAAAAGACTTTCATGAGTCCCATACCCCCGTTTACAAACATAATGGAAGATGTCGCAAGTATCAGAAACGGGTTCCTGCTTACCATTACTGCAGCCCCGATATAGAAACCTAAAGCTCTGCTGCCGGCGTCGCCCATCATAACTTTGCTTGGGTACGCATTATGCCACAAATACCCCATTAAAATTCCTGCAAGTAGAAATGTTATTACTCCCCATGTTGCTCCGTCAGATAGGTGAGGAACAAGCAGATATGCAGCAATATCGACATGCCCAAGTATGAAATAGAATATGGCGCCCATCGTCAGCAGTGCAACGAGTACGAGCGACCCGGAAAGTCCGTCGACACCATCGGTACAGTTTGTCGTATTTATGGAAAGCCAGAGCAGTATAGTCGATATGAGTATAAAAACCCATGGAGATACAATGATGGTATCTGAAAGTATCGGCAGCCAGAAATGTATAAAACCGTCTTCTGATTCCGATGCACAGTATTTCATAAGAATAAATGAAGCGACAAGACTTATAATAAGGTCGAGCAGTCCTTTTTTGTATTCACCCCAACTTGTTAAACTGCGGTCGTCGAGATATCCGGTGAGCATCATGAACCAGGTAAGCAGTACTATGAATATCTGCGTCCTGTTCAGCGGGATTATGACAAAACAGAGCACCACAAAGAGTGTTATAAACACGACTCCGGCGCCTGTCGGTTTCCCTTTTGCGGCTTCGGCCGTAAGTGTAAATTCCCTTCCTCTGTCGTGGGGAAGTTTATCGTAGAATTTAGGAAGAAGCAGCTGTGTAAGTAAAAATCCTTCATATAATGCGATAAGAATAAGAACAGTATATGACTGGAGCAGTCGTCCTGGTCCCCAATAGTGCTGGATGAATGATCCGATATAATATAACATTACGGCCTCTGAAAGCGGCAGTTCCCTTATGGGGAACTGCGTTGGTGTTGTTGCTGCTTAATGTTTAAAATGGCGTGTTCCGGTGAAGACCATCGAAATGCCGAGCTCGTTGCATGCTTTTACGGAATCGTCATCACGGATCGATCCGCCCGGTTGAACAATTGCTTTGATACCATATTCGGCAGCTTTCCGTACGGTATCGTCAAAGGGAAAGAATGCATCGCTAATCAATACTTCGGCATTTTTAGCATCGCAGGTTAGTCCTGCTTTTACAATTTTCTGTGCGCGTTCAAGAGCCTGTTCTGCTGCCCAGATTCGATTTGTCTGTCCGCTGCCGATACCTATGGCTGCATAATCCTTTATAACAAGAATTGCATTTGACTTTGCAAACATTGCCATTGTCATACCGAATGCCATTTGGTTTATCTGTTCAGGTGTCGGCCTTGTTTTTGTAACGATATCCCATTTGTCAAATAATTTATCGTCCCTGGTTTGTACAAGAAATCCGCCGTCAACTGAAAGAAAGTCATGTATTTCGTCTGCATTTATCTCTGCCGTAACAAGACGGAGATTTTTTTTCGTACCGAACACCTCGAGTGCTTCTGGTGTAAAACCGGGAGCAACGATGACTTCGAGAAAACATTTTTTCATTTCAAGTGCAGCAGCTTCGTCGATAACGGCACTACAGCCGACAATACCACCGAATATGGACATTGAATCGCAGTTATATGTTTTCAAGTACGAATCAAGAACATTTTTCCCGAGTGCCGCTCCGCAGGGCGTATTGTGTTTTAGTGCAATAGTGAATACCTGTCCGGCACAGGAGTCAAAATTTGCCGTAATCTCATGTCCGTCGGTGTCTTTCCCGTTCACACTTACGGCATGTTTCAGGAACCGGTTATACGCACAGACACCTTTCCATGCTACGTCGAGATCACGGATATTGTTATAACTGAGTTCTTTTCCCTGCAGTTGTTTCATGCCGCCGAAAGCACCTTTATGATCTGCCGCTACATACAGGGCTGCTGTCTGATGACTGTTTTCTCCATAACGAAGGTTCTGGCTTTTTTGGAGTGCAAGAACGTAATGTTCCGGATATTCGAATTCTCCTCTGTCTCCGAGCATGAAACGGGATATGGCAGCATCATAGGCTGAAGTAAGATTGAAAACTTTACCGGCAAGTTTTTTACGGAAGGCCGGATTTACCGTTTGCGTTTTAAGATTTTTAACTGCTTCCGGATAATCGGCAGGATCTGTCAGTACGATAACATCCTGGTAATTTTTTGCTGCTGCCCGAAGCATTGTAGGGCCGCCGATATCTATAAATTCAACGGTTTGATCGAAAGTGAGTCCCGCCTGGACTTTTTCAAAGAAAGGATAGAGGTTTACGCAGACAAGGTCGACCGGTTTTATTCCGAGCTCCTTTATTTTTGCCATGTGCACCGGGTTGTCTCTTTTGGCCAGAAGTCCTGCATGAATAGCCGGGTGAAGTGTTTTTACCCGTCCGTCAAGACATTCCGGGAATCCGGTGACTGAGCTTACATCCGTGACCGGAATTTTTTGCTGTGTTAAATAAGCAGCAGTTCCACCTGTGGAAATTATTTCCCACCCTTCATCATGCAGATATTTTGCAAGATCCGTGATGCCGTCTTTGTTATAGACGCTGATAATGGCTCTTTTTTTCATGGTGTCCTTCTCTTTGGAAATTTCATGTTATACTATCAGAAATGGATAAAGTTTACAATAAAGTGTAAATTTCTGAAGCATCAGTAAAGGTCCTTGATAATTTTTCTGTTTTGAAATCTGTTTTGCCGGAAAGAATCTTGCAGTCTGACGCTTCTCTATGATATGATTCAAATTATGAAAATTGCAGCTTCCCGTGCCGTATTGTCCGGGTCTATACGTGTTCCAGGATCGAAAAGTCATACGATTCGTGCAGTTATTTTGGCTTCGCTTGCAGAAGGTGTTTCTCATATTTCAAATCCTCTGGCCAGTGCAGACTGCCTTTCTGCCGGTCGGGCAGTACCACTTATCGGTTCCCGCCTTGATTTCGGTGATTCAGGTTCTGCAGATTCGGTATGGACTGTCACCGGTGCAGGATCCGGAGCGCATCTTCCTTCCGACGTTATTGATGTCGGTAATTCCGGATCGCTTTTATATTTTCTGTCTCCGATAGTGGCAACCTTTCCGGGCTGGAGTATATTTACCGGTGATGAATCTATTCGTAAACGTCCTGTCAGTCATGTTGTAGCAGCTCTTAATCAGCTGGGAGCGCAGGCGTTTATAGCCCGTCCCGGGACTGATGCTCCTCCGCTGCTTATACGTGGACCTATAGATGCCGGACATACGGTAATAACCGACGGGCGTCTTTCCCAGTATGTTTCCGGAATGATGATGGCAGCACTGCGTATGAACGGGACGCTGCGGATTGAACTTACCGATCCGAAAGAAGTTCCTTATTTAAAAATGACCCGGCAGTGGCTTGAGTTTCTTGGTACAGAAGTTTTTGTTTCTGACGATTTCAGACATATCCGTGTTTCAGGGCCGGTATTTTTTAAAGGGTTCGACAGGATTATTCCGTCGGATTGGGAAGCGGTCGCATTTCCGCTGATAGCGGCTCTTATTACCGACAGTGAGCTGGTGATTGAAAATATAGATGATTCGGGAAGCCAGGGTGATGCAGCTTTGCTTGAAGTCCTGCTGTCTGTCGGCGCGGATGTCGAGTGGAATCACGAAATGAAGACGCTGACCGTGCGGGGAGGTTCCAGAGCCCGTTCCTTTGCTGGTAGAGGGAGCGGAGCAGCTGCATCCGATATATTGAAAGCGTGTTCAGTTCCCGGCAGACTGAGTACAAAAGGCCTGCCGGGAGGGGAACTTCATGCGAATCTTGCAGGTTTCCCTGATGCCGTTTGCGCACTGGCAGCCGTTGCCTGTTTTATTGATGGTAAAACGGTTATCGAAGATATCGGAGTTTGTCGCAGAAAGGAAACGGATCGTATTGTTGTGCTTAAAGGAGAACTTTCGAAACTTGGTGCAGAGGTGGAAGAGGGTGAAGATTTCCTTGTTATAAACGGCCATTCACCGTTGCTGCCTGATGGGAATCCCAATCCTGCGTTCAGAATGCATGGCGGCTCTGTCGAAAGTTTCGGCGATCACCGGGTCGCTATGGCTGAAGCCTGTCTGGGGTTGGGACTACCGGATCCTGTTGTTGTAAATGATGCTGAATGTTGTTCTGTTTCTTTTCCTCATTTTTTTGAGGCAATGAACAGAATTGGTGCGGAATTTACGAAGACATGAACGGTATGTTCCGGAAAAACTTAAAATTTGAAAAACAGGGTTTTTACGGTATAATTACTGCATGGATTTTATAAAATATAAAAGAGAGCTATTCGGTAGATGGCAGAAATATATTTTTCACATGTGCTGCATAATTGCTGCTATAGTTACTGCTCTTGAAATAGGTTCTTTTTTTATTTTTTTGCATGGTAATCTCTTAGTTACTTCTATAGGAACTTATATACTGCTCCGGCTTGTTTTGCCGGCCGGATTGAATGTTTTTTTTCTGATTATTGCAATTGTCGTTTTAAGGTCCAAAACTATTCTTCCTGTTACAAAAAATTATGCTGTCTGTTTTGCTTTGCTGGCAGAAACGCTTATTGTTTCCATCTTTCATAATTTTTACCTGTTTGTACTTATAATTCCGATTATTCCGATTTATCTGTCTTCAATGTTTGCTGATAAACGTCTTGTTCGTGCTGTTTTTTATAGTGCACTGTGCGGATTCGTTTTTTCCGTAGTACTTTGGGTCAGATGGGAAGTTCCTTTTTATCCGGTTATGAAATATCCTACTATTGTCAGTGTTGCGATGATCCACGTGCTGAGCTATATTATCGCGCGGAATATATGTAATTCCATGCAGGATCAGATTTTTTATGTCTGGAATTCCTATCATAAGGAACATGAGCTGATAGAACGGCTGCGTATAGAACCGCTGACCGGCCTTTACAATAGAACCGCTTTAAAAGAATGTTTTGTTTCATATATGGCGATTTATACGGCTGCAAATGAGATTCATACAGAAACTGAGGAACTGACGCCGCCGCAGATGATTTTATTCGATATTGATGATTTCAAACATGTAAACGATACCTATGGTCATGTAAATGGTGATGAGGTTCTGGTGGAACTTTCTTCCATAATAAAACGACGGGTCGGAGGAAACCGTCATGCTTTTCGCTTTGGCGGAGAAGAATTCATCGTAGCTTTCAGGGAACGATCGGCAGAAGAGACGTGGCAGGTTGCCGAAGATATCCGGCACCTGTTCGAATTAACCGAATTTACGTTTACCGGTGGTGCTGAGCGGTTCACCGTGAGTGCCGGTATTGCTGCGTATAAATTAGGCTGGACAAAGGAAAGGTGGTTTCAGGCCGTCGACGATGCAATGTACAAGGCAAAAGGCTCGGGGAAAAATAGAGTGGTAGTCTATCAGGGCTGATTTACTTCGGTATTTTTAGCGGCGGTTTTCCTGCTGCAGTGTATTCATTATAGCGTGTAATTCTTTTATAAGAAGTCCGGTGTTTTTATCGTCCAGATTCGTACAGCACTGCATTTTCTGCGGTATATTACAACATTTTAATTGCAGATCGCGGCCTTTTTCCGTAAGCGTTATAATAACTGCCCGTTCGTCTTTTTCTGAGCGTGTCCGCTTTGCATATCCTTCTGCTTCCAGTTTTTTTAAAAGCGGGGTCAGCGTTCCCGAGTCAAGATAAAGCTTTTTTCCGAGATCTTTTACAGATAGGTTATCCTGTTCCCAAAGAGCCATCATCGTAATAAAACCTGTATAGGTCAGATGTACTGGTGCCAGAATCGGTTTATATTTCCGTATTATTTCTTTTGAACATACATACAGTGCAAAACAGAGCTGCTTGTCCAGTGTTAGAATTTTTTTATCGGTTTTCATGCTATGATAATACAAAAAAAACAGAATAACGACAAGATCAATTTAATTGTATACAATTATAATAGTAAGATTTACCTGAAATGTACCGGCAGCCGCCCGTTGTACATTTCAGGTAAAAGAATTATACTTTGAGGTAATTGCAAAAGTCTGGTAACTTTCGTAATTACCTTTGCAGAAACTTATAAATTTTTGCTGTGCAACTCTTTATAAATTCCTGTATCTACCGTAAGGTTTCACTTGTAAAACTCGTCTGACTTTTCCAAGTGCCTCTTTCAGTAATAAATTTTATGTTAAGGACAAAGTATGTCATTAGATTGTGGTATTGTCGGACTTCCCAATGTGGGGAAATCGACTATTTTTTCAGCTTTAACAGCGGCCCCTGCGGCGGCAGAAAATTTCCCATTTTGTACAATTGATCCTAATATCGGAATCGTTGATCTGCCTGATGAACGGCTTGATTTTATAGCCGGGGTGTTTCAGCCGAAGAAAAAGACTCCCGCAACTGTTCGATTTGTGGATATAGCGGGGTTGATAAAAGGAGCGTCTCAGGGAGAAGGGCTTGGAAATCAATTTCTTGCAAATATTCGAGAAACGAGTGTTATTGCACAGGTCGTCCGATGTTTTGAAAATCCTGATATTATGCATGTTCGTGACAATGCAAATACATCAGCTCCTATAGATCCTGAAAGTGACATTCTTACTATTAATATGGAACTAGCGCTTGCAGATCTTGAAACAATCAGAAAGCGGCAGGAAAAAGTGACAAAAGCCATTCGTGCAATGGGAAAGGATGAAGAAAAAAAACTGGCAGCATGGACAAGTGCAGTTGCGAAAATTCGTCCGTTACTGGAAGATGGAAAAAGTGCGCGCCAGGCTGCTCTTACTGATGAAGAAAAAAACGCGGTTTACGATATGCATTTACTCACGATAAAACCGCAGTTGTATGTCTGCAATATTGATGAGGACTCTATTGAACCGGGAACGAACGAATATGTTGAAGTGGTGAAACGAATAGCGGCTGAGGAAAAATCCGATGTTGTCGTCATATGCGGTAAGTTTGAAGCAGATCTTTCCGAAATAACCGAAGATGCTGATCGTCGTGAATTTATGGATTCAGTGGGGCTTAAGGAATCAGGACTTTCAGTCCTTGCCCGGCGAACTTATCACCTTATGGGACTTCGTACCTTTTTTACCGGGGGACCTGATGAATGTCGTGCATGGACAATTCATGCCGGCGATACGGCTCCGAAAGCGGCCGGTGTCATACATACTGATTTTGAGAAAGGGTTCATAAAGGCGGAAGCATACACAATAGACGACCTGAAAAAATACGGAAGTGAAGCAAAAATTCGTGAAGCTGGTAAATACAGAATAGAAGGAAAAGATTATATCGTTCAGGATGGCGATGTCCTGTTCTTTAAATTCAATGTGTGATTTGTTTTCTGAAACTGCGTAAAATATAAAAACGGCTGCAAAAAATAAGAAGAACAAGTAGTGTAAGCCTGGTTTTTCTATTTTTTGAGAGGATTTTATGAGAATAAGATTTTCAGGAGCCCTTCTTTTTATATGTCTTTTTTTCTTTGGCTGCCGCCGGAATATTCCGGCGGTGATGCAGTGTGAAACGGTCGCGTTAGCTGGCCCGGACTATTCGGGCCGGTTAAAGATTGTTACCTGGAATGTGCAGACATTTTTTGATGCACAGAAAAAAGGTTCTGAATACCCGGAATTTATAACGGCCTCATCACCCTGGGGCAGACCAGCATACATTACACGACTAAAAAGATTATGTGACGTACTTCGCTCGTTGGATGCTGATGTTTTTGTCCTGCAGGAACTGGAAAATTCTTCTGAACTGTACGATATTTCTAATATGCTGGCTGAAAGCACCTGGTATCCGGGAAAAGTTTACCGGTACGGCTGTTTTGCTGCTGCTGAAAATTCCGCGCTCGGTTGTGCCGTACTTTCCCGCTATCCGCTCTGTGCCATGAAGGTTCATAGTCTTGACGTGCGGAGTCGTACGATTCCGCCGTCGCTGCGTCCGCTGCTTGAAGTAACGGTACTCTCCGGAAACAACCGCCTGGTACTTTTGGTGAACCACTGGAAGTCAAAGATCGGTGGTAAAACAGAGACTGAAGTTTGGAGGAATTGGGAGGAATCCCAGCTTTGTGAAATTATTTTATTACATAGAGATAATCAGGAGATGAGACGAACCGCTGTTCTTGCCTGCGGTGATTTCAATCGTGATATTTCTGAATTCTTCCGTGTAAAGACAGTTTCCGGCCCCCGTCTTCTGTTGCGTTGTGCATGGCCAGGTGTTTCCGTACCTTCCCGGTTCCAGAAAAGTACTGCCGGATATATCAATATGGCGGTTTATTCTCCATGGGATGATCCCGGTGAATCGTATGGCGGAAGTTACTGTTTTAATGGAAAGTGGGAACGAATCGACCATTTTTTTACAGCAGGGGCTGTTTCCATTCTGTCTTTTAAAGTTGAAAATTCCGGTGTATGGGCTGATGAAAACGGTTTCCCGAAGAAATATAGGTTATGGACAGGGAGCGGTTATTCTGATCACTTACCCCTCTCGTGTATTGTACTGTTCTAGTTATACGGGAATCTGTTCATTTATTTGATTGATTCTGCTGAGGAACTTTCTGTAAGGTCAATCGCGAACGTTAACAGACTTCTGTAACCGGCTCCTGCTACCGGCATTTTTCGACTACATACAAATATTCTTTTACGTGGATATTTCTTTTTTCGAGATTTCGGGATCCACGGAAGGTTGTATATTTTGTATCCATTACGGTAACCGTTCCGATTTCAGTAAGGATTTCAAGCATTCGTTTTTTCGAGATAAAACCTTCAGAATTAAATGAGAGAAGCAGAAATTTTGATCGGATATTATGGACCAGCCGGATCAATGCTTCTTCTGAAAAACGGGCTTTATTGAATTCTGAACGATTCCAGTTATCAGGAATGCCGGAGATGGGGCTTATTCGTTTCTGATCGGGACGTTCGTACGTAGCCAGCAGATTCAGCATAAAATAATTTGATCCGTATGGATGCTGGTTGTAAGGAGGATCAATATAGACGAGATCAAATAATTTGTCAGAATCCCGACAATTTGCGTAGAATTCATCGGAAAGAACCACTTCATTTGCTTCTGCACGGAAAATTCCTGTTATGCAGTCAAAGTTACTGAAAAGCGGAAACGGCAGGCTTATTTTTCCGGTAATTCGTGGAAGTGCATTTTCAGCTTTTCCACCGAAATGTCCAAGTCCTGTTTCCGGATTTTTGTAGAATCCCTTGAAAATTCCTGCCGTATTTGCATGAATGGAAGCTTCTGCGAGCAGCGGTGCAATGAAGAAGTGCTGTAACTCTGCAGGTACCGTTTTTTCAATATTTTGCCGCATAATATCGAGATACCATGCATTTCTGGGCGTATAAAAGCATCGTTCGCCCGGTTTGATTTTATTCATTGCTTGTGGAGCATACAACTCGGAGATAAATCCGGGAGGGAAGAGGGTTCCCGGTGTTTTTTGTATGGAAGCTTTTTGTTCGATTTCTGCGACCAGATTTTCAGTTCTTTGTATCAGGTCCGTATAGATTTCTTTAAGATACTGTATATCCAGTTCCGATTTATTTGCCAGATAGCATTTATTTATAACTTCAGCATAAATTTCCATATCGTTTACAGATAACGACATGGAATATTGCTTAAGAAACCGTGTTACAATGCCGCTCCCTGAAAAAATATCGGCACAGTCCAACTTTTTACGATTTATTTTTTTTTGAATAAATGTAATGCCCTTTTCTATAAGCGGAAGTAATGTCCGTTTATTTCCGATGTAGGTAATGAGCTGCTGCTTCAGATAATCGGGATTTTCGTGAGCATTTTTTCTCTGTTGTGTCATAGAAATTTATTATAGCCGATAAATACATTTTTTTCCTATTATTTTCCAGACAAAAAAAGGTCCGGAGTTACTGTTTTTGGAGGTTGGAAACAGTTTCCGGACCCTGGTCTTTCAAACGGAAATCAAAACAGATAAAGAAATGCTGCTTATTTTCTGTTTTGTCCGTAATATGCATCCGGACCATGTTTACGCATATAGTGTTTGTTTACAATATAGTCAGGGAGCGGTTGGGCTGCCGGGTTTACACTGATCGTGTAAGCCGCCATCTTTGCAATTTCTTCCAGCACCGCTCCATTATAGACGGCCGCTGCAGCATCTTTTCCCCATGCGAAAGGACCGTGTCCACCGACGAGGACCATCGTTACTTCTCCCGGATTAAGTCCGAGCTCTCTGAAGTGCTGTACGATCAGATTGCCTGTTTCCTTTTCGTAATCGCGTTCTACAGCTTCTTTTGAAAGATACGGTGTACAGGGGACCGCCGTCTGAATATGGTCGGCGTGTGTCGTACCGAAAAGCGGAATGGGCCGGACTGCCTGTGCCCATCCGGCTGCCGCCGTCGAATGCGTATGGATGATGCCACCGATTTTCTTACCGTCATGCACAGCAAATTCCCGGTAGAGAACAACGTGTGTCGGCGTATCCGACGACGGATTCAGTGTACCTTCGACTATTTTGCCGTCGAGATCGACAATAACCATGCTTTCGGATGTGAGTTCACTATAGGGAACCCCTGAAGGTTTTATTGCAAAAACTGCTTTTCCTTCATCAAAGGCTGAAACATTGCCCCACGTGTACAGCGCAAGGTGCTGTGCGGGAATCTGCAGATTGGCTTCGTACGCCTGCTCTTTTAATGTCTGATATACCGATGCCATTATTTTCTGCCCTCCCAGTATGCAGAATTCCATCTGAGTTCATTACGGAACTGTGGAATGGTTGTATTCCTGTCGATGGCAATGCATTCTATTCCGACTATTTCACACCAGTCCTGGAGCATTCCGGTAGTAATAATGTTGCTTAACGCCGTATGATGTCCTCCGCCTGCCAGAATCCACGCTTCTGCTGAAGTCTGCAGATTTGGTTTCGGGGCCCATAAGACACGGGCAACCGGAAGTTTTGGCAGATCTTCCGGCGGCTGTACAACATCGACTTCGTTTACAATGCAGCGGAATCTGCTTCCCATATCGACGACTGCTGAGACGAGTGCGGGACCGGTACTTGCATTGAACACGAGCCGGGCCGGATCTTCTTTTCCTCCGATACCGAGAGGATGGACTTCGATACGCGGTTTGGAAACCGCTATCTGCGGATCGACTTCAAGCATGTGTGAACCGAGATCGAGGCCGTTGCCTTTTTCAAGATTATACGTATAGTCTTCCATAAAGGCATTGCCTTTTCCTCCGGAAACGAGTCCCGCCGTCATGACTTTAAATGTTCTGACCAGTGCCGCCGTTTTCCAGTCGCCTTCGGCACCGAAACCGTAACCGTCTGCGAGCAGCCGCTGTATTGCAAGTCCGGGCAGCTGTTTCATGCCCCATAAGTCCTGAAAATTAGTCGTCAATGCATGAGCGCCGGTATCTTTGAGAAATGCACGAAGTGCAAGCTCTATTTTTGCCTGTTCCCGTATGTGGGCGCGCGTCGTTTCCTTATCGTTTCCCCATACGATTTCATACGTGGCGTCGTATTCCTCCATGAGCGAATCAAGATCGCTTTCTTTGACATTTTTCAGATAGCTGACGAGGTCTCCGATGCCGTAATACGGAACGGACCAGCCGAACTTCATCATCGCTTCGACTTTGTCTCCATCAGTGACGGCAACTTCGCGCATGTTGTCTCCGAATCGTACGACCGTGAGATTCCGTCCGTCCTGAGCCGCACAGGCACAACGCATCCAGTTTCCTATCCGCTGCAGTGTTTCTTCGTGTTTCCAGTATCCGGTGATGACTTTTCTCGGGATATCCATCCTCGATGTAATAAATCCGAATTCTCTGTCTCCGTGTGCGGACTGATTCAGGTTCATAAAATCCATATCCATTGTTTTATAGGGTATGGCTTCGTTGAACTGCGTATTCAGCTGGAGCAGCGGTTTTTTATTGATTGAAAGCCCCTTAATCCACATTTTGGCGGGACTGAATGTATGCATCCAGCATAGTACCCCGGCACAGTTTTCATCTGCGTTGGCTTCTTCAAAGATCTTTGTAATTGCGGCCGGAGTAAGCAGTGTCGGCTTCCAGATAATTTTTGCCGGTATATTTTTATCCGCCTGTATGAAATCGGCAATTTCCTTAGAATCCTTTGCGACCTGGCGGAGAGTTTCTTCGCCGTAAAGATCCTGGCTGCCGGTTAGAAACCAGAATTCATATTTAGTAAGATTGATCATTATTCCTCCTCGAGTGTTAATCGATATTTTCAACTGCTGCACGTTCTACAGTCAGTCCTTTTTTGTAGTTAGTGAAAAATTCGTTGAATCCTTTTATGTCGGATGCATCAGGGTTTACGGTCGTTGCTTTTGCTCCCGCAAATACTTCTTTTTCAAGGTATTCACTGAGTGTTTGTCCCTTCCCGTTTATCAGATAGGACGCGAGCAGCGCCATTCCCCAGGGGCCTCCTTCTCCTGCCGTTTCAAGCGCGGATACGGAAGTATGCATTGCGGCTGCCATAATTTTGAGTCCGACTTCAGCCGTTTTGAAAAATCCGCCGTGTCCAGTAAGACGGTCCAGTTTGACCTGCTCTTTATCGAACAGAATATCCATGCCGGTTCTGAGTGCTCCGAGTGCGGTAAAAAGCTGCGCCCGCATGAAATTGGCCAGTGTAAAATGGCTCGTACTGGTCCGCACGAACAGCGGTCTTCCTTCTGTCAGTCCTGTCATTGATTCACCGGAAATATAATTATAGGGAATGAGTCCTCCGCAGTTTTTTTCACCTTTCAGCGCTTCAAAAAGCAGCGCATCATACAGATCCGGTTTGGGAATCCGGCATCCGGCTGCTGCTGCCGCTTCTCCGAAGAGCCGTATCCAGTTATCATATTCGCCGGTACAGTTATTTGCGTGAGCCATTGCCGCAAGCGACCCGTCGGGAGTGGTAACCAGATCGATAAGGCCGCTGTATGATTTTGACAGCTTTTTTTCCAGCACGATCATGGCAAAGACAGAGGTTCCGGCCGAGACGTTGCCGGTACGCGGAGCAACACTGTTCGTCGCTGCCATGCCGGTTCCTGCGTCACCTTCCGGCGGGCAGAGCGGAACTCCGCTCTGCAGTTCGTTGTCTGCATCGATAAGTGCCGCTCCTTCTTTTGAAAGGGTCCCGGCAGGAGTTCCGGCAGTAAGAACTTCCGGCAGCAGCGATTCCAGTTTCCATCCGTAGTTTTTATCGGCGGTCAGAGCGTCAAACTGTGCTATCATTTTTTTATCGAACTGTTTGCTCTCCGTATCGATGGGGAACATGCCGGACGCATCACCGATACCGATAACTTTCCGGCCGGTGAGTTTCCAGTGAACATATCCGGCGAGCGTGGTAAGGTAGGCGACCTTACCGACGTGCGGTTCATTATTCAATATAGCCTGATAAAGGTGCGCAATGCTCCAGCGCTCGGGAACCGGATAGTCGAAAAGGGCTGAAAGTTTTTTTGCTGCCGTTCCGGTCATGGTATTCCGCCAGGTTCTGAACGGTACGAGAAGGTTCCCCTCTTTGTCGAATGCGAGATACCCGTGCATCATCGCGCTGATACCGAGTGCTCTGAGCCTGGTAAGCTTCAGACCGTATTTTTTTGCCACGTCTTTTTTGAGGTCGGCATAACTTGCGCGCAGACCTTCAGAGATTTTATTCAACGGATAGGTCCATATACCGTCGGTGAGAGAATTTTCCCAGTCGAACGCACCCTGTGCAACCGGTTCGTTTTTGGAATCAATAAGAACAGCTTTTATTCTGGTAGAACCAAATTCAATTCCCAGTATGGCCTGTCCCTGTGAAATTTCTTTTTTTATATTTTCTGTCTGCATGCTTTATTACTCCTTACTATATTGATCGAGATTTTCTTTTAAATAGATATAAAGTGGAATTTTCAGATCTTTTATTGTATTTTCCTCCAGTACCAGATGCCGGTAGAGCTGTTGTAACACAAGTCTGCCTTGTTCTTCCGGTTTTTGCGAAATAAGGCAGTCAATCATGCCTTCACCGAGTTGTTTCTTGTTTTCTGCTACGAGATCGAACCCCGTTACCGCTATACGATCTTTATTTTGCCGTTCCTGAATAAAATCAGCCGTATAGTGTGTTTCGGAACAAACGGTACAAATTCCGGCTATATTTTCATACTGTCCGAAAAGTGTTGATAAAGCTTCGTACATACATTTCTTTGAGTCGTTGTGCGCCGTAATCGTTATCGCTTCAGCTCTTCCTTTAAACCAGTCGCAGAATCCCCGGGAACGTTCTGACAGATTATAGGCTTCCCGATGATACGGGTTGAGGACTGCAAAAATACCTTTTTCCCGCGCAGTAAGTTCAGTCATTCTTCCTGCCAGGTAACCGGCTTTATAAGGATCCTGGGTAACCGTACAGAGCGGATTTGTACCGGGAATAGCAGTATCGATAAAGCAGTATGGCTTTGAAATTCGTATATCAGACAGCAGGACCATAGCTTCTTCCTGCATGACCGGAGCTATGATATATGCGCTGCAATCGGAGTTGATCATTCTGTTGAACTGGCTTGTCAACGAAATTCTGTCAGATCGCTCAAATTCAAACAGTACAACGGTGAATGAAAATGCTCCGAATTCTTCAGCAGCCGTCTGTTCTATACTGTCAAAAAGATATTTCCAGTAACCTCCCTCACTGTTGATTCCTGGAATAAGCACCCCTATTTGATAGGATTTTTTCATTTTAAGATGACGAGCCAGCGCATTTGGCTGATATCCGCTTTCTTCTATAATAGTTTCAATTTTTTTTCTCGTTTCTTCGGAAACACGGCCCCTGTTATGAATCACCCGGTCCACAGTACCGATGGAGACTCCTGCCAGTTTTGCGATTTCTGTTACAGTCATCTTGAAAATTTTCTCCGTTTTATTGCGTGTACGTACACTTAGCTTACGTGCTTCTGTCCAAATTGTCAAGCGTTTTTTTTTATTTTTGCGGTAACTATACAAAATTTTGAAAATTACGGCAATCTTTCCCAAACAAACGAAAACGACTATGTTTTTTGTCGGATATATTGATTATTCTGCAGAAAAGTTTTAGAGTAAAGTAACATAGTATAAGGGAAAGATTGCCTTTTTTTTTTATACTTAACAAAATGACAACAATATCGGGTTTTCTGAATATTGCTGTACAATTAATGCCGGAGTTTTCCGGTGATATAGAGACATAGGAGTTACGATGAGTAAGTACAATGATCTGCTGAAAGGCAAAATGAGTGAGGAAAGCTGGAAACGGCTTGAAGCTCTCAACAATGAAAAGGTTCTGGATTTCATCGGCGAATATACAGAACACTGTAATCCTGCATCAATTTACGTATGTGACGACAGCGCTGAATCTGAAGAATACGTAAAAGCAGCAGCAATCAAAAACGGCGAAGAACATCACCTTGCTAATTCTGAACAGACTATCCACTGGGACGGTTATAACGATCAGGCACGTGATAAAGTCAACACGCGTTACATGGTATATCCTGAAAATCTTGAAGCAATGAAGGCAATGAATTCCCTTCCGTATGACGAGGCAAAAAAAGAAATCATGGATATTGCAAAGAATGCCATGAATGGAAAAGAAGCTTACGTTAAATTCTTTACTGAAGGACCGGGAGATTCCATATTTACTGTTCCCTGTGTTCAAATGACGGATTCCAGTTATGTTCTCCACTCGGAAACGATTCTGTATCGCCCCGGCTACGCACATTTCCTTAAACAGCAGGGTTGCAAAGATTTCTTCCGGTTTATACATTCTGCCGGTAAACTCGACAAAAAAGGAAATTCTGTAAACACTGATAAACGCCGTATCTATATGGATACCCAGAACAATATAGTCTATTCAATGAATGCACAGTATGCCGGTAATTCTGTCGGTATGAAAAAACATTCAATGCGTCTTTCCATCAACAAAGCTGGAAAAGAAGGCTGGTTGTGCGAACATATGTTCCTCATGGCCTGCATGGGAACCGGTAAAAACAAGGGCCGCAAAACATATTTTGCCGGTGCTTATCCGTCCGGTTGTGGAAAAACATCTACAGCCATGATTCCCGGAGAAGAAATTGTCGGTGATGACATCACCTATTTCCGGGATCTTGACGGAGAATTCCGCGGCGTTAATTTTGAACAGGGAATTTTTGGTATCATAAAAGATGTGAATGCAAAAGACGATCCTGTTATTTATGAAAATCTTATGAAGAATCAGGAAGTCATTTTCTCGAATGTTCTCGTCAGCGATGACAAGAAACCGTACTGGCTTGGAATGGGTGATGTTAAAGTTCCTGATCATGGACGCAATCATCATGGCGAATGGAAAGCAGGCGACAAAGACGAAAATGGAAAAGAAATTGGAATTGCCCATGCGAATGCCCGTTACACTATGAGACTTTCTTATCTTAATAATTTTGATAAGGAAGGATTTGAAAATAAAGAAGGTGTTTCCGTACAGGGGATCCTTTACGGTGGACGCGATTCTTCAATCTCTGTTCCGTGTGAAGAATCTCCTTCATGGAGAGACGGCATTCTTCTGAAAGCTGCAACACTTGAATCAGAAACAACCGCGCAGACGCTTGGACAGGAAGGTGTTCTGAAACCTTCTCCGATGGCAAACATGGACTTCGTTTCATATCCGCTTGGTGCCTATACGATGAACAATATCAAGTTCGGTGAGAAAATCAAGGATTGCCCGAAAATTTTCTCGACTAACTACTTCCTCAAGGGACCGAAAGGCGAATTCCTGACATCAAAACTTGCAAAGAAAATCTGGCTGCACTGGGCTGAAGGTCGTATTCATGGCGAATATGATGCACTTGAAACTCCGACCGGAAAAATCCCGCTGTACAAAGATGTGAAAGCACTGTTCGATGAATTCCTTCCTGCGGAAACTATTTCTGAAGAAACATATACCTATATGTTCACATTCCGCACTCAGAAATTTATAGATAAACTTGCTAGAACCAAGAAATTCTATGCAGACAAAGATCCGAATGTTCCTGCTGAAATTGAGCAGTACTGGACCAATAAGATAAAGGAACTTGAAGCTGTAAAAGCTAAATACGGTGATGAAATTAAACCCGGTGAATACAAAGGGCTCTAATTTTTGAACTGATTAAAAAACTCCGCTGAAAGGCGGAGTTTTTTTTACGAAGCGGCTGTTACGGTTCCTGGTTGGAAATCAGGATTCTATATTGAAAATAATTCCTGTCTGTGGTTTTATGCCTGCTAGTCCGTATTGCGCCGCAGCTGCTGACTGAACGGCTGTTTTTATTTGGGTTTGATAATCTTTTATTATGGCATCAATCTGTGACGGATCAATGTCTGTCGCGGGA
>JALCCK010000040.1 GCA_022640795.1 Treponema sp.
TAAATTCCGATTCAAGTTCTTCCACAAACAGCCGGATACGACGGTTTATCTGTTCACTGATGCCGGTACCGAATTCCAGCACAAGCGCACTATCACCTGCTGAAATCATTCGGATTTTTTTTTCAGAGACGGTCATAAAAACCTCTCGCTAAAGTTTCAGAAAACCATTTCTCATTATCATAGCCAATCGCATATTCAACCGTACTCCGCATTAAAGAAACAATAGTGCAGATCATGTCGACACTGAATCCGTCTATGGCAGGGATAAGTGCTCCACTCATATCAACCATCCCCTGCCGGCTGCACTCAGTCAGTACATCCCGCTCAATTCTTTCATCATGCATGATAGTAATATCTTTCTTCAAATAAGCAAGTGCTGAAATTATTGCATAAACACCCCAGTCGGAAACCGTTGCAGTCAGAAGATAATCAGCGGCAGAAGCAGCAATAATGCCATCGGCACAACCGCAACAACAACCGGCCGCACGCGCTGTCTTTCGTGTATAGGGAATATACGTACGAAGGTGCTCCGCGATTGCTCCCATACCGATTTCATTACCAAGATCACCAACAGCAAAACTCGGGACACCTTTTTTTTGAAAGGCACTGAAAACAACATCCAGTTTCGCTTCAAGCCCGGTCATGTTTACTCCGACTGCATTATGATATTCACCTGCTGTATTTGCTCCAGGCGCCTCGGTCGCAAATACAGCCGCAGGATCAGTACCGGCGGTGAGCAACGAAGAAAGAGCTGCAGCTTCTGCCTCGTCTTTGGAAACCGGAATAACGGCAAATGAAAACGGAAGTTCCTGTGCCGTTTTTATAACTGAAAGTTCATCACCATCCCTGCCGGCAATAAAGCAGTGCATCCCTGTCAACGGGCTGCAGGCTGCTATGGCCGGAATATTCTCGAGCGGACACAGGATCACCGGTTTCGCGTCAAATGCAAGGATCAGCGAACGAACAAGCAGTATGGCCCCTGTTATACCATCAGTCTCCGGATGTTTATGAGGCCTCAGAATAAAACCGGTCATAATATAAATAAGAGAATTTTTCCGTACCGATTCCACAAGATGTTCTGCCATAGCAAGTGAAACAGGTTTCCCTGCCCTGCTGCGCGAAGCTTTATAAAGGATCCGGCAGACTCCGTATCCCCGGGGATCGAGGTTCATAAGAGTATCCAGATTTTCTCCAATATTGTATGCGGCCAGTTTTTCTTTTGTCATTTTGCGCTCCCGGAATTTTAAGCAGTTTAATCGATGATGTCCGGCATATATTCGGTTTCGGTATAAAAATCCTGTACTGCAGCCTTCTGAATTTTCCGGAGTGTTTCAGGATCCTTACCGCCTGCTTTTTTTCCGTCAATTTCACATACCGGTACACAAAGTGTTCCGGCACTTGAAATAATAACTTCATCAGCGGTAAAAAGGTCATCCACCGTAAAAGCTTCTTCACGAAAAGGAATCTGCATCCGTTTGCAGATTTGCAGTACATGCCTGCGCGTAATTCCGGGTAAAATAAGATTATCAGTCGGGGCCGTACGGAATTCTCCGTTTTTCAGTATATGAACATTACAGTGCGCACATTCGGTAACCCGCGTTCCCCGATGGAAAATGACCTCGTCACATCCGGCTTCAAGAGCTTTCTGGGCAGCCATAACATTTGGAATAAGATTGAGTGTTTTTATATTGCAATGAAGAAATCTCGTATCTTCTTCGGTAAGAACACGAAAAGGACGACGCAGGTCGGTAAGTTTTGCCTCTCGTATAAAAATCAATAAATTAGCCGGTTTCCCGTCCGTTGGAAAAAGGTGATTCCGCGGACCGGTTCCCCGCGTACACTGCCAGTAGACAAAAACGACTCCGTTAGAATCCATTTTATCGATACATTTTTGTAATTCTGTTTTCAGCTCTTCTCTGGTAAGTCTGAACGGCATTTTTAAAGCAGTAAAACTGTTGTAAAAACGATCCAGATGGTAATCAACCTCAAAAATTTTACGATTTGCAGCATACGTTGCATCGTAAACTCCGTCTCCAAAATACATTGCACGGTCATTCATAGGAACTCGCATCGCATCTATTTCATCGATTTGTCCATTATAATAACCTACGGTCTTCATTATTCAGCCTCCAAGATATGCTTTTTTAACATCAGGATTTGCAATAAGTTCAGCAGAAGATCCCTGCGCGATTATCTCACCGGTATTAAGAACATACCCGCGATGGGCAAATTCAAGTGCAACACGCGCGTTCTGTTCAACGACAAGAATCGTGATCCCCCTGTTTTCATTGAGCAGTTTAAGCGCCCGGAACATTTCAAACATAAGTTTCGGCGCAAGTCCCATCGACGGTTCGTCAAGCATAATCATAGGACACTGGGTCATAAGTGCCCGGCCGACCGCCAGCATCTGCTGCTCGCCGCCTGATAACGATTCACTCCGCTGCTTACGTCGTTCGTACAAACGGGGAAACAAATCGTAAACCATCTGTTCAATTTCTCCCTTATCGGCTTCTGCATTGACATCTTTGCGCCTGGCATATGCAGCCATTTCCAGGTTTTCAGCAACGGTCAAATTACCGAATATGTGCCGTCCTTCCGGAACAAGGGCCATTACCTTATTTTTCACCAGAATATGCGGTTCTGTCTTCAGAATGCTTTTACCTTTATACAGAATATCACCCTTTGTTACTTTCGGAGCCTCGGGAGGCTCCAGACGGGCAAGACTCATCAAGGTAGATGTTTTGCCGGCACCGTTGGCACCGATGAGCGTAACAATTTCTCCTTCATCGATGGTAAAAGAAACACCGTGAAGGGCTTCTATTTTTCCGTATGAAACATATAAATTTTTGACTTCCAGTAACATAATTCAGCTCCTATAAAACCGCCCCGGACGGTAGCGGAAACAACAGTACATAAAAATCAGACCGCACGTATCTGAAAGCAGCAGTCTCCTTATGTACCTATTCTTAGATCTGCTCATCACCGAGATATGCTTTTATAACTGCGGGATTCGTCTTAATATCGTTGGGAGTACCACGGGCAATTTCCTTCCCGAAATCCACAACCTGAATAAAACTGCATAGCTTCATGATAACTTCCATCTGATGTTCAATCATCCAGATAGTGGTATCGAAATTTTCGTGTATCCAGTTAACGTGGTCAATGAGACCGGCAACATCAGAGGTACTCAGACCTGCAGCAGGCTCATCAAGCAGCAGCAGTTTCGGATGGAGCGACAGTGCACGGCATATTTCGACACGCCGCTGAACACCGTACGGCAGATTGTCGGGATAGTCATCAGCATGATCTGCTAATCCGAATTTTTCAAGTAGTGCCATCGACTCGTCTTTAATGTTTTTTTCAGCGGTCTGATATTTCTTTGTCTGAAAGAACGCATCCGCAACGCCATAACCAAGTTTATAGTGTTGTGCAATTGAAATATTATCAAGAACAGTCATTTCATTCCACAGGCGGATATTCTGAAAAGTACGACCAATACCGAGAGCCGCTATATCATGAGATTTTTTTCCATTCAGCCGTGTTCCATTGAAAATTATATTTCCTTCTGAAGGAATATAAAAACCGCTTACCAGATTGAAAACAGTCGTTTTACCGGCACCGTTCGGACCGATTAATCCTGCTATCTGGTGTTCTTCAAGTTCTACATTTATATCGGTCAGTGCCTGAAGTCCGCCGAAACGGTGAGTCAGATGATCAATTTTCAATAATGCACACATCAGGCCGCCCCCTTTCCTTCTGTTTCTGAAACGGATTTTTTATTTCGTTTATCAAGGAAATCTGCAATAATATCACTGAGTTCCCTGCCGCCCAGAAGACCGGAAGGTCTGAACTGCATAATGAGAATCAACAGCAACGGAATAATGACCCACTTAAATATCTGCAGCGGCCGGAGTAATTCGTTCAGGAAAGTAAACAGAACCGCAGCTATCAGAGAACCGCTCAAGGATCCCATACCACCGAGGTATACCATGACAAGACTTTCCGTCGATTTCAGAATATTGAACGAAGCAGGATTTATAAAACCCATAATGTGGGCAAAAAGTCCGCCGGCAATTCCTGCAAGTCCAGACGAAAACATAAAGGCAATAACTTTCATACGGTTCGTATTAACACTCATTATTTCAGCAGATATCTCATCAAACCGGATAGCGGTAATTCCCTTCCCGAGTGTAGATCCCATAAGATGTCGTATTAGAATCACACTGATCACGGTAAACACGAGCACCCAGATAAGGATCCACGGCAGATTAACCGCCTTATTCATTGCAAAAAGCGTATTTTTCATCCCCATCAGTCCGCGGCTTGCACCAACAGATTCTATATTATTGACTGCCGTCATAATAATATAATTCGCTGCGATAGTTATAATAGCAAGGTAATCATCCCGTGTTTTAAATGAAGGAATTGCAACGATAAGCCCTGCAAAAGCAGCAGCAATACCACCGGCAATTATGACGACCGGGAAAAAAACGACTGCTGCGCCCGGTGGTAACAAAGCCTTACCGCCGATACCGCCGTCAGTAAAAAACAGGAGCGACAATACGGAAGAGACGTATGCGCCAACTGCCATAAAACCCGCATGTCCGCAGGAAAATTCGCCCATATAGCCGTTGATGATATTCAGGCTCGATGACATAATCATGTTCACGCAGATAAACATGATGACAGACTGCGTATAATTATTAATCACCCGGAATTTTGCAAGCAGGACCAGCAGAACGATAAGGACGACGGAGGCTGCCAGCATAATTTTGTTCCGGTTCTTTTTATTTCTTCTATCAAAAAAATTCATTTTTCAGCTCCTTAGATCTTTGTTGACCGTGCAATGCCAAAGAAACCTGTCGGTTTCACCGACAGGATAACCAGCAGTATCACAAACGAGATGAGATCCTTGTAGCTGGACGGGAAAATAGCCGTCACAAAGATTTCGATAAAACCAAGCATAAACCCACCAAGAAAAGCGCCGCCAATGTCACCGATACCGCCGACGACAGCAGCGATAAATGCTTTCCAGCCGATTATCATACCCATATACGGGTCCATAACCGGATACGACATGCCGAACAGAATGCCGGCGACAGCTGCAAGCGCAGAGCCGACAGCAAACGTAAACGTGATTACCGTGTTGACGGGAATACCCATCAGCGGAATCGCAAATTTATCATAAGAAATAGCCCGCATAGCCATTCCGAGAACAGTCCGTTTAACTATAAACTGGAGAATACCAAAAACAACAAAAGCACTGATAATAACAAGTACTTTAAGATTTGTCAGGGTAAGCGGTCCTATATTCCAGACCTGTTTAGTGATAAGATCCGGGAAACGGCGGGAACTTGCACCGAGAAAAGCAAGATTGCCATTTTCCAGGATAAAACCAACCATCAGTGCAGTAATAACGACATACAGCCTGTTCACGCCTTTCCGGCGCAAAGGTCTGTAGGCGACGCGTTCTATAAGAACTCCAAGCCCTCCGGTCAGTGCCATTGCACAGATCAGCGTGATAATGAAAAGCGGAATTCCAGAAAGTGCAAAAAAAGATGTCAGTCCTGCCACAATAAAAAATGCAAAATAGCAGGAGGTCATAAAAATATCGCCGTGGGCAAAATTTATAAGACGGAGGACTCCGTATACAAGACAGTAGCCCAAAGCGATTATTGAATAAAAACTGCCCCATTGCAGTGCATTAAATAGATTTTGTAAAAAAAATGCCATAAGAATCCTCTGTTTTATTTGTCGTTGATTTCAAGATTCCAAAATATACGGGACGTTTACAGAATCAATAACTGTATACGTCCCGATATATCAGAATCCATACCTAATGTTACGGCTGCAGACTCTTTACGAATTGGAACGTTCCTTCCGGTGAAATTTTTACGACAACGGCATCTTTTACCGGGTCACCTTCCGGAGTAAATGTCATTCTTCCGGTAATACCGTCGTAGTCTTTTATAGCACCAAGTGCATCTTTTATACCGTCACGGTCCTTCTGCAGATCACCAGACAGTCCGGCCTTCTGGATGGACAGCAGCAGCAGGTTTGTCGCATCGTAGGAAAGGGCCGCAACATCATCAGGTACATATCCGTATGCGGCTTTGTATTCATCAATGAAATCCTTTGTTTTTCCGGTAGCACCGGCTGCAGCATAATGGGTTGTGAAATAGTCACCCGCAACAAGACCTTTACTCAGTTTCCACAAATCGGCAGATCCCCATGCATCCGATCCCATAACAGGACCATCCCAGCCAAGATCTTTTGCCTGTGAAACGATAAGTGCAACATGGTTGTAGTAACACGGCAGATAGAGCAGTTCTGCACCGGAGCCAATAATTTTAGTAAGCTGAACAGAAAAATCCTGATCTTTCTGCCCAAAGCTTTCAAAACTCAGCACCTGACCATATTTTTTCTCCCAGGAATCCTTAAACAGGGTCGCAAGAGTCTTTGAATAGTCGTCTTCAAGATTGTACAGGATAGCAATTTTTTTTATGCCGAATTCTTCGCTGGCAAATTTCGCCGCAACCGGAGCCTGGAACGGATCAAGGAAACAGGCTCTGAAAACATACGGCCGATCTTTTGTAACATCAGGATTTGTTGCCCATGGAGAAATCATCGGACATTTACTGTCGTTATTTACCTGACCGGCGGGGATGGCACGGCCTGAACCGCAGGGCCCCATAACAGCAAGTACCTGATCCTGATCGATAAGCTTGTACGCAGCTTGAATAGCCGACTCCGGCTTCAATTCATTATCGACATAGATAAAGTCAAGCATGTACTTTTCACCGTTGACTTCAAGTCCGCCCGCTTCGTTGATTTTATTTTTAATAAGCTCACCGGCGTATTTTGCACCTTCTCCGACTTTCGGAGAATCACCGGTCAAAGGAATATTAAATCCGATTTTGATTGTTTTGTCTTTGGAACCACCGGCGAAAAGAAGGCCGGCAGTAAAAAGAGACACGGCAGAAAGCACCAGAAGGCTTTTCAGGTTTTTTTTCATTTCTTGCTCCTTTTTGGGGAGCCGAACAATGCCCCCCAGATTTTTTGGATCTGCAACGACATTGTTGCCGTACCAGTACAGTACTTAAAGGACTATATCCGTATAAACCTATCCTGTCAATGCATTTTTATACTTTTTTTCCGTATATTTTTACGTTTGAATACGAATACAGGCACTTGACAAAGATAGTTTTCCCTTTTTTTTCGACAAATCCGTAAAGGTATATTATAATCGTTTTGTAAAGGACATCATACGAGAGAACTATCCATGATAAAAATATTCCTGGTAGAAGACGAATTCATCATCAGAAGAAATTTTCGCGAAAATATAGACTGGACGTCGGCAGGTCTGGAATTTTCCGGTGATGCAGCGGATGGAGAACTTGCGCTACCACTCATACTCAGCAAAAAGCCGGATATACTCATCACCGATATAAAAATGCCGTTTATGGATGGCCTTCAGCTTTCGGTAATGGTAAAAAAGGCACTTCCTTCCATACGAATTATTCTTCTGAGTGGTTACAAAGATTTCAGCTATGCTAAAAAAGCCATTGGTATCGGGGTAGAAGATTATCTGCTGAAACCGATAACCTCTGAAAAGCTCATTGAAAAAATAAAAGCCGTAGCGGTTCTGATAGAAGAAAGGAACAAGGAAGCTACGCTTTTAGAAAAATATAAATCAGAGATGTCTGAAAAAAAACAGCTTGAACGAAACAGATTCTTTGCGGATCTTATTTCAGGACGCTATGACTATCAGGATCTTATGATAAAAGCAGAAAAACTGGATCTGACTCTGATTTCTCAAAATTATGCATTATTTTTGCTTGAAATCCAGAGGTCAGGAGATAATTATCAAGATACCCAGGAATGTTGCAATATTCTGCATACGCTGGAGTTTCCCCCCTGCTGGATGCCATTCGACCGGGGCATAGAAGGGGCCGCCGTCATCTGTATGGATATTGATGAATCAACATGGGAAATCTATAAAAAGAAACTGGCAGCAAAACTCGACCAGATTCCCGGAATCCGCTATTTCGGAGTGCTCGGTCCGTCCGTCAGAAGATTGAGCGAACTGCAGAAATCTTACAGAGCGGCCCAAAAAGTCTTTTCAATGCGCTTCTTCTATAATACACCGAATGTACTTGTTCTTTATTCCGACACAGATTTTTCGAAGAGCCGTATAAATTTTTCTCCGCTTCTCGATATCGACAGTGAAAAACTGGACTGGACTGTCATGGAACGATTTCTGAAAATGGGAACCATCCGCGAAATTCCAGACTATATCACAGAATTTCTGGATAGTCTGGGAACGAATAATTTGAAGTTATCCGCATTAAAACGATACATAGTAATGGATATCTATTTCTGCTGCCTCACGTTTCTTCAGCATCTCGGGTATAAAAAAGAAGAACTGACAGCACTTACCAGTACGGCGGATCTTTCTTTTGCACCGGGGACAATACGCCCGACGCTTGAAGAAATTCTGACAACAACGCTTGGGTACCGCAACGACCGGACGGAAAACCGCAATACAAAGCTTATCTCCAAAGTAAAAGATTTTATTCAGCATAATTACAGTACCGACATTACGTTAAACCTCGTTGCGAAAGAAGCCGGCATCAGTCCGAATTATCTTTCAACTTTATTCTCAACAGAAACAAATAAGACATTTATAGAATATTTAACGTCTGTACGTCTTGAGAAAGCAACGGAATTACTCATGTGCACACCGATGAGGTCTTCTGAAATATCTTACCAAATAGGATACCAGGATGCACATTATTTCAGCTATCTGTTCAAAAAAAATTTCGGAATTTCACCCCGCGAATATCGTGCAAGAAAAAGCAAGACAAAGAATGCAGATGACTAACATAAAACAATTCTCTCTTCGGAGCAGGATGAAAAAATATTACCTGATGTCGATAATACCATTTTCGGTTCTGATAATCATTCTGCTGGTTTCTATCATCTGCCTGGGCAAATCGTACGACGACATAGTCGTTAATATAACGACGGCAAACAAATACAATCTCACCTTCAAGCATGACGTCGACTATGCACTTTACCGGACAGTCATCGGTTCGGCAAACAAATGGGATACAACGTACGACAAGGAAATAAAAGATCCGTATAAAACAATCGCAAATATGCGGAATACCATGCTGTTTTTGAAAAACCGTACCTCTAAACGAAACACGCTTAAACGAATCGATAATATTCTCAGCCGCCTCGACAGTCTGAAAAACATGGCCGATACATTAAATAAACGGGTTGCGGAAAAAGGTCATTATGACGAAAATATGCGGTTTCTGGAACTAAATGTCTATATTCTGACGGAACTCATAACGGAACAGGTTTACGAATATATCTATTATGAAGCCGAAAACATGAACGAACTTCGCATGAATCTTAACCGTATGCTTACAGCGGTAGTTCTGACGGGTATAGCAGCGTTCATCCTCATACTGACGCGGCTGTTTGCAACAAACAAAGAAATTTCAAAAAGCGTTTTACTTCCCATAGAAGAACTCTGCGAGGCTACCGGTAACATTGCAAAAGGTAATTTCCGCAATCCGACGACAAAAAAATACGATTATGAAATTTCACTGCTTTCGAGTTCGATCAACAATATGTCGAAGGAAATAAGCAGACTGCTGCAGAAAACAAAAGAAGAACAGGAACATCTGCGGCTTACAGAGCTCCAATTGTATCAGTCGCAGATAAATCCGCACTTTTTGTATAATACACTCGATACAATCATCGCGTTAGTCGAAAGCAGAATGGCCGACCAGGCGGTTGTACTTATCGAGCGGCTCTCTACTTTTTTCAGAACGACGCTTTCTGAAGGTCGTTCAAAAATACGCGTCCGTGATGAAGTCCAGCATGCGGCATCATATCTCGAAATTCAGGAGGTACGATATCAGGATATTATGGATTACAGCATCGATATTGATCCCGGAATACTTGACTGTATCATGATCAAACTGACTCTGCAGCCGATAGTAGAAAATGCACTCTATCACGGCATTAAACAGAAACGGGGACACGGGCATATAACAATAAAAGGTTTTCGGAAAAAGGAAACGTTATACTTCCTTGTTGAAGACAACGGTATCGGCATGGACGAAAAAACACTCGTCAATCTGCGGCAGTCGCTTTCCGGAAGACCGTCCGGCAGCAGTAAAGGCTTCGGACTTACCAATGTTCATGAACGGCTCAGATTAAACTACGGTGATTCGTACGGATTAACAATCGAGAGTAAAAAAAACAGCGGTACAAAAGTTTTTATTACACTTCCGGTAAAAAACGAATAGGTGTGTACGTACTCTCTCTCTGAAAAAATCAAACAAAAAATCATAAATTTTTAAACTTTCAATATCGTTACAAAAAAAATATACATAAATTCGGAAAACTGTCCGTATCTTTACGGACAAAACCGCTTTATTCTATAACTACAAAACTTTATAAAAGGTAGGAGTTATGTATGAAGAAAATTTTAGCATTCTCGGTCCTGGCTTTTGCTGCAGTTTCACTGCTCTGCGCAAACGGAAAAAAAGATTCATCGGCTGCAGACAGTTCAGATGATTTAATCGTCGTCGGGTACGCGCAGGTTGGTGCTGAATCGGACTGGAGAACAGCCAATACACAGTCATTTAAGGACACCTTCACGGAAGCCAACGGGTACAAACTGATCTTCGACGACGCCCAGCAGAAACAGGAAAATCAGATCAAGGCAATCAGAAGTTTCATTCAGCAGGATGTCGATTATATTGTTCTTGCACCGGTCGTCGAAACAGGATGGGATACTGTCCTGAAAGAAGCAAAAGATGCCGGTATTCCCGTTATTCTTTCAGACCGAATGGTAAAAGTTTCTGATGATTCACTCTACACCGCATGGGTCGGCGGTAATTTTCTTAAAGAAGGTGCCGACGCGGCACACTGGCTCGAGGGATACCTGAAAAAACAGGGCCGGGAAAATGAGGACATAAATCTTGTAACGCTGCAGGGAACAATCGGAGCTTCAGCCCAGGTCGGACGTACAGAAGGATTCGGAGAAGAATGTGCAAAACATGCAAACTGGCACATGCTTGCACGTCAGACCGGTGAATTTACCCAGGCAAAAGGTCAGGAAGTAATGGAATCATTCCTGAAAAAATATCCCGATATCGATGTCGTTATTTCGGAAAACGACAATATGTCATTCGGTGCAATCGATGCTATCCACGCTGCCGGTAAAACATGCGGGCCGAAGGGTGGAAAGGATGCAATCATCATTGTTTCGTTTGACGCCGTCCGTGCAGCCTTCGATGCAATGATTGCCGGCGATCTTAATGTGGCCTGCGAATGCAATCCGCTGCACGGTCCGCGGGTCGCAAAAATTATTCAATCACTGGAGCACGGAGAGAGTGTCGACAAGATCCAGTACGTCGACGAAAAAGTATTCCCGGCTGAAACGGCTGCGGAAATAAAACCGACACGAAAGTACTAACGGAGAGGATCGATGTTGACAGAGACGGAGCCGGACAACAGACTTCGTCTCTTTTTTTAAAGAAAAAGAGGATTGATTGTATGGACAGCAGATTACTGTTATCAATGAAAAATATTTCAAAAAATTTCCCCGGGGTAAAAGCGCTCGACAATGTTGATTTTACGTTGCGACGGGGAGAAATACTTGCACTCATGGGTGAAAACGGCGCAGGAAAAAGTACGCTGATAAAGGTTCTTACCGGAGTTTATCCGATGGATGCCGGTACGATTACTATGGAAGGACACAAGTTGGAAAATAGATCTCCGCAGGAAGCACAGTTGAACGGTATCAGTACCGTGTATCAGGAAGTCAACCTCTGTCCAAATCTGTCCGTAGCTGAAAATCTTTTCATCGGACGAGAACCCAAAAAATTCGGAAATATCGACTGGAAAACGATGAATTCCAGAGCTAAAGAAATACTGCAAAAAATGAACATCAACATAGATGTAACCGCCGCGCTGGAAAATTACTCGATAGCACTCCAGCAGATGGTTGCGATCGGACGTGCCGTTGATATGTCGGCAAAAATTCTCATACTCGACGAGCCGACTTCGTCGCTCGACGATCAGGAAGTCGAAAAACTGTTTACCATAATGCGGAAACTCAAAAATACAGGCGTCGGCATACTGTTCGTTACCCACTTTATAGAACAAGTTTACGAAGTCTGTGACACAATAACCGTGCTGCGGGAAGGAAAACTCGTTGGAGAATATTCCATTGCAGACCTGCCACGAATGCAGCTCGTTTCCAAAATGATGGGAAAAGATCTGGATGATCTCGGATCTATAACGTCGGTCGCCTGCTGCGACAAAAACCAGGAAATAATTATTGATGCTGAAAAACTCGGCGTCACCGGGTCCATAAAACCGTTCGATCTCACCATCCATAAAGGGGAAACGGTCGGACTGGCCGGGCTGCTGGGATCGGGGCGAAGCGAACTGGCGCGCGCCATCTACAGCGCCGACAAGCCGGACAAAGGAGTATTGAAAGTACATGGGAAAAGAGTTACCAGACATACACCGCTGGATGCCATGCACAGCGGCATGGCATATCTTCCGGAAGACCGGAAACTCGAAGGAATCATCGCAGACTTGTCGGTTCGCGAAAACATGCTGATTGCGCTTCAGGCAAAACGGGGCGTATTTTCCGTTATTCCGCGAAAAGAACAGGAACAGCTTTGCAGCACTATGATAAAACTTTTGCAGATAAAAACAGCCGGAACGGAAGTTCCCATAAAATTTCTTTCAGGCGGAAACCAGCAGAAAGTAATTCTGGCGCGATGGCTGCTTACAAATCCTGAATTCTTCATTCTCGACGAACCGACGCGCGGTATCGACATCGGAACGAAAACGGAAATACAAAAACTCGTCGTCAAACTGGCATCGGAAGGTACCGGTATTATTTTTATTTCGTCGGAAATCGATGAAATGCTCAGAACCTGTAACCGGATGGCAATTCTCAAGGACGGAGCAAAAGTCGGCGAGTTGTCGCACGATGATTTATCAGAAGAAAATGTCATGGCGGCGATAGCTGCAGGAGGTAAAAGTGATTAACTTAAAACAACTCAGCCGACGCCGGCTTTTTATGCCGTTTCTGTGTCTCGGGATCGTACTGCTCATAAACATACTGAAAACGCCTGATTTCTTTAATATCACGATCAAAGACGGCGTACTGTACGGATATATCATAGATGTCATCAACCGGGCAAGCGAACTTGTCATTCTTGCCGTCGGCATGACACTTTGTGTTTCATCTTCAGCAGGTACCGATATATCAGTCGGGGCGGTCATGGCGGTCTGCGCTGCGGTCGCCTGTTCCATACTTGCCGGCGGGAAAGTTTCGGTTACCGCATATCAGAATCCGTATCTGCTGGCAGTAGTTGCGGCTTTGCTTGTCGGAATTCTCTGCGGTGCATTTAACGGATTTCTCGTGGCAAACCTGAAAATCCAGCCGATGGTCGCAACACTCATTCTGTTTACCGCAGGCAGAGGTATTGCACAGCTGATTACCAACGGACAGATTACCTACGTCAGAGTCGACAGCTATAGACTGCTCGGTGCAAACATTCCCGGTATACCGCTTCCGACCAGCATTTTTATCGCGGCGATCGTCATCATCACAGCTCAGCTTATTCTGAAAAAAACCGCTATCGGCATGTACATCGAATCCGTCGGCATAAATAATACAGCTTCAAAACTGGTCGGCTTGAAAAGCACGGCAATTATTTTTATCACTTATGTAATCTGCGGATTCTGTTCGGCAATCGCAGGTCTTATCGCGTCGAGCCGTATCTATTCAGCCGACGCAAACAATATCGGGCTTTTAATGGAACTCGATGCAATTCTTGCCGTCGCATTGGGAGGCAATAGTTTGGCCGGTGGAAAATTCTCCATAGCAGGTTCTGTCATCGGTGCCTATACCATCCAGGCATTGACGACAACACTCTATGCAATGGGAGTAAGCGCCGACCAGCTGCCGGTATACAAAGCTATCGTTGTCGTTATTATCGTCAGCCTCCAGAGCGATGTCGTAAAAGCATATTTAAAAAAATACCATAAAACAGCCGGAAATTTATCAGCTGCCGTACGTAAAAGGGGATAACCGTTATGAAGACAAAAAGACAATTCGATTCAAAAACCTATCTTCTGTGGATTACCATCATACTGTTCTTTATCATGTACGGCACGGGAATGATTGTATTCGGTGACCGGGGATTTTCCAACACACAAAATTTTCTGAATCTGTTTATCTCGAACGCAGGACTTATCGTTATCGGAGCGGGGATGACCATCGTCATGATTACCGGCGGTATTGATATTTCAGTCGGCTCGTTCGTCGCTATGGCATGCATGATGCTTGCCGATTTTATGGAAAACAAAGGAATGGGAGCTGTACCCGCAATCATACTGGTACTCATTACCGGACTGGTTTTCGGACTGGTCCAGGGATGGTTCATAGCCTATCTTAATATACAGCCCTTTATAATGACGCTCGCCGGCATGTTCTTCGCACGAGGCATGACTGCCGTTATCAGTCAGGATATGATAAGTATAAAAAATAAACTGTTTCTTTCATGGGCAACAAATAAAATTTATTTTCCGTTCGGCGGCTATTATAACAAACACGGAAAACTCATCATGCCGTATATCTATCCTACCGTCATCATTGCCGTACTTATCGTCATATTCCTGTTCTGGCTGTTGAAATATACAAAATTCGGACGGAATATCTATGCCATAGGAGGCAATGAACAGAGTGCGCTGCTGATGGGACTCAATGTGCGCAGAACAAAGATGACAGCCTATGTACTTTCTGGATTACTGTGCGCAATCGGCGGAATTCTGTTTTGTCTGAATACCTGCTCAGGATTCGTAGAGCAGGCAAAAGGATTTGAAATGGACGCTATCGCTTCGGCGGTCATCGGCGGAACGCTGCTCACCGGCGGTGTCGGCAATGTATTCGGAACACTCTTCGGAGTTCTCATAAAGGGTACCATCGAAAGTTTCATAACATTTCAGGGAACACTTTCTTCATGGTGGACCAGAATTACCATTGCCGCTCTGCTGGCATTCTTCATCATTCTGCAGAGCATATTCGCGCGCATCACCGAACGGCGAAAGAAACACGGTTAATTTTAAGACCGGATAGAATGCCAGAAGACATACAAGAGTTCCCCTTTTGACATTCGTCCCGGTCCATGCTATGCTATCATATAAACCACTTTTCTAACCACAAGGGTTTTTCCGAATGGGAAGGAGTGAAAATACCTCTTATATTTGGTTCGTGCCGGTATATCCTGTATTACTTTTTCCGTATTCGAAGGAACGCCTTGTAAGAGGTATTCATGTTAAAAATAGCACTTTACGGTAAAGGCGGTATCGGAAAATCAACGGTAACCAGTAACCTTGCTGCGGCCTTTGCCGTTCTCGGTAAAAAAGTCATTCAGATAGGCTGCGACCCGAAAGCCGACTCAACCATAAATCTACTCGGCGGCATTCCGGTCCAGCCGGTTATGAATTTTCTGCGTGAAAATGACCGGGATCCGACGCTCTCTGATATTGTAAAAGAAGGATTTGCCGGCATAAAATGCCTTGAAACAGGCGGTCCGACTCCGGGTCTGGGATGTGCCGGCAGAGGCATCATTACAACATTCAACCTTCTTGAAGATCTTAAACTTTTTGAAACCTGTAAATCGGACATAGTTCTCTACGACGTACTCGGCGACGTGGTCTGCGGAGGATTCGCTGCTCCCATCCGCGAAGGTTATGCGGAAGAAATTCTTATTATAACCTCAGGTGAAAAGATGGCCCTCTATGCAGCGGAAAATATAAACGCAGCCGTAAACAATTTTTCCGACCGCGGCTATGCAAAAGTCAGGGGCATCGTACTCAATCACCGGAACGTTCCGAACGAAACGCAGAAGGTTTACGATTTTGCCAAACGAATCGGAAAACCGGTCATCGGTGAAATCCCGCGCAGCAACGATATAAACAGATTCGAAGATGAAGGAAAAACCGTCATAGAAGGAGACCCCCGGCTTCCCGTGAGCGGCGTGTTTTTCGAACTTGCAAACCGTCTGCTGGAAACGGAAGGTGCGCAAAAATGACAGCACCCTATTCTATTTCCGTAAAATCGCTTTCCGAAGCGGGACCGGCAGAAATCCCGCAGGAAGTTCTCTCCAACAGACATCTGGTTTACAGTTCTCCGGCAACCCTTTCGTATAATTCACCGGGAGCACAGGGATTCGGCGTTAAAAGGGCCGGACTGGTTCTGCCGGAATCCGTTATGCTGCTCGTTTCCCCGGGGTGCTGCGGCCGCAATACGACGATACTCGGAGACACCGGCGGATACAGCGACCGGATGTTCTACCTGCAGATGAATGAAACGGATCTCGTCACCGGGCGGCATCTTACCGTCATTCCGCAGGCAGTCCGTGAACTGTATGAAAGCTGTGAAAAAAAACCGAAAGTAATCGAAATCTGTATAACCTGTGTCGATGCGCTGCTCGGAACCGACATGGAACGTGTCTGCCGAAAGGCGGAAGAACGCTGCCCTGCAAAGGTCGTTCCGTGCTATATGTACGCGCTGACGAGAGAAGGCAGAAATCCGCCGATGGTTGCCATCCGGCAGATGCTTTTTTCCCTGCTTGAAAAAAAGAAAAAACAGCGGACAATGGTAAATCTTCTGGGATTCTTTGCGCCGTTTGAAGACGACTCGGATCTGTACGTGTTTTTAAAGCAGCTGGGAATCAGGACTATAAATGAACTTGCCAGATGCAAAACGTTCGACGAATATCAGACAATGGGAGCGGCAAATTTTAATCTGGTACTTTATCCGGAATCCCGTAAAGCAGCTAATTATATGGAAGAAAAATTACAAATTCCGTATATAGAGCTTACCAGGCTCTACGAACTGGACAAAATACGCAAGCAGTACGCGCTTTTTGCCGCCGCACTGGACGGTAAAATAGACGATACCGAGTATTTTGAAAAAGCTCGAAAAAAAATAGCAGATATGCAGGAAACATGCGGTACCCGTTCATTTGCCGTGGGAAAAGTACTGAATGCGAATCCGTTTGAACTCGCACTGGCACTAGCCGGATACGGACTGCACGTAGCCGCTGTTTTCAGTGAGCCGGCGGAATCCGACTACACGTATATAGACCGGCTTGCCGCGATCAGTCCAGAAACACTCGTCTTTCCGCCGCTTTCACCGACCATGATGAACTTTGATGAGCACACCGTTACGGCGGACATAACAATCGGACGGGATATGCCCTTTTATCTTCCGCAGGTACCGAATGTCAGCTGGAGCGCAGAAATACAGCCGTTCGGGTATACCGGTCTGATGCAATTGATAGACGCAATCATCAAAAAACTGGAGGAATCCGCATGAAAGGCCTGAGAAAATATCTGTCGCCGTTTACGCCTGATCAGAGCGGAGCGGTTTCCGCACTCTACGAACTCGGCGGCATCATTGTGATTATAGATGCAGGAGGCTGCGTCGGAAATATCTGCGGATTCGACGAACCGCGCTGGGCATCAAAGAAAAGTGCGATTTTCAGCGCAGCGCTCAGAGATCTCGATGCAATACTCGGGCGTGACGAACTGCTGGTCGAAAAAATCGGCGATGCGCTTGAAAACAGCAGCGGGAACTTTGTGGCACTCGTCGGAACACCGATTCCGTCCGTTATCGGAACCGACTATCGGGCCCTAAAACGGCTGACGCAGCAGCGCTGTCAGCTGCCCGTCATAACCGTCGATACCAACGGCATGGAAAACTACGACGTCGGTGCAGGTAAAGCATTCCTGAATCTTTTTAAAACATTTGCAGATCCAACCACAGGGGCATCTTTCGACGTCGGAATTATCGGTGCGGTGCCCCAGGATCTTCCGTCGCCCCAGTCGCCGGCAATGCTCAAACGACTGCTGGCCGGCAACGGATTTCCGGATTCCGTATGTTACGGCAGCGAAGCGGACGGCATTGCCGCATTCAGAAATGCACCCCGGGCAAAGTTGAACTGGGTAGTGTCGCCGTCAGGACTTGCCGCCGCACGGTATCTTGAAACGACCTGCGGAACGCCGTTCATTACCGGGTTTCCGCTCACTGCAGAAGGTTCCGACCGTCTCATGCAGCGTATACGACAGTACATAAAACCTGAAAAACCGGCAGTCTCGTCCGCGGCAAAAATGATGCCGCACCTGCAGCCGGTTACTCCGGATCTGCCGGCCGGCGAGCTGCTGCGTACAACACTCACGGGAAAAAAGGCGCTCATCATTCATCAGCAGATCATTGCCGATGAACTGCGGACACTTCTTGAAAAACCGACGGCCGCCGGTCAGCACCGGTTCGCTCAGGTAGACACGGCCAGCTGGTTTATTCTCGACGACGAACTGAAACGCCCGAACGACTTCCGGCTTATAGAAGAGGACGATCTTGCTGCCGCCGTCAGAACGAACGGCTACGACACGATAATCGGCGATGCACTGTTTAAACGGGCAATTCCGGATTTTACGGGAACCTATCTGGCGCTGCCCCATTTTGCCGTTTCAGGAAGTCTTTCGGCACCGCGGAACGACACGGAATTTCTGCAGGCGCTCCGGGAACCGGCCGCGCAGGACGGCAGCCGATGAACAGCCTGCAGCGGTACAGAATCAGACTGTACGGAATCGTACAGGGAGTCGGTTTTCGCCCGTTCGTCAGCAGGACGGCAGCTGCGCATCACCTCAGCGGATCAGTCTGCAACAAAGGATCGTTCGTTGAAGTCTTTGTCCAGGGAACCGGAACGGAACTCAGCGCTTTTATCCGATCACTCAAAACCGATGCTCCGGAACGTTCGGCTATTCTGAAAACCGACGAAACAAAAATTCCGCCGGTCGATGGCGAACAGGATTTTTGCATTATCGAAAGCGCAAAGGAAAAAGGACAGATTTTTGTTTCACCGGATATCGCGACCTGCGACAAATGCCGGGAGGAACTGTTTGATCCGCAGAACCGCCGCTATCTGCATCCGTTTATCAATTGCACGGCCTGCGGTCCGCGGCTCACGATTCTCGACTCCATGCCCTACGACCGGGAACGGACCAGTATGAAAGAATTTCCGATGTGTCCCGAGTGCAGCTGGGAGTATACGCATGCCGAATCGCGGCGCTACGACGCACAGCCGGTCTGCTGCAACGACTGCGGACCCGAACTCTATACGCTCAAAACGGAACAGCGGCTCAGCGGCGGCGAAGCGCTGCGCTACGTACGTTCAGTTATCAGAAAGGGCGGTATCGCAGCAGTAAAAGGAATCGGCGGGTTTCATCTCTGCTGCGACGCAGCGGACAGCAAAGCGGTTGCCCGGCTCAGACAACTGAAAGACAGACCGTTCAAACCGTTCGCGGTTATGGCAAAAAATTTCACGGTCGTTGAACGGGAATGCGTACTTGAACCGGGAACCGCTGAAGTTCTTAACGGTCCGCAAAAACCCATTGTGCTGCTCAAACGAAGACCTGGCGGACGACTCTGCGACGGAATCGCGCCGGACAATCCATCCGTCGGGATGATGCTGCCCTACGCTCCTGTTCAGATGCTGCTTTTTTCCTATCCGGACGGACTCGGAATGCCGGACTGCTTTGTCATGACAAGCGGAAACCGGCGGGGCGCGCCTATCTGCCGGACAGACGAAGACGCACGTGCTGAACTTTCGCCGCTGTGCGACGTCATTCTTTCAAACAACCGGACAATCAGGACCCGTGCCGACGATTCGGTCATGGCGTTTTACAACGGCAGTCCGTATATGATACGACGATCGCGCGGATATGCGCCGCTGCCGTTCATCATGTCGAAAAAAAGAAAAGGTAACGTCCTCGGCATAGGCGGCGAACTGAAAAACACCTTCTGTCTTGCGCACGAAGATCTCTTTTATCCGTCCGCATACATCGGGGACCTTTCCGACGTACGCAGCGTTACGGCGCTCACGGAAGCGGTCGTCAGAATGGAAGAGTTACTCGAAACAAAACCGCAGGCGGTGGGCTGCGATCTGCATCCCCGGTACAACAGCACGGCGGTCGCGGAATCACTCGGTATTCCCGTCGTACCGGTGCAGCATCATTATGCGCATATTCTTTCCTGTATGGCGGAAAACGACTGTACCGACACGGTTATCGGCGTTTCGTTCGACGGAACCGGCTACGGCTCCGATGGAACGATCTGGGGCGGAGAATTTCTGCGGGCAGACTGCCGCGGATTCGAGCGGGCCGGATCAATCGCACCGTTCATACAGGCGGGCGGAGATCTGTCGTCCAGGGAAGGCTGGCGGTGCGCTGCCGCACTTTTACTGGATTCGTTCGACGGAAACGAAGATCAGGCCCGGGCGGCAGCTGCGCAGCTTGCACTTTGTACCGACGGAGAATTCAGCGTTGTCTGCAGTATGATCCGAAACAAACTCAATACCGTCACGTCGACAAGCGCCGGGCGGCTGTTCGATGCAGTCAGTGCCGTACTTGGACTGAAAAAAACATCGACGTTTGAAGGAGAGGCTTCCATGGCGCTCCAGTTCGCGGCTGAAAAAGAATTGTCAGATTCAAAAACGGACGTAACAGCTCTCTTTGAACCGCCGGTTCCAGGCACGGAACTGACTGTCGGAAGCGACGGCTTTTTCACGCTGAATACAACGGCGCTTTTCAACAATATCGTACAGGCCCGGATAAACGGCGCGGACACAGGACGGCTCGCGCTCGTATTTCACGTCCGGCTGGCATATCTGATCGCTGCAGCCTGCCGCAGACTGCGCCGCACGACCGGATTGACGACCGTCGCCCTGAGCGGAGGCGTGTTCCAGAATCTACTGCTGCTTGACAGAACAAAGAAGCAGCTTGAAAAGGACGGATTCAGCGTACTGATTCATTCGCTCGTTCCGCCGAACGACGGAGGTATTGCACTCGGTCAGGCGGTTGCGGTAATGGAAAAACTGAATAACGAAACTGAATAATCGGGCAGACATTCGTCTGCAGAACTATATGCTTTAGGAGGCATGAAAATGTGTGTAGGATTACCTGCAAGAGTTGATCTGATAAAAGAAGGAATGGCGATCGTCGATGCGACCGGCGTAAAACGACGGATTTCGACGGAACTTATCAGGGATCTTAATCCCGGCGATTACGTCATGGTCCATGCGGGCGTTGCAATCGCGAAGATAAACGGAAAAGACGATGAGGAAACCGATTCCCTGCTGGAGAACTTAGATGCCGAATAAAACTGAACAGCTCAAATCAGTTATCAGGCAGTACAGCGGCAGAAAACTCCGGATCATGGAAGTCTGCGGAACACATACGCATGAAATATTCCGGCTCGGAATCCGCTCGCTGCTGCCCGATACCATCGAACTGATTTCCGGCCCGGGATGTCCGGTCTGTGTTACGCCGGTAGACTATATCGACGAAGCGGTTTATCTGGCGCTGGAAAAAAACGTAACGATTTGTACCTTCGGCGATCTGATCCGCGTTCCGGGAACAACAAAAAGCCTCGGCGGTGCACGATCGGACGGCGCAAACGTTATGATCGTCTATTCGCCGCTCGACGCACTCGATTATGCACGGCAGCATCCCGAAACGGAAGTTGTTTTCCTTGCAATCGGATTTGAAACGACAACACCGGGAAGCTGCATTGCCGTCAGAAATGCGGCGGAAGCCGGCATAACGAATTTCAGTTTACTGACAGCGAACAAAACGATGTACAACGCCTATCTGTCGCTCAAGGGAAGCTGCGACGCGTTTCTGTACCCGGGCCACGTCAGCACGATGACGGGAACAAAAATATACGAAACACTCCGTGACGCAGAAGGAATCTCCGGCGTCGTCACCGGATTTACGGCCCTTGAAATCATGACCGCGCTCGCCGTCATCATCAGAGAAAGCGCCGGGAACAAACCGTTCTTCGTTAACTGCTATCCGCGCGTCGTCACGGAAACCGGCAGCATCCAGGCACAAAAACTCGTCGCCGATCTTATGGAAAGCTGCGATGCCGTATGGCGCGGACTCGGGACGATAAAAGGTTCCGGCCTGCAGCTGAACGATCGCTACCGCGATTACGATGCGCGGCTGAAATTCAGCATACCAGTGATGGAAGGAAAAAATAATCCGGCCTGCCGCTGCGGTGAAGTACTGCTGGGCAACTGCCGGCCGTACGACTGTCCGCTGTTCGGAAAAAACTGCACACCGGAACATCCGGTCGGCGCCTGTATGGTTTCAAGCGAAGGCGCGTGTTCTGCTTATTACAAATATGGAGATCTGCAATGGAAAAAATAATCACAATGGCACACGGAGCCGGCGGCAAACAGACGTCCGAGCTTATAAATGACATCTTCAAAAAACACTTCAGCAACCCGCATCTGACCAGCGACGACGCAGCTGTTCTGGATCCGCCGAAAGGTAAAATGGCGATGACGACCGACGGCTTTATCGTCTCTCCGGCAGATTTTCCGGGCGGAAATATCGGAAAGCTCAGCATCTGCGGAACCGTAAACGATCTTGCCTGTATGGGAGCGCGCCCGCTCTATCTGACGAACTCGTTCATTATCGAGGAAGGGCTGCCGTTCTCAAACCTTGAACGCTATGCGGCGGCGATGGAAAAAACGGCACACGAAGCCGGTATAGAAATAGTCGCCGGAGATACCAAAGTCGCCGGGAAAGGTCAGGTCGACCGCATATTCATAACGACAACCGGCGTCGGAGAACTCGTCGAGGGAGCATCCCCCGCGGGATCAAAAGCAGCTCCGGGCGATGCCGTTATCGTAACCGGCGACATCGGCCGCCACGGATGCGCCATACTGCTCTCCCGCGATAACTACGGAATGGAAGCCGACGTCCAGAGCGACTGTGCGCCGCTCTGGGGTACGGTCAAATCGGTACTGGATACTACCAAAAACATCCATGTGTTCCGCGATGCAACCCGCGGCGGTGTCGGTACCGTTTTATATGAAATAGCAGCCGAAAGCAACGTCGGCATAAAAATCGACCGTCCGGCGATACCGGTCGATCCGGCCGTTCAGGGAGTCTGCGGCATGCTCGGACTCGACCCCGTCTACTTGGCCTGCGAAGGACGACTCGTTATACTGGTACCAAAAGCAGAAGCAGCCGCGGTACTCGAAACACTGCAAAACGGCCCTTATTCAAAAAATGCGGCGATCATCGGTGAAGTAACCGGCGAACTGCCGGGCCGCGTCATTATGAAAACCGAAATCGGCACGGAAACACTGCTTCCCGCGCCCGGTGGGGAACTGCTGCCGCGGATCTGCTGAGTAATGGAGCTTCTATGAAATACGATTTTACTTCGATTCTTGACCGGAAAGGAAAAGATGCGCTGGCGGTGGACGAGCTCGGGAAACTTCCCGGATTCGCACCGGATCTGCCGAAAAAGGGATTCGACGTCATTCCCATGTGGGTTGCCGACATGAATTTTCCGACGGCTCCGTCTGTTACCCGCGCAATCAGCGAACGGGTACAGCATCCGGCTTTCGGATATTTCACTCCGTCTGAGGATTATTTTCAATCAATCATCACCTGGCAGCAGGCGCGGAACGGTGTCGCCGGACTGACCAGAAAAGCGATCGGGTATGAAAACGGTGTGCTCGGCGGCGTCATCTCTGCGCTCTGTGCATTTTCCGCTCCCGGAGACGCGGTACTGCTGCATTCGCCGACCTATATCGGATTTACCAGCAGTATAGAAAACAACGGACGCAAAATTATTTTAAGTCCGCTCAAACTTGACAGCCAGAACGTCTGGCGGATGGATTTTGCCGATATGGACGCAAAGCTGAAAAAATACAAAATCCACGTTGCGGTTTTCTGCAATCCGCACAATCCCTGCGGCCGCGTCTGGGAAAAATCGGAAATCGAACAGGCCATGAAAATCTACAAGGATAACGACTGCCTGGTCGTCTCCGATGAAATCTGGTCGGACATCATACTGCACGGCTACCGGCACACGCCGGTTCAGTCAGTGAGTGACGACGCTAAAAACCGGACGGCGGCGTTTTATGCACCGAGCAAAACGTTCAATCTCGCAGGACTCGTCGGTTCGTATCACATCATTTACAACAAGTATCTGAACGACCGGATCTGCGCACAGAGCAGCAAATCGCATTATAACGACATGAACGTTCTGAGCATGCATGCGCTCATCGGCGCATACAGTGCCGAAGGAGCCGCATGGGTCGATGAGCTCTGCGACGTGCTCAACGGTAACGTCAAGTACGTCTGTACGTATATTGCAGACAACTTTCAAGGCGTCAGTGCTGCAAAACCGCAGGGTACCTACATGCTTTTCCTCGACTGTTCCGGCTGGTGCAGCAGCCACAACAAAACGATCGACGAACTGGAGAAAAGCGGCTGGGATGTCGGTGTCGCCTGGCAGGACGGCCGCATGTTTCACGGTCCCGCATCCATCCGAATGAATCTTGCACTACCGTTCAGCCGGATACAGGAAGCAATGGAACGGCTTAATCACTATGTTTTCAATGCTTCGTGACATTTTCTTGCACTGAGGACTCCTTTTCGTTAGAATAAAATAAAATCAATTCATGAAAAGGATTCTTCAGTGAAAGTTGCACTAATACATGACTGGCTGGTAAATTACGGCGGCGCGGAACGGGTTGTGGAAGAAATTCTATCAATATTTCCCGACGCGGACATTTACACGCTCGTTTACGATAAAAAAAAGATGGCCGCCCATTTTCCGCCGGAAAAAGTTCACACTTCTTATATTCAACACTGGCTCGACGGTCCCCGGTTGTATACGAAATTTCTCGCATTTATGCCGAAGGCGTTTGAATCGTTCGACCTCTCCGGCTACGATCTGGTTATTTCAAGCTCATCATCCTGTGCGAAAGGCGTCATAACGCCGCCTGACGTTCCGCATATTGCCTATATTCATTCGCCGATGCGGTACGCGTGGGATCTTTTTTTCGACTACCGGAAAAGAAGCGGCCGACTGACAAGGTTTTTCATGGACCGCTGGATGCATTCGCT
>JALCCK010000041.1 GCA_022640795.1 Treponema sp.
GCTTTTGTCGTTGGCGGGCATATACTGCTTGAAGGCGTTCCCGGCCTGGCAAAAACGCTTGCCGTAAAAACTTTTTCAGAGATTGCGGGACTTGATTACAAGCGTATTCAGTTTACTCCTGATTTGTTACCTGCAGATATTTCCGGTACGCTGATATATGAGCAGGCAACCGGAAAATTCTCGGTACGAAAAGGGCCCGTATTTACGAACATTCTGCTTGCTGATGAGATAAACAGAGCTCCTGCAAAAGTCCAGTCGGCCCTTCTTGAGGCTATGGAAGAGCATCAGGTAACGATAGGGGAAGAATCGTACCGGCTTCCTGATCCTTTTTTTGTTCTTGCAACACAGAATCCGATCGAACAGGAAGGGACGTATAATCTTCCGGAGGCGGAACTTGACCGTTTCCTTATAAAAGTAATAGTCCGCTATCCGACTTCGTCTGAAGAAATTTCTATTGTAAAGTCGGGCGGAAAATCTTCTTCTATTCCGGTTCGTAAAATTTTCAGTGCGGAGAGCTTTTTAAAATGTCGTCGTCTGATGGATAAAATTGTCTGTGATGATAAAATTATAGAGTATATAGTTTCAATAATATCTGTAACCCGGCCTGCAGAAGAAAAGAAGACAGCTGCCGCAAGAATAGCACTTACTTCTAAGTCCCGGTCCGATATACTGAAGTACATATTGTTTGGCGCTTCTCCCCGTGCCGGAATAGCGCTGTTCCAGTGTGCTAAGGCAGCGGCTTTATTCAAAGGGCGATCTTTTGTATTACCGGATGATGTAAAAGAAGTTTGTCCTCAGGTATTGCGTCATCGTCTTATTTTATCGTACGAGGCATCTGCCGACGGTATAACCGTGGATGATTTAATAGAAAAGATAGTGAGTATTATCCCGGTTCCGTAGTATGAGAAACTCGATTTTAGGTGATCAAAAGACACTTTCGGTTCGGGCTTCTGCACTGCGGCTTACTGCGCGGAACCTTGCGGAGAGTATGAAAAATGGAGGTTTCCGCTCTTCGTATCGTGGCCAGGGAATTGAATTTGATGGAGTCCGTGAATATTTACGGGGAGATGATGTTCGCTCTATCGACTGGAATGTTACTGCCCGCATGGGAAAACCCTTCGTTAAAATGTTTGAAGAGGAACATGAGCTCCAGATTTTCCTTATAATCGATGATTCCTTTTCCATGGATATCGGTTCAAAAGGCCGGTCCAGAATTCAATCTGCACATGAGGCCGGTGCTCTTATTACCCTTGCTTCATTTTTTAACGACAGCCCTATCGGTGCTGTTTTCTTTGACGGACAGATAGGTTTCTCGTGCAGACCGCAAAGAGGCCAGGAAAGAATGCTGTTGCTGCTGTCAAAATTTGATACGGTGAATGAACATCGCATAAAGGGCTCCGTACTGCAAAATGCAGTGAAAGGGGCCTGCAGAATATTGAGGAATCGTTCTCTTGTTGTGGTTATTTCTGATTTTAGAAACGCCGGATGGGAAAAACCTTTCACACAGCTTTGTTTACGGAATGATGTTGTTGCGGTACGGGTAACAGATCCTGTCGACAGCGAACTTCCTGAAAGTGGCTCCATTCCATTCGTCGATCCTGAGACTTCTGTACGGCAGGTTATTCCTACGAATTCCAGTGATTTTAGAGATGCCTGGCGGACGGATCATGAAAAGCGTATTGAACTATGGAAAAAGAACTGCTTGCGAAGAGGTGCAGTTCCTTTAATTCTTTCAACAGACTCTGATCCGGCTGCTGTACTTACAAATTTTTTTGGATCAAGAGAGAGAATTTGATGAAACCCGGTTTGAAAGAGCTGCTGCGCATAGTGTTTTTTTTAATCTGCATGAATTTTACTCCGCTCTTCTGTCTGTATGGGCAGATAGAAGGTGTTGTTTCACAACATATACTTCCTATGGAAATCTATGTTGGCGATCAGGCAGAGCTTGTGTTTACTTTTCATACGGCAGTTACCATTTTCCCGGATGATACTATACAGCAGAAAACTGCTTCAGAGAAAATTCTGCTCAACATAAAGGATTCTCCGCTTGCTTCTGCAGATGCCCTTTGTACTATACAAAAGGCAGAACTGTCCCGCACCGGTCTTGAATATACGATTACTCTTACGTTGATCCCCTGGCAGACGGGAACAATTACCCTTCCGGATTTCGACCTCTCTGATCTGATTACGGTAAAAAAGCAGCATACTGATTCTAAGAACTATACTCCGTTTGTCATACACCTGAAACCTTTTACCGTCCAGTCAATTGTTGAGAAGACGAAAAGTACCAGCCTCAGGCCTGTCGCTCCACCGGTATTGATTCCCGGTACGACCTATCTGGTATACGGTACGGTTTTTGTTTTTATTCTTGTTGTGATAGGTTTATTCTACCTTCTCGTTCATGTAAAAAATATGAATAAAAGCTGGCACAGATTCTGCAGCCGGCTTGCGATGAACCGAAATGCAAAATCTGCCATACATAAAATACGGAAGATAGAGAACGACAGAAAATTATCTGATGAACAATATTGTACGGAACTTCAGTTTATTATCCGTCAGTATCTGAGCTATAAATTCGGTTGCAGTTTTGAAGTGCTTCCGACATCCGAGATAGGAACGATGATAACGAACATAACCGGCGGAACATTAGATTTTCCACAATCCATACAAGTACAGGAGATTACAGATGTTCTTCGGCGCTCTGATTATATACGGTATGCACGCGGATCAATTGATGCACAACGTTTGCCGTCATCTTTATATGCAGCAGCTTTACAGGAAAAGGAACGGACAACGCTGGCAAAATCGATTAAGGATGCGATACGTTTCTTTGAACAAAACAAGGAGCCTTTAAATGCTTAATTTTGAAAATCCTGCTGCGTTTCTGTTATTGCTTTTTATACCGCTTTTATATATTTTCAGACATATCGGTTTCTTTTCCCGGCCGGCCTTTCCCCTTAATCTTTCAGACTGGAACGGAAAATCTTTTTCCTGGAAATCTTCTATTTTTACGCTTTCTGCAGGTATTTCCGAAGTGCTGTGTATTGCAGGTTTTGTTCTTGCTGTTCTTGCTGCGGCAGTTCCTGTCGTTCATCATCAGCGGCGGGTTTATACCTCCCGGGGAACCGATATAGTTTTTGTTCTGGATACGAGTCCCTCGATGGCTGCGAAAGATATAGCGTACATGACCAGATTTGAAGCTGCCAAGCAGGCAATTCGTACACTGATTCAGGAGAATTTCGGAGCGTCTTTCGGACTTGTTGCAATGGCTACACAGGCGGCTGTCGTTGTTCCGCCGACGATTGATCATGCCGCGTTTCTTGATGCTCTTGATCATTTGGTTATAGGAACGCTCGGAGAAGGTTCTGCAATTGGTGTCGGTTTGAGTACTGCTGTCTATCATCTTGTTTCGTCGGATGCGCCTAAAAAATGCATTGTCCTTATTACGGACGGTGAAAATAATGCAGGATCCATTCATCCTGCAACGGCGGCTGCGCTTGCAAAAGAAGAAGGGATTACGTTATATACGCTTGGGATAGGAACGACAGGGTCTGTCCCGCTTGAATATATAGACCCTGCTTCCGGAAAAGTGTATTCCGGCTATCTTGATTCTGGATTTAACGCAGCATATCTTGAGCAGCTGGCTCTCACCGGAGGCGGACGGTATTTTGAGGTTCAATCGTCAGGAGAACTTTCTACGGCTTTAAACGATATACGGAAAAGGGAAAATGTTATCCAGAGTTATCACCTGCGTACGGAAGATGATGCTTTTTATGATGAATTTATTTTAGCAGCCGCAGCTTGCTTTTTCCTTGCGTGGATGATCCGGAGAGTCTATATGAAGGAGGTCCTCTGATGAATCTGACCTTTGAACGTCCGTATGCATTTTATGGCCTGCTTCTTTTAATTCCTGCTGGTATATTTGTTATGATCCGGTATAGAAGATTGGTGCGTTCTTTGAGCGGGTTTGATATTGTTCCTGGTCATGATACGTATCTTTTGCGGAGAATACGATGTTCCGTCGTTTTAAAGACGATTTGTCGTGTTTTTGCCTGGATTTTTTTTGTTTTTGCTTATGCTGGTATATCATGGGGAACTATATCAGTACCTGTTCAGAAAAATGGAACCGCCATATCTCTTGTTTTTGATATTTCGTATAGCATGATGGCTAAGGACGCTCCGGGAGGAGAGACCCGGCTGACAGCTGCTGCACAATATGCAACTATGCTGCTTAAAAACTGTCCGGGGGTATCGATTTCCGTCGTTCTGGCTAAAGGCGACGGGTTTATTGCTGTTCCGCTTACGGAAGATACTGCCATGGTTGATTCCCTTTTGAAAACACTCTCTCCTGATCTTATGACGGCTCCCGGAACAAGTCTCGGCAAGGGCGTGGAAACTGCAATTCGTTCTTTTCCACAGAATTCTGCGCAGACTGATATTATTTTGGTTTTTACTGATGGAGATGAGACTGACGGATTGCTGGAGAATTCTCTGGAAGATTCCGTGAAGTATGGGATTCCTGTTACTATAATAGGTTTTGGGTCGGAACGGGAGACGGAAGTCCTTGCAGGAGACGGTAAGACGAAAATAAAAACGGCTTTACGTTCGGCGGCTATGAAAAATGCGGTAGAAAGAGCTCTGTCACATTCTGCAGCTCATCATAGAATGTCACTTAATACAGCCGTGCTTCAGTATATAGATGCTACGGAAGTCGGTTCTGCATTAAAAATTCTGCGGATCCTGAAAGAAAAAAATTTTGTCCACAAGACTGTTCCGACCAAAGATTCGCTTTTCGACGAGAACCCCAGAACCGTAACGTATGAAGTACGTCGTCAGAGCAGGCAGGGATTATTCCTTTTTCTTGCTATTATCTTTTTTCTTCTGAGTTTTGTATTCGGAGAACTCAATACGACTGACGTAAGAAAACATTTTACGGAAAAAAAGACAAAAAAATTCCGGACAACAGTTTCTCTTATAATTCTCTGCTGTTTTTCGTTAGTTTTTGTTTCCTGCAGCAGCTCTTTGAATAATTCCGTAAAAATTCTTCAAAGCTCATGGGCGTGGAAACAAAAAAAATACCAGCAGGCTACAGCCGGTTTTATACAGATTATACAGCAAAGTGAGAAAAAACATGATGACATCACAAAACAGTATGGATTACTCGGTCTTTCTTCAACCTATATTATGCTTGATGAGAATGAAGCTGCACTTGATAAAATACTTCTTCTGGCACCTGATGCTCCGGACCCGGTGTTGTTTGCCGCATTCTACAATGCAGGTATAATAGAATACAGGGATGGCAACTATGTAAAGGCTTCCGAGTATTTTCGAAAAGCACTGCTTATTGATACTACGAATATTGATGCTAAAATAAATTTTGAACTCTGCGGCAGGCAGAAAAAAGTTGAACAAGCGAAAGGTGAAGAACAGGTACTTTCAAAAGTTTCCGAATCGCAGAATGATTCAGCGATTGGAGACGCTATATTCAAACGTATAAGGGAGAATGATCAGGGCGTATGGGAAAACAGGCAAACGGCACAAGATGCATCTTCACTCGATTATTAAAATCTCTCGTGTTCTTTTTGATGCAGGGAGTAAGTCTTATTTTTTCTGCTGCAGGTGCTCCGTCTTCAAGTGAAATTCGCGCGTTGCGTATAATTCCGCAACAAACGACTTTTTTTACAGCAAAGGAAAGTTGTTATGATCTCACTATACCAGAAGCAGCTCCTGCTGATATTCAGACGGTGATGCCTGATTTACCTGCAGGCGTGTCATTCGTTTCGTCCAGAAAAACGGGTGTTACCGATAAAAACGGTGATCCGGCAACGAAAGTTGAGCTGTGGTTTATTTTTGATAATTCCGGATTGATAAGACTTCCCGACTTCGGTATCTATATACGTGGCAGACTTTATAAAATTCCGGTTGATTCTGTTCAGGTTTATGAGAATCCGCAGACGGTTTTGCCGCGGTTAATAATAAAATTTCAGGCTGAGGAAGACAGTTCCGACAGGAAGATAAATGAAATTTCCATAAATCGAAATCAAAGACCTCCTGAAATTATGCTCCCTGCTGGTAAAAAGCTTCATTTTACTGTCTATATACAATATGCCGTGCAGATAGTTCATTTTACATGGACCTTACCTAAAGATTCTCTTTTTTTCGAACTTGAACGATATAAGATCACGGAAGGTGAACCACGTGGTACCGCCTTTAATCCCGACGCCGTTCCGGTTGTCAGATTTGAGTGGCAGCCGCTGAAACCTGGCAGCTATATAATGCCTGATATTCAGATGACTGCTTCCGCTTATAACGGGTCCCGTGTTGATTTGAAAATGCCGGTATTTACCGTTACGGTACAACAGCCGGTAACGCAACCGTCTGATGAAAATCAAAACAAAGAAACCTCGAGTCTTTTTTCATATGCTTTTACAGAAGATAATACGAAGACTGCAGAAAAAGATAAAATAACTGGTACGGTTACGGATTTTAAACATATAGCGGAACTTCGTTCAAAAGAACGGCATAGTCTCCCGTTTAGTACCTGCAGAAAACTACGTAAAAAAGCAGAGATGTCGGCGGGCCTCACCACAGGAGCTGATGAACCGAGTTATCCGCTTTTAAAAATCTGGCTGGTTTGCATTATCGTTTCACTGGTCATAGCCGTATTATGTATCTTCTTACGAAAAGTTTTTCTTTCTATTCTGTTTTTTTCAGTAACATTTTTTGTAACGGCTGGTTTTGTAATCAGTTATGTTCGTGTATCTGCACACTATGGTATTTTTGTCGGAGGTTCTCTCAGTCCTATACCCGAGACTGTTGCTACTGCATCGGCTCCGATGAGCGGTGGTAATAGAGTACGGATTCGGGAAACTGCCGGTGATTGGTTGTATATTGAGTATAATAATATGGGGGGATGGGTTTTACAGGATACTGTTCTGCCTGTTCGCTGATAGCAAGATAGTAAGGATACAGAATAGAGGTTTAGTATGAATTTTGGTGATATTCTCGAGAAATGGGATGAACAGCAACTTACCGCTGCCAGGAGTGAAAAAAATCTTGCAAAGCAGCAGAAATCGCATAAAAAAGCCAATGCACCTACTGCTGAGGAAAAAGCAGCACACAGCCAGGGATATAGGTATGATCGAATGATGCAGGAACAGTCTGGTCAGAAGATAAATCCTATGGAACTCTGGCTTCGCCGGTATGGTACAATCGATAAGGATGCCGCTGCTGATGAATATGAAGAGCGGAGAAAGATGGGAAACCGGGCATATTTAAAAGAACTGTATCCGGAGGCACGGCTTGACCTTCATGGGATGACACGGGAAGAAGCGGAAGAGAAGCTGTCTCAATTTATTACAGAGTGCAGTAAGAAGGGATACCATAAAATTCTTCTGATTCATGGGAAGGGTAATCATTCTACCGGTTCCGATCCGGTATTGGGTGATGCTGTCAGATCTTTTATTGAACATGATAAGCGGCTTGGTACATCTGGACATCCTGACCGTCGTCACGGCGGGACGGGTGCGACGTGGGTGATTATAAAGCAATAACATATTTTTGCCATTTTTCTTGTAATAAAAAAAACTATTACTTGTAATTAGAAGTATAAAGCAGTATTTTTATACTAGCATACAGTAAGAGGATTTAATGAACGATTTATATCAGGTATTGGGGATTTCAAAATCTGCAACGGCAGACGAAATAAAAAAGGCTTATCGTAATTTGGCGTTTAAATATCATCCGGATCGTAATCCGGGTGACAAAGCTGCTGAAGATAAGTTTAAGCAGATAAATGAAGCTTATTCCGTTCTTGGAGATGAAACGAAACGTTCACAATACGATCGGTATGGTTCTGCAGAAAACTATTCAGGACAACAGGCTGCACAGAATCCGTACGGACACAACGGGTACGGTAGCTATCAGAACAGTGGAGAAGATTTCTGGGATTGGTTTGCAAACGGTTCACAAAATACTGATAAAAGATATACGTACTCCTGGTCTTCAGAGCATAAATCACACCGGAGTCCTACAAAAGGTGAGTCTTGGAGCATGCTGATACAGAAAGGGCTGCTTTTCTTAGCCGGTATCTTTTTTCTTCAATATTCGTTTATTATAATACCATTCGGTCCCTTTTTATGTATTGCAGCGATTATAAATGGAGCTACGGGGGTTGCAAAGGCTTTTCGGTATATCTTTGAAAAGAAACAGAATAAATAAAAAAAAGAACCGTAAGATGTTCAACACTTCTTACTGTTCCTTTTTTTATACGATAATCTTTCTAGCGCTGACGGAAAATAATGCGTCCGCGATTCAGGTCATAGGGTGAGAGAGCCACTTTAACGCTGTCTCCAGGCACGATCCTGATATAATGCTTGCGCATTTTTCCTGAAAGATGTGCCATAATTATATGTCCGTTCTGTAATTCAACCCTGAACATCGTATTTGGTAATGCTTCTTTTACAATACCTTCAACTTCTATAGCTTCTTCTTTAGCCACATTTCCTCCACACAATAAAACAAAATTTAAAAAGAAGTTGTCTTTTTATAAGTAAACACGTATATTAGTATGTACAAAACATTAAAATTGTCAACATGGGGTACAATTAATGGAAAAAGAATTTATTGAAGAAATGAAGGAAAAGCTTCTTACCCAGAAAAAGAAGATACTAGCTTCCTTGGCGAGCCAGAATGATGATTACAAGAAATTTTCTGAGTCAGCTGATTCTGGTGATGTTGTCGACATCGCTTCAGATGTTGTTGACGGAAATCTTATGGATTCACTTGGTGCGCAGGATGCACAGCGTCTTCAGCTGATAAATAATGCGTTGGATCGGATTGAGCAGAACAAATACGGACACTGTTTGAAGTGTAACAAAGAGATACCGGAAGAACGTCTTAAGGCTATTCCCTATGCTTTTTTATGTATTGAATGCAAGAATAAAGAAGAACGTCGTAATAGATAAATACAGTGTCGTTTAATCTGTTCCTGCGATTAAACGATTGTTTTTATAAGGGGTGATTTTCTGTTCGCCCCGACGAATCCAGCTGCGATATCTCAGTATAGCCGGCTTTTTTTGCAGCCAGCAGTGCTCTGTCGAATGCCCGGTCAAGATCGATGCCTCTGTGGGCATCAGAAGAGATTGTTACAGGAACTCCGTTTTCATGCAGAATATCCAAAAAATTTGAGGAAGGATAAAAACCGTCAAAGTATCCGCGGGAAACAGGGCCGGTATTTATTTCTGCAATTACGCCGGCTTTTTTTGCAGCCTTAGCACAGGATAACAGCTCATCCTGATACCACTTTTCCGTTTCAGAGAATAATTGTAATTTCCCGTTGTTTTTTCGGATTACATCGGGATGTGCCCAGATGGTGAAATCTCCTTTTTCCAGCATTTCTTTTTGATTGTTGAAATAACTGCATACCGCCGCTCTGCTGTTTCCGTCAAAGAGCGTCTGTATACCTTCTGTAACTTCTTCAGGAGAACCATCTGCCGTAAAAAAACCTTTCTCCGTATATATGTAGTGGACGGATCCGATCAAATAATCCGGTTTGAAAATTGAGAAATTTTTTCTGGTGGGACAGCATACGCCTTTTATATAATCGGCTTCAAATCCGAGTAAGATTTGTATATCGGCTTTATATTTTTTTTCAAGCCGGCGTATTTCAGTAACATATCGTTCGTGATCACGAGGTGCAATATGCCAGAGGGAACCGAACGGATACATGCTGTGTCCGGAGAAACCCAATAGATCAAAGTCCTTGGCAATAGCTGTTTTCACCATAGCTTCCGCAGATTCAGTTCCGTCACAAAATAAGGTATGTGTATGATAGTTTGTTTTCATGTATGCTCCCATTATTGCGGATTATACTATTTTATGCAGCTATTTTGCTTTGAATAGTATTTTTACTTTTTCCAAAGCCAAATAGAATTTTTTTAGATTTTCTTTAAAAGAAATGCTGTTTCTGTTTTGAGCAGCTTCTTCCATAGCTTGTCCGAATACTGCCAGGCGTCCTGCAGATAGTGCGGCGGAACTGCCGCGCAGCGTATGAGCTGCCCTCGACAGTATCTCGAAATCGTTAGCCGGCAGTTTTTCATGTATGGTATGCAGTATTTTTGCTGTTTGTACAAGATAATCATGTATGAGCTGTTTTTCAAGCTCCCTGTTGTTACCAATTGTATCCAGAAAATCTTTTTCGTCCCAGAATGATTCGTCTGCGACCTTATTAATAGTATTTATGAGTGCTATATTTTTTGCTGCAGGGAGAAGAAGTACTGCATTCCATTTTTCAAGAATATTCTTTATACTAATACTCTTGAAAGGTTTTACGATAATATCGTTGACTCCGATCTGTTTATAATTGGCAAAGTCTTCTGTATTATTATTTGCTGTACAGGCAATAATGATTCCTTCGTATCCACTTTTCCTGAGATCTTTTGTTGCTTCAATGCCATCTTTTACCGGCATTTGAATGTCCATAAAAATAAGCTCAATATCGGGATGCTGCTTTACGACCGTTTCGGCTTCCTGTCCGTCTTCTGCTTCAAAGACTTCTGCACCGAATTTATGCAGAAACGTTACAACAATTTTTCTGTTTACCGGATGGTCTTCCGCTACCAGAATTTTATGTCCGGCAGCCAGCTGGCTGTCTTTTACCGTCTGAGTTTCTTTTTCAGTATTCTTCGGAATGCTGGTCGTATCCGGTTCGGAATCATGGGCATCCTCCATACTTTCAAGTTCCAGCGGCTCTCTGATTGCTTTCTTTAAAGTATCAATAAGTTTTTTTATTTTAATTGGTTTATAAAGGTACCCGTTAAACCAATTAAGGATTTTCATTTTCGCTTCGGCTCCCATTTGGCCTTCGGGTACGACCAGAAATAATTTTGTGCCGTTAATATGAGTGTCCGCCGTAATATCGGCAGCAAGTCTCCACCCGTCCATAACCGGCATTATCATATCTATAAAGGCTATTGTAAAAGGAACTCCGATACGGGCAGCGTATTGAAGATCAAGCAATGCTTCATCGCCGGTGAATGCTGTGGTAATATTTTTAATACCCAGAGTGTTTAGTTTGTATTTGAGACTTCGCAGAGCAAGGTTATTGTCATCGACAAGTAAAATTTTTATATCGTCTGGAAACTCCGGAGCTGCCTGAGTATCCGGAAAATCACTTTGAGTCAGCGGAAGTGAAAACCAGAAAATCGATCCGCCGTACGGGTTGGGACGAACGCCTATTTCTCCCTTCATCGCTGTTACAAGCTGCCGGCATATTGAAAGTCCAAGACCGCTGCCGCCATAGATGCGCGTCGTCGAAGAATCTGTTTGGTAAAAGTCGTTAAACAGATTTTTTCTGTTTTCCGGAGCAATACCGATACCGCTGTCGGTAACCTTGAACAAAATCATTCCGTTTTGTCCAGAAGAAAGGGAGATATGTATATACCCATGTCTGGTGAATTTAACAGCGTTTTTTACCAGATTCAAAAGTATCTGCTGAACACGAGTCGGGTCGCCCGTAACATTCTGCGGAATTGATTTATCGAAGTCTGTTACGATTTCTAGCCCCTTATTGAATCCTTCTATGCTGATGAGATCTATGACTTGTTCTGTTAACGTGACGGGGTTAAAAGGTATTGACTCAAGCTGAACACTGTGCGACTGCAGTTTTGTAAAGTCAAGTACGTCGTTTGCCAACGACAAAAGTACATCTGCGCTGAATTGGATCTGGCGGGCATATTCAGTCTGTTCGTTATCAAGATGTGTTTCGGAAAGAAGCTCGACCGTACCTATTATCGTCTGAATAGGTGTTCGGATTTCGTGAAGAGTATTTGCCAGAAATTTAGTATACTTGTTCGGTATGTCGTTATATTTTGGCATGGAGAACTTCTATTGCTTTATTAATAATAGCCTCCGGCTTTTGCGGTTTTACCAGATAACTTTTTGCTCCCATACTCAGAGCCTGTATAACGGCCTGTCGTTGTGTCGCCTGTGAGTAGATTATAACGGGCGGAGAATCAGGATTCTGGTGAAGTTTTTTCAGAATTTCGAAACCAGATATACCGGGCATATAGATGTCGAGAATTATAAGATCGTAACGGAATTTATTATTTGCGCTGATGAATTCAGAACCTGAATCAAAAAGCTTGCATTCGGCCCCAATCGTTGCAAAAGCAGCTTTTAACATACTTCTGATGACTGCGTCATCGTCTACAATAGCGACGGTAAGCATTGTTCCGTGATCTTCATCCTTATTAATAACACCGGAATCGGAATAGAACCTCATTTCTACAGAGCCCTGATCTGCATCTGTTTCAGACGAGGCAAGAATTCTATCCGAAATCATATCTGTAACGGTTGCGGACGGATCACTGTCGATCAGAGAATTTAAAACATGCGATAAGTTGGTTACAACTTCGATGCCTGTATATTGTGGATGCCCGGCTATTATATCACGGGTAAATTTATCGAGTGAAAGGACTTTTACGTTTTTTTTCTGTATTCGTTCATCAGCGATGATGTTATCGAAGAGAAGCTCCAGGTTTGAGCAGTCAATAAAACTCAGCGAAAGATCCGTCATCATAAGAATTATCTTTGGATTTTCCAACCTTTTTGTATCGATAATTTCGGATAATTTATATTTAAGAAGTGCTATTTTTTCCCTGTTGAGTCCCTGTGCTATTTCAATAAATATGATATTATGGTTCAGATGAATTTCAAGCATACAGGGCGTTACATCAATAGAAAATCCTGCTCGTAGGATCCGTCCGATTGATTCAAAGAATATGTCGAATTTTATTGGCTTGGTAAAATATTTTACAACATTAAACTGTCCGAGCGTCGCAACTTTTTCCCGTGCGATAAGCGGTCCGGCGATAATCATTGGAATGGATTTTGCATTAGGATCTTTTTGCTTTTTCTGCAGGAAATCAATAAGATCATCAAAATCTTCATTGATATCGAGAATGACTAAATCAGGAAGCAATGAGATAAGTTTTGTAAAGGCATCTCTCCTTCCGTGCACAATTTCTACGCCAACACGCTCTGCTGTCAGTTTTTCTTTTAAAAATTCCCTAAAAAGAGGAGAAGCATCGATTATTAAGACTTGTTTCATATGGATATCCTGCATCAGAATATATATTTACAATATCATATTTTAAAGTAATAATAAAGCTATTAAATGTTTTTGAGGAGAAAAAACTTATGAAAACAGCTGTTGTTTTTCTTGCATCCGGTTTTGAGGAAGTAGAGGCGTTAAGTCCCGTCGATTACCTTCGTCGTGCTCAAGTGGATTTAAAGACTGTTAAAATTCCTGATGATTCAGAGACGTTACGTGTTAAAAGTTCGCATGGAGTTCCCGTTATTGCAGACTGTAGTCTGGCAGAGTATCTTTCGGACACTGACAGGGGCCTTCCTGATGCTATAATAATCCCCGGAGGAATGCCGGGATCCGAAAATCTTGGGAAATGTACGCTTCTGGTTGATTTTATAAAGAAAATCTACGCTGCTCACAAGCTTGTTTGTGCGATATGTGCGGCCCCTATTGTTGTTGTTGCCCAGACCGGTCTGCTTGCGGACCATAAATATACCTGTAACCCCGGCTGGGAGACAAAACTTGAAAAATATATTCCCGATACTGAAGAACGCGACCGTTGTATGGCGGGCAGTATACTCGAAAGAGGAACACAGATTGTGGTAGATGGTCATCTTATAACAGCCTGTGGAGCGGGCGCAGCAGAAGAATTTTCACTTGAGATTATAAAACACTTGTGCGATGGCGAAACTGTCAGCAATATAAAACTGCATACCTGCATGCGCTGAAAAAACAATTCCGTATTGCTTTTCTGCCATCCGCCAAAAAAACATCAGGTATATTGAACTATAATACCTGATGCGTAACGTATTTTGATTTTCTGTCCCTGACAGTCCCTGTTATCGGAACCAGCAGCGGCAGGTAAAATTTACGGTCGTACAACGACCTTTGCTATTCCGGGCCTTTTTTCCAGATCCTTTTTCAGGCCTTCCTCACGAGCCTTATTGATATAGCCGGATGACTGGAAGCTATAGGTAAATTTTGTATGAACGTCATAGGTTCCTTTCATCAGGGCATAAGCATCTTCTGTCATAACCAGCTCTTCATCCGTCGGAATAACAAAGATCTTTGTGGGGGAATCTGCAGCGCTTATACAGGTTTCAGCATTACTGGTAAAGGAATATTCGTTTTTTTGCGGATCAAGTTTTATTCCCATATATTCAAGCCCTTCAAGCGAACGCTTACGGATAATGGGAGATCGTTCACCTACGCCGGCGGTGAATACTATCGCATCTACCGGCCCTACAGCCGCCATGTATGCTCCGATATATTTGCGAACCCGGTAAGCTTCCATATACATTGAAAGATTTGCCAGTTCATCACCTTTTGCGCCTTCAATTTCTATGTCTCTGCGGTCGCTGTACTTTTCTGTAATTCCCAGAAGCCCGCTTTTTTTATTTAGCGACTTATCCATGTCGTCAGCACTCATTCCTGTTTTTCGCATGATGTAGAACGGAAGGGCGGGGTCAAGATCGCCGCATCTCGTTCCCATTATAAGTCCTTCAAGCGGAGTGATTCCCATTGTTGTATCATAGCAGCAGCCGTTTTTGACCGCGCACATTGATGAACCATTTCCTATATGGCAGATGATCAGATTTGTATCTGAAGGCTTTTTATGGAGTAAGACTGACGCCCTTTTTGAGGTATAGAGGAAAGATGTTCCGTGAAATCCATAACGGCGTGCATGATATTTTGTATACCATTCGCGGGGTATAGCATACATATAGGCAAAATCGGGCATTGTCTGGTGCCAGGCTGTATCGATAATTGCACAATGAGGAACGTTCGGGAGTACTTTCTGAGCTGCTTCGATACCCATGATATTGGCAGGATTGTGAAGCGGTCCGAGATCCTGAACGGACCGGAACGTATCCAGGACTTCCGGTGTTATGATAACGGATTTTGTAAATTTATCCCCACCGTGAAGGACCCGGTGTCCGACGGCTTTGACAACACTCATATCCTTTATGACACCTATTTTCGGATCAGTAATGGTTCCCATGATAAGTTCTATAGCTTCTTTATGAGTAGGGCAGGGACTTTTAATTACACTTTTTTCTTTACCGACTTTATGGGTTATGAGAGATCCGTCCTGACCGACTCGCTCTACGGTACCATTTGCAAGAACTTCTTTGTTGTCCCAATCGTATACTTGATATTTGGCAGATGAACTGCCGCAGTTCAATGTTAAAATAACCATGGAGATTTTCCTCTGTAAGAATGAATGAATTTGGACAGGGCGGAAATTGAGACCTTCGTCCTGTATATTTTATTATTATATACAGAAAAGAATTCTTTGTGAAGGGCAGCGGTATTTTACAGTCCGGTAAAAAAGGCATTGAAACAGCAGAATGTCATCTCATGACAATATTTGGCACTTCACTCTGCCGTTCCGTCAGATGCAAATATTTGAACGGGTGTATGTCAAACGAATTAGCATCCCATCCTCCGACTCTGTTCAGATCTATTACGTTCAGGCTGACTGGATGAGAAATGGGGAGGACAACACCATCGTCAAGAAGCAGTTGTTCAGCTTTTGCCAGAAGTTTCATGTGTTCAGTATCGGAATTTTCAAAGGCCGCCTCTTTTAAAAATTCATCAAATTGCGGATTTGACCATTTGCCGGGGTTAAGTGTGGAACCTGTACGGAACAGTTCAAGAAAAGCCAGCGGATCTGCAAAATCTCCTATCCATGTATAAGAAAACAAATCTGCGTTTTCGTCGGAAATAGTTGAAAGATACTGATCGGCAGGAATGGTTTTAATTTGAAGATCAATCCCCAGCGGTGCCCATGCATCTTTAAGTATTTGCGCTTCTTTTTTCATATATTCGATATCGGAAATCGCAAAAGTGAGTACGATTTTTTTATCTTTGGACAGCCCTTCTTTTTGTCGGGCCTCTGACATAAGATCCTCTGCTTCATACTTATCAGTATAATAGAGACCTGTTACGGCAGGATAGCCGTTGATCGGATAGACGAGTGTCGTCGCCGGGACCGGCATACCGGCCCGCAGCGTATCCCATGGAACAGCTGCAAGCAGCGCATTCCTGAATTCCGAATTTGTCCATGGTGATTCAGAACACTTGAAAAAAAGATACTGTGTTCCGAATTCCGCATGTATTTGTATGGCGTCGTTTAACAGCACCTTGTTTATATCTAAATTTCCGGTAACCCAGTCAGCCTTTCCGGTATTGAAAAGATAGGTATTTTTCTCTATATCATCCGACTGCAGTATATGTATTTCAGGAATTTTTACGTTCTGCGCATCCCAGTACTGGGGATTCTTTAATAAAGTGAGATTTCCGTTTTCCCGTTTTGCAATAATATAAGCACCGCTCGCTATATTTTTCCCTTTTGAAGAAACCGCCGCAAAGGCGTGATGGCATAACAGGCGGGGAAGATACGAGGCCGGGGTATTCAGAAGTAAAACCAGGGTTACATCATCCATAGCCTTGATGCCGACAGCGGATCGGGGGACGTTCCCTGTTCTGTATTCCTGGGCGCCTTTCACCATATCGAACAGTGATGCGTACGGTGCATTCGGGGTTGCCAACAGATTGAGCCATGATTCCTTTATGGCGTCTGCTGTTATAGGATCCCCGTTGCTGAATTTTATTCCTTCCCGCAACATGAATGTCCATCTTTTTTTATCCCGTGAAAGATGATAATCTGCGACGAGTGCTTCACGCGGTTCAAGTGTTGAAGGATTATACGAAAAAAGGCCTTCATATACATTTATCAGAATCTGCGCTTCGGAACTATATGATGCTGTATGCGGATCCAGATCATAATCATGTACATTATCAATTATGGTGAATATCTGGCTGTTTTCATCATCCTGCGCCGGCAAGACTGTGCAGACTGAAAAAAATACCGCAGCAGTTAAAAATATCGTTTTTTTCAGTACACTATTCGCCATCGGTAATTCCTAATTTTTTCATTTGTTCTTCTTCCTGAAGGTATGAAGTATATTCGGCTCGTTTCTGATTTGCCTTAACGATCGTATTCTTGAGCGAAGAAATTTCCATTTTCAAACCTTTTATTTTTGATGCATCTTCCGGTTGCGAAGAATTCTTAAAGAAATCATCAATTCCGGATAATGTTATCAGCAGCTGTTGACATTCACTCAGCTGTTTGTTAACAAAATCGAGTATTTTTTCATTAGAGTAAGATTCGATATGCTTGTATCCCGGACTTTTTGTTATTGAAAAACCTGCATACGATCGGGAACGTTTTACCAGCGCTGAAAGAAATTCACGATAATCTATATTTTTTCGCTGTTGTGTCTGCGTTACCGGATCCGTAATTATTATTTCGTAGGTAACAGGCGGATCGGGAATATTGAAGGCTTTGCGCAGTATTTTACCGAGTTTATCGAAGAAACTGTTTTGTTCTGCTTCCAGAATATCATGGTTTTCTTCCATTTTTTTTACAACAACATCAAGCTGCGATGATGATCCTCCGAGGATTCTGATTGACTCCATTATGATTTCTTTTATATCAATCTTCTGTTTTTGTTTTTTTTCGGTAGTTGATACTATCGTCAGCTTTGCAAGCAGCTCTGTCCTGCGCTTCTCTTTATCGGAGGCATGATCTTCTTTTATGATTTCATCAATGAGATATCCATAATAGGGACTTTTCCCCATGACCGCCGGATAGAGTCTTTTTATTTCCTGCTGTTCCCCTTCCGGTGACTGCTCGGCTTTTTTCGAATTAAATTCCGGATGGTAGAAAAGATTTTTTCGTATACTTCCTTTGTAGACTTCCCGTTGAAGATCTGTAACGTCCTTGAGAACCCCATTAATAGCTTTAACTGACTGGGCACATTTTGTAATACTGTCGTTTATCAGACTGACCGTCATTGAACTTGCACCTTTTCGTGCATCATTGAGAAGTACAGACAGGGCCCGTGTGTTCGGCTTGGAACTATTCATTGACATCGTACTCCAGCCGAACGAAGCGTTCAGAGCAACTAATTTTTTTATATTTTCAATCGTTAAATTCATGACAGAAAATTTATAATAGTTACAAAGAAAATCAATCATACTTTCATAATCAGAAAAACGAGTTCCCATTGTCAGAGACCGTTCGTTATCATTAAACGGAGTATCTGCAGGAGCGACTATGTCGGATATTTTCTTGTCATGTTTATACGGATCTTCAGTTATCAGAGATTTTTCGACAAGCACTTCGTAAAGGTTCTTAACACAGGTATGCAGCAGTCGATAATGATTTAAAATCTCAGGCATTTTTGTTGTATCAAACCACTGAGTTTTTTGTTCAAGAGACTGCGTTAACGCATTTAGAAAAGAATTGGAATCAGCCATGTGTTCTATTATCGTCCAGAATGGAATAAAAATCTAGATAAAAACGGTATTTTCCGTCTGCAATAAAATACCGTTTAGTTTAGAATGCAATTTTTGCTGCAAGCGAAAAAATTGCAGCATCAAACAGCTTCCCGTTAATCAGCGATCCGAGTGATATATAGCAGTGTGCTTCAATTCCGGCTTCTGTTTTATCGTTTATTCGATAAGTCCAGCTTCCCAACAGTTCAGGGTAGAGATAACGGAAATCATTCCAGAACCATTCGTTTATTTTATCTATATCGCCTGAAGCACTGCCGGTAGTCCCTGAATCTGAGCCTGACACTCCTGCCGGAAGTATACCGTAGCGGACTAAAACTCCTGTACCGAGCCCTGCCTGAAAAGTATTTTCGTTATATCTGAATGACATAACAGCCGGAAGATCTATCATTGCTGAGAGAACAAGTGCCGTCCTGTTTTCAATTTCTGCAGGCAGCGCATTTTTCCCGTCCCATAAATAATAATTGGTAAAAAATGAGATTTCCGGCTGGAAAGAAACAAACGAAGTATCAGGCCACTGGAGACCGATCCCGAGCGAATACATTATCGGTGACGGAGCGCTTGTTGTGGAACTTTCGGTATTGATAAGTAAATTGGGCCCGAATGTGAAAAATAGTGTGATTCCTGCCGGCTGTTTCACCGGTGTTTCTGTCCTTTTATCCGTTTCCGACGTTACTACGGTTCCGGCCTGTCCCGCGTTCGTCGTACTGAATGCTTTTCCGGCTGTAAGCGGAAAAAAGAAAATAACGAGGACGATAATACTGCTGGATAGTTCTCTCATTGTTTCCCTCCATAAAGGACTTTGTCTAAATCTATAGTTATGAATCCGCTTTTTCCGATCTTATAGAAGTCTGTCTGTTCCCAGCTGACAAACATTGTTGCATCTGAAATACCGAAACTTTTATATACGAATCCTTCAGGGAGCTTGGGCAGTAAAAAAGCACTGGTTGCTCCATTTTTGAGGATTGGGTGATTGTAAAGGGCTCCGTTTATGTATACGGTTCCGTCGGAAAATACAGCCGCAGTCCACGTATCGGCAATACAGGCTGTTCCGGTTACTGTCTGAGCTTGTTCCGACGCATGGCCTCTTTCAAAAACGATCGGAGAGCTGCCGCCCGTTGTTGTACAGGTAAGTACAAACGGCAGGTGTACGGGCAGTGTTTCCAGCAGTTTTTTTAAACGTTCCGGCGCGGCAGAAAAATTTTGGGGTCTCAGCAGTGTCCGATATTCATCTTGTGATATTGAGGTTGTTTGAAGGGCCTCTCCGGTAGTTTCCGGAGAAAGCGAAAGCAGCGATGTTGAGGTTTCCCATCGTATATATGAAAATTTTATTTTTGCATCAGCGGCTGTATCCGTTAAACTTTTTACACCGCAGCTCCACGATGTCCCGTCCCAGAAAAAATCTGAGATTTCAGCCGTATCCGAAAGCCCCAGATTTTTGTAACTTATAATCGGATATGAAAGAGTTGTGTCGCTCCGGAACTGAACAAGGAACGGATGCTGTTTTTCTGTTTCTGCCGACTTATTGAAAAGATTGCTCCTATAGAAAGAATAGACAGGGATATTATTACAAAAAACAAGTCCTCCGACCGTGTTTTTATCAAAAAGCTCCGGGTCAGTAAAGAGTTTTACGGTCTTGCCCTGAAACATAAGAACTCCGAGCCTGTTTACGACTGCATATGAAGAAGGAATTTTTCCCTGATAGCTGTCTGCTTCCGTTCCTGCAGCAGAAATATGGATTGATTCTGTCCATGGTTTTTCAATGACCGCAGGAGCATACTCCGGAAGATCAACCGGTTCAAAGCAGTCTTTTGAAAAGCAATACCACTGATGTGTTACAGCAGGTATGGAAAGCTGCCCAATCGGTGCTGCATTCACCGTATCAGTAGTTTTGGTTTTACACGCGCTGACTGCACTGATCATAATAAGACCGACGAGCTCAATAACTGTTTTTTTTACGGAAAATTTTTGTCGTACATATCTCATCTATATTAGTTTATATCGGCAATTCACTTCTGACAAGTGAAACAATTCCGTTTTTATTAACCGAAAGTATTTCAAACGTATCGGGAAACAGCAGAAATACCGCAGGTTCCCTAGTCGGTTTTCTGAGCGTTATGATATCATATTTTTTTACAATCGTATTTTCCGGCAGGTAGGTGGAGATAACGGCATCCGTTGCATTTATTCCTGAAAAGAGTTCGGTTACGGGGATACTGCAAATTTCCCGGGCACTCAAATTTAAATCGTAAACAGTAAATGTTTTAGCAGTTATTTCCGAAAGAATTTTTTCCGCATTCAGGTTCCACGGATTATAAAACGTTTTCTGCCCGACTGTCGTTTCATCCACGGTATTTTCTGCTGCGGCTTCCAGCCGGGCAACAGATTCTTTTTCTTTCTGCCGTATTTCAGCGAGAAATCGTGTCCAGTTGAAACGGGAAAAAGAATATGCCCGTGCAGAAAGATTCCCGGAGTCTGCTGACAGAAGTCTGTAGAGAATCGTTGCGGCAAATCCGTCTGTCCAGGTACTGACGGTATTTTCCGGATAAATGCACCCTGCCGGCCTGAAAAAGGCTGCATAGTTTTTTGTTACCGGCTGGACAATAACCGCCGCTGCAAGATTTTCAGGAAGCATCAGGGAAAATTTTTCTGTTCCCGGCGGTATTTCTTTTATTTTTATGCCGTCTGCACAACACCAGCGGATCTGCCAGTAATCAAGGATTATTTTCTGAGACCACGCCGGCAGCGTAAAGGTAACGGACGTATCAGTATAAAGACTGGTAACATATGCACAGGAGGAAAATAGCAGCACAACCACTGTTGCTGAAATAAAATATAACTTTTTCACATAGTATAATTTGTATAAAAAGTTATATTTCCTGCAGTTGCTCAGCTGAATTTTGCTATTTCTTTACCGCACAGCGTATCGCAGAGCTCGTTATATTTGATACCCGCATGTCCTTTTACCCATTTCCAGCTAACCGTTTTTCCCGTTGAATTTGCCAGCAGATCGAGTTTCTGCCACAGGTCCTGATTTTTTACTGGTTTTTTATCTGCTGTTTTCCATCCGCGCGCTTTCCAGCCTTTTATCCAGACGGTAATCCCGTTTTTTACATATTGACTGTCACTGTATATACTGATGCCGCGATTTTTCATGCACGGATTTCCGGCTACGTTTTCGAGTGCTGAGATGGCAGCGCTAAGTTCCATCCTGTTATTTGTCGTTTGTGCTGCTCCACCACTCAGTTGTATTTCTTTTCCATCAGCCAGAATTACTGCTGCCCAGCCGCCGGGGCCCGGATTTCCGCTACAACCACCGTCGGTAAAGATGATAATTTCACTGTTGCTGTTTTCGTCCATGTTTATTCCTGCGTCTGTTTTTCAAACGGATATATCATATTCCATCTGCGGCGGACCGCGTCGAGTACCTCGATGACTTGCAGCGTGTCAGCAATAGTGTGCTGCCGGCATTCCTGGTCTTCTTTTATAAGGCAGTCTGTTACCGCTTCTATTTCATATTCATATCCATTGACCCGAAATGGTCGTTTAGTTTTTTCACACTCATGACCGGCCGAATCTGAAAGAATGAATTCCTGCGCCATCCAGAACTTTGGCAGCAAAATGGTTCCTTCCGTACCGAACAGCAGCGCATCGTCTGCATGACTTCCGAACGCTGAATCGATTGAAGATGTCAGTTCCGCTGTTACAGCATCTGCAGCAGAATTTACTGTATTGTTCACCGACCCGTTTCCTTTCGAGAACAGAAATGTTTCTGCATTCCAGTAATCAATACCGCTGTTTTCTGGATGACCTTTATTTCCGAGCCGTGCAGCGCTGCTGAATGCTTCGGGTGTAAGAAGGTTTTTATGTACTGGTGCAGCAGCCGTCCTCATTGCGAAGGTAATCGGATAAATTCCTACGTCGAGTAAGGCACCTCCGGCGAGAGCAGGATTGAACAACCGTTTTTCGGGATTAAATTCCGGTATAAAACAGAAATTTGCCATAATATGTCGCAATTTTCCAATTTTCCCTTTTTGTATATAATCGACTGCCAGCCGAATTGTCGGATTAAAGAGCATCCACATAGCTTCCATAAAAAAGCAGCCGGTTTCTTTTGCGCAATTTTGTACTTTTCTGAATTCAATTGCATTTACGGCAGCAGGTTTTTCACATAAAACGGATTTTCCCGCTTTCATGGCTGCTATCGAAAGTTCTGCATGATTCACATGAGGACTGGAAATATACACGATATCAATTTCGGGATCTGCGAAAAGTTCCGTATAGGAACCATATGCTTTTTTGAAATTCCATTTTTCAGCAAATTGCTGTGCTTTTTCTTTTGTACGGGATGCGACGGCAGCACAAACGTTTTTTTCTGTTTTATTCAATGCTTCCGCAAATTTTGCTGCAATAGTTCCCGGCGCTACTATGCCCCATCTGACTGTATCCATAACGTTTCTCCTGTAAAAGGTCGGGCGGAGTCTGTTCGCCACTGATGGCGGCACGGGCAGTCCGAACCTTATACAGACTGCCGCCTGATAATTGAAACTCCCGTTCAATTATCAGGTCTCCTTGAAAAGTTGAAAGATTTTTGTTGCCATTTGGTTTTTTTTTTACTATCTTAGAAGATAAAGTTAAAACACATTCGAGTATAGCATAAAAGAGATACTCGGACTATAAATATGAAGGAGTTATAAGAAAATGGCAAAACAGTTGTTGTTTAGCGAAGATGCACGCAAGAAATTGCTGTCTGGAGTTGAACAGATTTCCCAGGCGGTAAAAACCACTCTGGGACCGTGCGGCCGTATGGTTATGCTTGATAAAAAATACGGTGCACCGACGATCACAAAAGATGGTGTAACAGTTGCAAAAGAGATCGAACTTGAGGACCCTTATGAAAACATGGGCGCACAGTTCGTAAAAGAAGTCGCATCAAAAACCAATGATGATGCTGGTGATGGTACAACGACGGCAACCGTCCTTGCTTATGCTCTTGTTCGGGAAGGCCTTAAATCAGTAGCTGCCGGAATGACGCCGATTGAAATAAAACGCGGCATGGATAAGGCTGTCGTAAAAGCTGTAGAAGAAATACGTAAAAATGCAAAACCGGTTAAGGGTGCAGATGATGTAACCAATATTGCTACTATTTCTGCAAATAATGATCCTGAAATCGGAAAACTCCTTGCCGACGCTATAGAAAAGGTCGGAAAAGATGGCGTCATCACTGTTGAAGAAGCAAAGAATATGGAAATGACTGTAGATACCGTAGAAGGTATGCAGTTTGACCGCGGTTATATTTCCTCCTATTTTGTAACGGATCGTGAAAGAATGGAAGCCGATTTTGATGATCCGTATATCCTGATTTATGATAAGAAAATATCTGCAATGAAAGATCTTCTTCCGCTGCTCGAAAAAATAGCGAACGAAGGCAGAGCACTTATCATTATAGCAGAAGATGTAGACGGCGAAGCGCTGACGACACTCGTTCTGAACACAATTCGTGGTACTATAAAATGCTGTGCCGTGAAAGCTCCGGGATTCGGAGATCGCAGAAAAGATATGCTGCAGGATATCGCTATTATGACTGGCGGTCAGGTCATTTCCGAAGAAGTCGGACTTAAGCTTGAATCTGCAGACATTAGTATGCTTGGAAGAGCAAAAACAGTAAAGATAGACAAAGATAATACGACTATTGTTGGTGGAGAAGGTGAAAAGAAAGCTATTACCGAACGTGTTGAAGAGATCAAACATCAGATTGAAAAATCGACTTCAAGCTACGATAAGGAACAGCTTCAGAAACGGCTTGCAAAACTTTCAGGCGGTGTTGCCGTCATCAATGTCGGAGCTACAACCGAAACTGAAATGAAAGAGAAAAAATTCCGTGTCGAGGATACTATCGCTGCAACTCGTGCAGCTCTTGAAGAAGGTGTTGTTTCCGGCGGCGGTCTTGCTCTTATCGAGGCTGCAAAAGTTCTGGAGACTATTCCCGCCGATCTTACTGATGATGAAAAAGTCGGCTATAAAATTGTTATGCGTGCCCTTGAAGAACCGATCCGCCAGATCGCAGATAATGCGGGACTTGATGGTGCGGTAATTGCCGATAAAGCAAAAACTGAAAAGAAAGGTATCGGTTTTGATGCTGCCAAAGCAGAATGGAAGAACATGATGGAAGCGGGTATTATTGATCCTGCGAAAGTTACCTGTACGGCACTCAAGAATGCTGCATCCATAGCCGGTACATTGCTGACTACAGAATGCGCTGTTACTGATATTCCTGAACCTCCGGCTCCGGCTCCGGCCGCACCTCAGGGTGGAATGGGTGGTATGTATTAAAAACTGCTGAGTCAGTAAATCCGGCGGAATGTTCCGCCGGATTTTTTTTATCAAAAATGTTTATACTGGTAGTATGAACCGATTTAGTGTATAGTACTATCGCATAGTATAAGAAGCGGGGGTATATGACTTTCTTCGAACTTTTTCTTATAGCAATAGGACTTTCGATGGATGCATTTGCCGTTTCTGTTTGCAA
>JALCCK010000042.1 GCA_022640795.1 Treponema sp.
TACTGGTCTGAGCAGGAATCAGGATTTGTTGCCGGTGTTGCCGCTGCCGTTGAAATGAAAAAGGCGGAATTCGGATTCATCGGTGGAATGGAAATTCCTGCAGTACAGAAATATAACTGGGGCTGGCAGCAAGGTATAAAATATGCTAATGCGAACCTCGGAACAAATATTTCTATCAAACCGGAAAATGATATTTATCAGGGAACCTTTAACGACGTTGCAGCCGGACAGCAGCTTGCAGCTTCTATGTATGATAAAGGTGTAAAGGTAATATTCGCAGCAGCAGGCGGTGTCGGTGTCGGTGTTATCAATGAAGCAAAAAACCGTGTAACAGCAGGAAAGGATGTCTGGGTTGTCGGTGTTGATGTCGATCAGTATAACGATGGTATGCTCCCTTCAGGGAAAAGCGTTATTCTTACTTCCGCTATGAAATATCTTGACCGGGCTTCTTACGATATGATAAAAGCAGAACTTGCTGGTACGTTCCCGGGCGGACAAATTCTCCGTCTTGATGCAAAAAATGATGGTATCGGTATTCCTGAAGAAAACCCGAATCTTTCACAAGCTGCCAAAGATGCAGCTGCCAAAGCTATGGACGCTCTTAAAGCAGGAACAATTACTGTTGCAGCTAGTGGTGACGGACTCATCAAATAAATTATAGCAGGACAGGTGTTATTCAACGTAACATCGTCCTTCAGCTATAAGGGCCACCAATATTGGTGGCCCTTATAGACTAAAAACAAGTCTTTTTATATTCTGGAAACCATATCCTTTTTCAGGAATCTATAAAAGCAAAAAGAGAAACCACTGTGAATAATGTTATAGAAATGTTGAATATTCGCAAAGAGTTCCCTGGTGTAGTTGCAAACGATGACATTACATTAAAGGTAGAACAAGGTGAAATTCACGCAATATTGGGAGAAAACGGAGCCGGAAAATCGACTCTGATGAGTATTCTTTTCGGTCTGTACCATCCTGATCGCGGAATTATAAGAATCCGTGGAAAAGAAGTTACCATAACAAACCCGAACGATGCTAACGATCTCGGAATCGGAATGGTTCATCAACATTTTCAGTTAATTCATAATTTTACCGTTACAGAAAATATTATACTCGGAAAAGAGGGAAGCTTTATTCTTGATGAGAAAGCCGCCTCGGAAAAGATACGTGAATTAAGCAAAAAATACGAGCTGGATATTGATCCGGACATGATTATCGAAGATATATCAGTCGGCATGCAGCAACGCGTCGAAATCCTTAAAATGTTGTACCGTAATGCTGATATTCTTATATTTGACGAACCGACTGCTGTTCTTACACCGCAAGAAATCGATGATCTTATGCAGATAATGAAAAACCTTGCACAAGAAGGCAAATCAATTATTCTTATTACTCATAAACTCGACGAAATAAAAGCAGTCGCAAAGCGTTGTACCATTATACGACGTGGAAAAATGATTAAAGTCGTCGATGTTGCAACGACGAGTGAAGAAGAAATGGCAGCACTGATGGTTGGAAGACAGGTTAATTTTAAAGTCGAAAAAAGACCGGCACAACCGGGAAAACCTGTTCTTGAAGTAAAAGATCTTTGCGTCATGAATTCGAAAAAAGTCCTCGGACTTAAACATTTTAATCTCACTATACATGAAGGTGAAATCATCGGTCTCGCCGGGGTAGACGGGAACGGACAAACAGAACTTATCGAAGCTATCACAGGATTAAGACCTATTGAAAGCGGAAAAGTTCTTATTAGTGGCAAAGACATAACAAACTTACCTATCAGAGATCGTAATGAAGCCGGTATCGGTCATATTCCTGAAGACAGACAGAAACACGGACTTGTTCTTTCATCTTCTCTCATAGATAACATTTCGATAAAAGAATACTATCATGAACCCTTCAGCCACAACGGAATACTGAATAAAGATTACATGGCAAAATATGCAAAAGATGTAGTCGAAAAATTCGATGTCAGAGGCGGTCTTGGAATTAATGCCCAGGCCGGAAAACTGTCAGGCGGAAACAAACAGAAAGCAATTGTCGGGAGAGAAATAACCGCAGACCCTAAATTACTTATAGCTGTGCAACCCACTCGAGGCCTTGATGTCGGTGCAATAGAATATATCCACAAGCAGATTGTAGCACATCGTGATGCAGGAAATGCTGTTCTTCTTGTCTCGCTTGAACTTGATGAAATTTTTAATCTTTCTGATTCAATTGCTGTCGTCAGCAGCGGAGAACTTATGAACATCGTTAAGACCTCTGAAACAGACGAACACGCAGTCGGTCTCATGATGGCCGGTATCACAAGTAAGGAGACCAAGAAATGATAAAACAGGAAAAAAAGACAAGTCCGTTTCTTGTAGCATTCAGTGCAGTCCTTTTGGGTTTACTGGCAGGTGGAATCTTGATGGCTGTAATCGGGGAAAATCCCTTTGCAGGATATTTATACCTGTTCAAAGGCAGCCTCATGAATATGGAGCGTCTCGGAAATTCTCTGGCAACAGCAACGACGTTATTATTTGCAGGATTATCATTTGCCTTTGCAATGAAAACAGGGCTCTTTAATATAGGTTGCTCCGGACAGATGCTGGCAGGCGGACTTTGTGCCACGATTGTTGGCCACTTTGTCAATCTTCCGTATCCAATCTATATTCCTATACTTATTCTATCAGCTCTGCTGGGTGGTGCAATCTGGGGTATAATACCGGGCTTTCTGAAAGCTAAATTCAACGTACATGAGGTTGTATCAACGATCATGATGAACTGGACCGCCTACTGGATCGTCTTTTATTTTGTTCCGGCTTATCTGAAAGGTCCGTCTCTTGAAACGGAAAGTTCCTCTATCACTTTGAATCATTCACTCCGGTTGGGATGGCTGACAAAACTATTCAACGGATCCGACTATATCAGCATGGGACTTTTCATCGGTATCGTAACGGTTCTTCTTATTAAATTTTTACTGGACAAAACGACGCTCGGCTTTGAACTAAAAGCAGTCGGTGCAAACAGATTCTGCGCAGAATATGCCGGTATTTCAGTAAATAAAGATGTTGTCCTTTCGATGATGATTTCAGGAGGAATTGCAGGTCTTGCAGGGCTCGTTTATTATACCGGTTATTCTTTAAACATGCAGATAGGTGTTATGCCGTCACAAGGTTTTGACGGAATAGCAGTTGCGTTACTAGGAGCTAACCAGCCGGTCGGCGTTGCACTCAGCGCACTGTTCTTCGGAATTCTCCAGTCAGGCAAAGGATTTATGAATGCTATGACCAATGTTCCGCCGGCAATTGCAGATACGATTATAGCCGTAATCATTTACTTTACCGCTACCAGTATTTTATTTGAAAAATTCTGGAATACTCTGTTCCATCGGCAATATCTTAAAGCTGAAGAAAAAAATAAAACTATCGAACAAAAGGAGGGAAAGTAATATGTGGGTAACATTGACAAGAATTTTCCCTTATGTAATCGCATATACGATTCCGCTGCTGGCGGTAAGTTTGGGTGGACTTTACAGTGAACGTTCAGGCGTCACAAACCTCGGGCTTGAAGGACTGATGCTTGTCGGATACTTTTCCAGTGCGCTTATTATTAAACTGACACAGAATATTGTCGGTCATACGGCTTGTCTGTGGCTTGGAATTACCGCCGCAATAGTTTTCGGTGCTCTTTTTTCCTTACTTCACGCATTTGCCTCAATAAATCTGAAAGCTGACCAGGTAATCTCCGGGACAGCAATTAATATGCTTGCTTCTGCGCTTACCTTATATCTGGCGCGAGTAATAAGCGGGAGTGGTAATATTTCAATTCTGATGGGAATTGTACGCCGTGACATTCCGGTATTCTCAAAAATTCCGGTTCTCGGACCGCTTCTCTTCAGCCAGTCATACTGGTCTACATGGCTTGTACTTGCAGTGTGGGGAGCTTCCTTCTGGCTCTTGTACAAAACCTCGTTCGGGCTCAGACTCCGGGCTTGCGGTGAATTTCCTTCTGCTGTACAGAGTGCTGGCGTAAACGTTTATAAAATGCGATATTTCGGAGTTCTCATGAGCGGAGCTTTGTCCGGATTAGGCGGCGCCGTAATGCTTATCACCTATAGCGGAGAATTTAACGGAACAGTTGCGGGACTTGGATTTCTTGCCATAGCAGCTATGATATTCGGGCAGTGGAAACCGCTCGGTATTCTCGGCGCTACATTCTTCTTTGGTTTTGCAATGACTGTCGCAAATGTTTCCCAGGTAATACCGTCTCTGGGAACGATACCGCCCGTCCTGTTTAAGGTTTTCCCGTATGTAGTCACGCTTATTGCACTTATGTTGTTCTCGAAGCATTCAGCGGCACCGTTAAATGACGGTGTTCCTTTCTAAAAGTTTTCTCAATTATGCGGTACTGATTCAGTCCTGAATCAGTACTTTTTTTTGCAAAAAAAGTACTGAAGAGAACATAAATTGTGTAATCTTCATTATTCTCGCCATAAGCTGCGGACAAGTTCCGCCTGACCGTTTCGTTTTACAGGAGTTTTTATGGAAAATCTATACAAAAAATTGACGGCTGCTGCCGACTATATATGCACGAAAGCAGGGAACGATCCTATCCATCTCGGAATGGTACTCGGAAGCGGGCTCGGTGATTTAGGAGATCAAATAACCGATGCTATTTATATACCGTACAAAGAAATTCCACATTTTCCACTGTCAACGGTTCCCGGTCATAAAGGCCGGCTGGTTATCGGTATGCTTGAAAATAAAAAAGTACTCTGCATGCAGGGTCGTTTTCATTATTATGAAGGATATGGAATGGATCAGGTAGTTTTCCCTATTCAGGTAATGAAACTGCTCGGAATAAAAAATCTGCTCTTAACAAATGCAGCAGGTTGCGTGAATACTGCATGGCACCCAGGCGATCTTATGATCATCACCGATCATATAAAACTTTCATCGGAAAATCCTATGCGAGGGCCGAATTGTGACGAGTTAGGAGACAGATTTTTCGATATGAGCCATGTATGGAGCAAAGATCTCCAAAAACTTGCAACAGATTGTGGTCAAAAGCTTGGAATAACGCTTCGAAAAGGTGTTTACCAACTATTCACCGGCCCGTCATTCGAGACTCCGGCAGAAGTAAAATTTGCAAGATTCTGCGGAGCAGACGCAGTTGGTATGTCAACGGTTCCGGAAGCCATTGCAGCAGGTCAGATGCATATGAATTTATTAGGGATTTCCTGCCTTACCAACATGGCTGCAGGAATTCTTGATCAACCACTGAACCATAAAGAAGTTCTTGAAACCGGAGAAAAGGTCAAAGATCCTTTTATTTCGCTGGTTCGTCTTATAGTAAAAAGCTGGGCTTAACAGCTATTCAAACATAGCAGCTATTTTATCTTTGTAGATCTCATTCAGCCGGTAGCGCATCATCTCCTGCTTGGCGGAGAGTTCTACACCGACCTCAAATTCTTTTTTTATCAAAGTAAATTTATTAATTCGTTCAAACATTTTAAAACCGTTTTTTGCATTTATGGCACCTGAAATTTCTCCCTCAAACAGTTTTTGAATTTCTTCATTTCTAAGTAAATCATCATAATCGGCATATTGAATACCGTTTTCTGCAGCATAATTTTTAATTTCTTCTGCCTGCGGAACTATAAGTGCCGCCAGATATCGTTGGTCCTGTCCAAGAACACAGGAAGCATTGACGAATCGCGAAGCATTCAATTTCATTTCTATGGGAAGCGGTTCAACGTTTTCACCACCGCGGAGTACAATAGTATCTTTTAAACGACCCTTCAGGACTATTTCATCATTAAGCGTAAACATCGCTATATCTCCGGTGTCGAACCATCCGTCGATCGTCATAACTTTTTCTGTCAGATCGTCACGCCGGTAATAGCCTTTCATAACAGTTCCGCCTTTGATCTGAAGCGCACCTTGCCGCGCCCGTCCCAAAACGATGCCGTTTTGATCTACGACACGGGCTTGAACTCCTCTGATGGGAGATCCGACCGTTCCAAATATCGGAGCTGCAATCGGACGCACAGAAACAACCGGCGCTGTCTCCGTAAGGCCGTACCCCTCAACAACTTTAATTCCGACAGCCCAGAAAAATTCATCGATAGCCGGAGGTAATGCACCGCCTCCGGAAATACCGGCTCTGAAAGAATTACCGAGCTTCGCCCGAATTTTTGTAAATACAAGTGCGTTTCCCAATAGTTTCAAAGGATAAAGAGCAAGCCATGGCAGAACCAAAACAATCCACCAGAAAATCAAGTGATCGGGTCCAAATCTTGCATTTTTTCTGAACAATTTTCTGTCTATTCTGCTGTGAAGAATAGCCACCGCCACAAAAAATTTATAAAGTGCGTAAACAAGTCCACCCGTTTTACGCATGGTCCTGTTCACACCGTCATAAACGGCCTCAAACACACGGGGAACAGCGGGCATGAGCTGCGGATTGAGCTTTTGAAAATCAGCAAGCAGAATACTTCCAACCGGCTTCGAATAACAGATAACACCTGCCTGATTCATAATTACATATTCGCAAAGCCGTTCAAATACATGCCAGACCGGTAATACACAAAGTGCACGTTCTCCAGGATTTATATAAATTCGCTCATCAAGTTCATCCAGTTGTGTAATAAAATTTCCATGCGTTATCATGACCCCTTTAGGCTGGCCTGTTGTTCCTGAAGTAAATATTATACCGGCAATATCGTTTTTTTGCCCTTTGTCAACCTCTGCTTCAATAAGACCCGGATTATTCAGTCGAAAAACTTTACCTCTGCTCAGGATATCATTGAAATCTATCAGCTCTACAGAACATTCTTTTGCCTTTTCGATTTCAGCCTGATTCAAAGCAGTAAAATAAATTATTTTCTTTAAATCGGGAAGCTTTGATTTTATATTTAGAATTTTTCTAACCTGGGTCGAATTCTCTGTTACAACAACAGAAGATTCGGAAAAAGATAAAATATATTCAAGATCCTTCGGGGATGCGTCACAGCCGCGGGGAACATCAATTGCTCCTATAGAAAGAATGCCCATATCAATCTGCTGCCATTCTTTCCGGTTATCGGAAATAATACCGATTCTATCCCCTCTTTTCACACCACTCGACAATAAGCCTGCACCCGCATCAAGTACGGTAGAATATAAATCTCTATATGATAATGAAATGAACTGTCCGTCGCTATTCCGAAAACATTGTGCGGGTATTTCCGGGTATTTCGTTGCTATATCTCTAAGAATTCTCGGTAATGTCTGTTGCATAAACTCCACCGTACATGAAAGTTGTTTATACTGGATATATCATAATGACATCTTGTGCCATTTTGTAAATTCAAGCCATTCAAGTATACACCCAAAAAACTTTAAAAACAAGATTGGCAGAACGCCGCTCAAGAGAAACCACAAGATTGACAAAACAGGAGAGGGTTTATAAACTACTGTGTGTTAGTTACATATGAGGAGTTCCGTTTCTATGAACCGCAAAAAAATTACAAAAGAAAAAATAATTCAGGCAGTTCTGGAATCGGCTTTTGATAAAAGTGCAGGAAATACGTCGCTTTCGGATATTTCAGAAATCCTCCATATAAAAAAAGCTTCACTTTACAATCATTTTCCTTCCCGGGAATCTATTTTTTCTGCTGCAATTGAATACTGCGGATTGTATATGAAAAAAATAAGTTTTACACCTCGTGATACAGAAAAAATTATACAGAAATATTCTGCAGAAGTAGTTTTAAAAGGCATCGTAAACAGATATATAAAACTGCATGAAAAAGAACCGCTTTTCCAAATGTATACATTCATTCAGTCTGAGAAGTATTTTGATTCAAACGCGGCCCGTATCGCTCTAGAACAGGAAAATGAAATTATAAATGAGACGGAAGAACTGTTTCAATCCCTGCTCCGTTTGAATAAACTTACCTTATCGGAAAAACAGTTGTCTGCAGCCGCCCGATGGTTTTGTGAAGGATTTCTAACCATGATGGCTGCTTATTTGACCAGAAGAAAAGAAATAATGCGCAAGAATCCGGAAACGGGAATCGGAAGCCTCTTTGCTTTACCGCCGGATGATAAAACAATAGCAGAAATCGATACGCTGGTACAATTTTTTATGTCATTTATAAAGCAGGCTGCGTACGGAACAAAATAGAACCACCTGCTGCTGAAATTATATCAGATTTTACAGGGAATCCTTATCTCAAAACGGGCTCCCGCCTTTCCGTCAGGCCGTTCGACGCAGCGTACAGTTCCGTTATGAAGCTGAATTATATGTCTGACGATCGAGAGCCCAAGTCCGGTACCGCCATTATCACGGCTTCTTCCTTTATCAACACGAAAAAAACGTTCAAAAATACGATCTCTATAAACAGATGGTATTCCTTTCCCATTATCTTCAACGATAACAGCTGCACTGCTTTTATCACCGACGTACTCACAAAGAGCAGAGCAGATTATTGCAGAACCTTCGGAACAATACTTTATAGAATTATCAAGAAGGTTGCCGATAGCTTGTGAAAAAAGCCCCGGATTTATATCCACGAAAATCGGTTTTTTTTCGCTGCTGATAAACTGGAGAGAAATATTTTTTCGTTTGGCATCGGACATGGACGACTTGCAGACGTTCCGCACTGTTTCCGTTAAGTCTGCCTGATTGGTTTCAAGTGGTTCCTGATTCTGCTCAAGTCGTGAAAGCGTCAATAAATCTTCAATAATATTCATTAACCGGCTGCTCTGTGTATCGATTATTTCAAGAAAATGGCGGGCAGTATCTTTGTCGTCCATTGCACTCTCAAGTAATGTTTCCGTAAACCCTTTAATTGAAGTAACCGGAGTTTTAAGTTCATGCGAAACATTGGCAACGAAGTCTTTCCGAACCTGTTCAAGCCGTTTATTTCTTGTAATATCCGTCAGCACAAGAAGAAACCGGTTTTTCTCGGAATCATCATCAATTCTTATGCATCGTACAAACACAGACCGCAGCTCGCCATCAACATGAAGTTCCGCTTCAACTTCATCCTGTACGAAAACCATCTTTTCGGTAGAGCTCCCGGCTGTTTTCAGCGACCGGTCAACAAGTTTCAGAATTTCACTATTACGAACAAGCTGTGCAAGCGTCTGATGACTGTTATAATCCACGTCTGTCTCAAAAAGATTTGCCGCCGTATTATTATACTCAAGCACATACATCATAGCATCAAAAACTATGAGGCCTTCCGTAATACCCGTAAAAACAGCCTCAAATTCATCACGCTGACGGGATATTTCTATTATGTTTTGATTTATTTTCTGGGCCATATCTCCTATAGATTCACTGAGATACTGAAGCTCCCGCGGAGATCTGATACTCGGTCTATAGTCAAAATTTCCTGCACGATACTGTTCCGTTGCCTTCTGCAGATCATTTATCTGCCGAACCAAATATGCAGAAATGACAAACGACGAAAGCATTATTATGACAAGAACGAAAATGGAAGTAACAATAAGAACGCTGCTTTCATCAGAGGTAAAATAGACACTCTGGGCCACCGGCATCGATAATCTGAGTGCCATATTTTTTCCGTCATATTTTAAAGGAATCGCATAATACATGACATCGGTATGATTTACAGTGCTTCGTCTTATAGCTGTCTCTTCTCTTCCTGAAAGAGCCGCCTTTACCTCTTTGCGCGTCCCGTGATTTTCCAATTTTGAAATATCACTTGCGTCGGAGTCTCCCAAAACGACACCATCAGGATTTATGACCGTTACACGGAAACCTGGATTCCGGGAAGCAATATCTTTCAGAAAAACATCAATATTCTCAGACGCCGGAGGTATCAATCTGATAAAAGAATGGGCAAATGTTTTCAGATTTTCCTGTGTCTGTTTCTGTGCTGTAGTTTCAAGGACTGAAAGACTCTGCCGAATAAGCAACATAAACCCGCAGCACAAAATAAGCCCGTTTATTAAAAATAGAAAAACCCATGTTTTAAGGGCTCGTCTTCTTTTTATCATATCATCTCCCGTCAAGTTCTCTATGATCAGCAATCTTAGTAATTTTAATAATTACTGATCAGTCTGGTCATCGGGTTCCTTCATCCTATAACCGACTCCCCGGATAGTTTCTATTATAGAATCGGAACCAGTCGATTTCTTTAAATTTTGTTCTATTTTTCTACGAATACTTAATATCTGAACATCTATCGACCGTTCCGTAACCGGATAAGAATCTCCATTAACCTCATTTATAATCTGTTTTCTGGAAAAAACCTGTCCTGTGTGGCTTGCGAGATATTCGAGTATTGCAAATTCAGTTGCACTGAATTGTACCAGATTATTATCAACATATACTTCGTGTTTAAGCGGAATTATACGGAGATTATGAACAACTATTTCTCTGTTAATGTTATTGCTGTCCTTTTCTGCTTTCGCGGCTTCCTGTATTCGACGTAGAACAGAACGTATTCTCGCTATAAGAACTTTAGGGGAAAAAGGCTTGGTAATATAATCATCGGCCCCAAGTTCCAGTCCCGCCACAATATCGCTATCTTCCGTTTTGGCCGTTACCATAATAATAGGTATATGTGTCGTCTTGCTGTCATTTTTCAGAACACGACAGACGTCCAGCCCGCTCATATCGGAAAGCATCAAATCAAGTATTATAATGTCAGGTTTCTGATCTCTTGCCAGATTCAATGCAGATGTCCCGTTTTCCGCCTGAAAAGTCAGAAACCCTTCTTTTTCTACATTATATTTAATCAGTTCTCTGATAGGTTCTTCATCGTCAACAATCAGTATTTTCATAAATTCATTGTACCTGCATATTTCCCGTTTGAAAAGGAAAGTTTCTTTTCGAAAAACATTATTTCAGGCAAGAATTTTCAATTCTCGCCGATATAAAGGACCCATTCGGTAATATTGACAGTATGATCTCCAATGCGTTCAAGATATTTCGCAATCATAAGGGTTTCCAATGCCTGTTCCCCAAGTTCTCTGCTATGCTGGATTCCACTGCATATCATATCCAGCAGCTCTTTCTTGACCCTTTGAAACAATTCGTCAACTCTGTCATCCTGTATCTGGACATTCTTTGCCAATTCAGAATCCTGTCTGACAAAAGCAGAGATCGCATCCGAAACCATCTTTATAACGGCATCTGCCATCTCTGCTATGTGAACAGTATTTTTACTTTCAGTCAGATCGATATGCTGCGTTATTTCTGCAATATCGCTTCCCTGATCACCTATCCGTTCCATATCAGTAATCATTTTTAAAGCAGCGCTGATCGTGCGTAAATCTTTTGCAACCGGTTGCTGCTGTAGCAGAAGTTTCATACAAAGGGCCTGTATCTCCCGTTCTTTAAGATCTATATCCTTCTCAAGCTGAATGGCACGTTTTGCCATTTCTTCCGTACCCATAAGCAAAGCCTGCGTTGCATACGTAATACAGTCTTCACACATAGCACCCATGAAGATCAGACTGTCATTCAATTCTTTCAGCTGGGTATCAAATTTTTCCCGCATCAACCAAACCTACCTGTAATATAATCTTCCGTTTTCTGTTCCTGAGGATTAGAAAAAATCTGTTCGGTATCCCCAAATTCTATAACTTTACCAAGAAGAAAGAATGCCGTTTTATCGCTTATTCTTGTCGCCTGCTGCATATTATGCGTAACAATAATTATTGTATAATCTTTCTGCAGATCCGTGACCAAATCTTCTATTTTTGAAGTTGAAATAGGATCAAGTGCAGATGTCGGTTCATCCATCAGGACCACTTCAGGATTTACAGCCAAAGCACGAGCAATACAAAGTCGCTGTTGTTGTCCTCCGGACATACTTAAAGCACTTTTATTTAACCGGTCCTTTACTTCATCCCAGATGGCTGCACCGGTTAAAGCCTTTTCGACAATTTCGTCTAACCGTCCGCGGTTTTTTACTCCGTGTGTGCGGGGTCCGTAAGCTATATTATCATAAATGCTCATCGGAAAAGGATTCGGTTTTTGAAAAACCATGCCGACCCGTTTTCTCAAAAGATTGACATCAAGATCTTCGTAAATATTCACACCGTCAAGCAGAACTTTTCCATCTATAACACAGTCATCTATAAGATCGTTCATCCGGTTTAAGGTCTTAAGTAATGTAGACTTACCACAACCGCTTGGTCCTATAAAAGCAGTAACTTTATTGGCCGGTATCTTCAAATCAATATCATAAAGTGCCTGAAAGCTGCCATAATGCAGATCCAGATGATCAATCTCGATCTTTGTCTTCACCTCTGAATCTCTATTTTCGTTGTTATCCATTCAGTGTTTCCTTTTCAATTCCAATATGCAGGTTTATTAAACAAAATCTTCTATAAGGAAAATATTCTATAGATATAAGAAAACTATGAATCAAATGTTAAATTTTGGTTAAACAAGCCTTTTTCTTAACATTAAATTTCTACTCATAGGTATAAAATCTGTATTTCGTTTTCCGCATATAAACTAACTTTTAAAAATTATTTTATCGGCAAACTACTTCTCGTATTTTTCGGGATCTATTTCGTACAGTACCCACTCGGTAATATTTACCGTATGATCACCTATCCGCTCTAAATATTTTGCTATCAGCAGGGTTTCAAGAGCTTCTTCCCCCAAATCGGGACTATGCTGGATACCACCGCAGATCATATCCAAAAGTTCTTTTTTACTATTATGAAACAATTCATCAACTACATCGTCCTGTTTCTGGACAGCGAGAGCAAGTTGTTCATTCTGTTCAACAAACGACTCTACCGCATCAGTAACCATAGTAATTACCGTATCTGCCATTTCCGCTATATGTACATTTTTCTTACTTTTTGTCAGATCAACAGTTCTGGTTATCTCCGCAATATCACTTCCCTGATCACCTATCCGTTCCATATCGGTCACCATTTTCAACGCGGCATTAATTGTACGTAAATCACCTGCCACCGGTTGCTGTTTCAAGATTAATTTCATGCAAAGAGATTGTATTTCCCGTTCTTTCTGATCTATATCTTTTTCAAGCTGGATGGCACGCTGTGCCATTTCTTCCTTATCTTTCAGAAGTGCCTGCATCGCATATTTTATACAATCAACACACATAGTTCCCATACTTATGAGATTCTCGTTAAGTTCTCTTAGCTGACTATTGTATTTTTCCCTCATTCTTCGAACCATCCTGCTCTGTTTTTTTCTGTATTTCTATCCTACAGGCTTCCCATCTTTTTACTGATTCTGTTACTCAGAATTCTTGAAACGATACTAAAAGTAAAAACCATAATAACTAGTACGGCAGACGATAAATTAGCTATCTGAGCGGCATTCGGAGCTAAAGCCTCCGTACGTGCACCCCATATATGAAGCGCAAGCGTTTCGCCAGGCCGAAAGGGATTAAGCGGACAGGTTTGTGAAAACAAATTCCAATTATGCCAATCAATATCAGTACTCATCCCTGCGGTATAAAGCAGTGCTGCTGCCTCTCCGAAACCTCTTCCCGCCGCAAGAATAACACCGGTTATAATTCTTGGTGTTGTCGCCGGCAGAAGAACATGATATATAGTCTGCCAGTGCGTTGCACCTAAAGCAAAGCTGCCTTCTTTAAAGACTATCGGAAGGGCTTTTAAAGCATCAACCGTCGTTGTCGCAATAAGCGGCAGGCTCAAAATAGAAACAGATAAAGCTCCGGCCATCAAATTCCATCGTGAATGTGTCATTAATATAAAAACGAGGTACCCGAACAAACCGACAACAATTGAAGGTAATGACGAAAGCGTTTCTATACTGATTTGTAAAAACTTCGTTATTCTTCCCTGTTTTGCATATTCAACCATATAGACGCCGGTAGCAACCCCCAGCGGAACACTTATTACAAGAGAAAGAAATACCAGATATACGGTATTGAAAAACTGATTTCCGATTCCGTATTCGGTAAAAGAAAAAAGTTTCCAGTCGATACCTTCAAATCCGTTTACAATAATGTATACAACAAGAACAAACAGAAGAAGAAGAAAAAAACCGCCTACAAGAAAGAATACCCCTGTCATTCCCTTGTCTTTAAACTTTTCCAGCCCAATATGATCGATCATTTCGTTACCTCTTCTTTTCCAGCCGCTGAAAGCTGATGAATAATATATATGAAAAGCAGTGAAATCAAATATAACAGCAGCGCCATAGTCCAAAGAGCAATATTATATTCTCCGCCATCCATTGCCCCACCCATATCAGAGGCAATAGCGGTCGTGAGCGTGTTTGTCGGACTGAGGATTGACTGGGGGAAAGCCCGTGTTTTACCAATAACCATTGCAACGGCAAGCGCTTCTCCAAACGCACGGGCAAGTCCGAGAATTATTGCTGTTAAAATTCCGCTTTTTGCAGCCGGCATGACAATTTTATGGATTACTTGCCATCTTGTAGAGCCCAGCGCATAGGCTCCGTCACGAAACTCACGAGGTACACCACGGATTGCATCTGCGGTCACCGTTGTTATCGTTGGAAAAATCATAACTGCAAGAACAATAGACGCAGAAAGAACATTAAACCCGTGCGGCAGGTTAAACAGATTCTTTATAAACGGAACGAGCACCGTAAGTCCCGTCCATCCGTAAACAACAGACGGAATACCAACGAATATTTCAACAGCCGGTTGAAATAATTTAGTCCCGATACCGGGTGCTATTTCAGTCATAAAAATAGCACCGGCAAAACTAAACGGGGTCGCTATTAAAAGTGCCAGACCGCAGGTCAGTAAAGAGCCCACAATGTAAATCAGAGCACCTACATTCCCTCCGCCGAGAGCACTGTCATTTGGATTCCAGTTTGAACTGAATAAAAATTCAAATACCGTATGTTTATAAATAGTAAAAGTACCTGAACCTTTAACGAAAAGGAAGGCACCAATAGCTAAGGTTAACGCAATAACAGAGAGTCCGCATACCGTTATGATTCCTCTCCACAGGTATTCATTCTTAAACATTTCTTTATTCAACAATTCAAATCTCCAAAAAAAACCGGGCCCTTTGAGAGAACAAGCCCGGTATACTAATCGTAATTATCTAGAAACCTTCATCTTTGCCGTTACACAGTATCCCTGTGCTTCGATGTTTTTTCCGTAGTCAGACCCCATCATATAATTGATAAAATCCTGAGCAGCTTTGCTGCCTTCGCCTTTTGTGTACATGTGTTCATATCCCCATACCGGATACGTTCCGTTATAGGTATTCCCGGCTGTAGGTGCAACGCCGTCAATCGAAACGGTGCTGACAGAATTATTATTTACGAGATATGAAAGGGCAAGGTATCCGACAGCACCTTTATTCTGTGCAACAGTCTGAAGCAGTGTTCCGGAATTATCTGTTTCCAGTGATTTATTAGATGCTTCTTCTGCACCGTTCAATGCAAATTCTTTGAACAGAGCACGAGTTCCTGAGGTCGTAGGACGAGTAACAAGCAGAATAGGTTCATCGGGACCACCAACTGCATTCCAGTTTGTTATTTTAGCAGTAAAAATATCAATAAGCTGCTGACGTGTCAGATTTTTAACATCTTTTGCAAGTTCATTATTAATGACAGGAGCCATTGTTATAACGCAAACTTTGTGATCAACAAGTTCGGCAGCCTTTGCCGCGTCAAGTTTTGATTCTGCAAAAACATCAGAGTTTCCAATATCGACACTTCCGTCAGAAACCTGTGCAAGCCCTGTTCCAGAACCGCCGGCACTGATTGTTACAGAAACATTCGGATTTACAGATTTATATTTATCTGCTGCATCCTTGGCAAGTGGAAAAAGTGCAGAAGAACCGGATGCTGTTACTGTCGCTACTTCGGCAGACTTCCCCTTGTCTTTTGAACCTCCGGCGAATACCATGGAAGTACTCAATACCAATGCTGCAATTCCTACAGCAATTTTAGTCATTTTCATCGTTTTCTACCTCTTTATCTGCCCGGAAGGCAGTTAATTTACAGCTCTCCGCTGTTGTTGACTGTAATTTATAGAGTGAATATAAAGATGAGGTAAAATTGATGTTAGAAATATGTTAAATCAACTTTTTTTTTAACAGAACAAAGGATGTTTTGTTCTGTTTTATCGGAGAATATCAAGAAGATCTGTCCGGCCGGCTTCTTCCAGTGCTTCGCGGACCAGTTGATGATTTTCTTTTTTGTTAAACTGCGTTACGGCTCGCTGGAGACGCCGTTCCCTCGCTCCCCGGGCAACATGAATTTTTTTCATTTTCCCATTGTTATCTGTATCATACGGTGAAAGTCCGGTGTAATACATACAGGTAGACAAACTCCCCGGTGTCGGATAAAAATCCTGAATCTGGTCAGGAACAAAACCTGTTTTGTTCAAAAACAGAGCCGTCTCTATCGCTTCTGAAAGCCCGGCGCCCGGATGAGCACTAATATAATACGGTACAAGATACTGTTCCATATGCAAATTTTTGTTCATGGTATTGTATGCTGTTACAAATTTTTCATATACTCTATGAGAACTCTTTCGCATCAGGCGCAGTTCCGTATCATTTACGCTTTCAGGAGCTACTTTAAGCTGTCCTGAAATATGATACCGGCAAAGCTCTTCAAGAAATGACGTGTCTTTATCCATCATAAGATAATCGAATCGGATTCCGCTCCTGATAAAAACCTTCTTTACCCCGGGAAGCGAACGTAGTTCTTTCAGCAAAGCCGTATAATCACGGTGGTCGACAACAAGATTCGGACACGGACTGCTGCCGAGGCACTGACGGTCTTTACAAACTCCATATTTTTGCTGTTTGCTGCAGGACGGTTGCCTGAAATTTGCAGTCGGGCCGCCGACATCATGGATATATCCTTTAAAATCCGGACGTGCAATCAGCTGACGTGCTTCACGAAGGAGAGATTCATGACTTCTCGCCTGAATAACACGCCCCTGATGAAAGGTAATGGCACAAAAGGCACAGGCACCAAAACAACCTCTGCAGCTCATCAAAGAAAATAATACCTCCTGCAGGGCTGGTACTCCTTTTTTACCGTTTGCTGCAGGAACATCATAGGCAGGATGCCATCTTCTCGTATACGGAAGTTCCATGATCTTGTCGAATTCTTCCGTCGTCAGCGGGAGAGCCGGGCGCTCCTGAACAACAAAGCGGGTATCTGTCTGTTCTATCAATACCATTGCATTCAACGCATCCGTATTTTTTTCCTGAACAACGAACGAACGGGCAAATTCCTCCCGGCCCGAATCCGTATTTGCCGAAATTTCCTCAAAAGTTGGTAATCGTATCACAGAATCGTTGACAGGAATTTCCGATTCCCTGCCGGTACGCCAGCAGGTGCCACGAACACCCCGAATATCTTTTGCCCGTATACCCGTATTTAAAAGACCGGCTATTTCTATCAGCGCGTGTTCACCCATACCGTAAATCAGTAAATCAGCTTTTGAATCCAGTAAAACGGAACGTCTGACTTTATTTGACCAATAATCGTAATGGCTCATGCGCCGCAGACTTGCCTCTATACCGCCGATTACAACATCAACCCCTTTATATGCCTCTTTGATTTTCGTCGTATACATGATCAGTGCCCGGTCCGGCCGATGTCCTTTTTCACCACCATGCGCATATGAATCGGAAGAACGTGGTTTATTATTCGCCGTATAGTTTGCAACCATAGAATCCATGGCACCAGCACTGACAAGAAATGCAAGCCGCGGACGCCCCAGCAGCTTAAAGGATTCTACTGAATGAAAATCCGGCTGCGCCAAAATTCCAACCCGGTAGCCCTGAAATTCCAAAAGACGGCCTAGTAACGCAGCTGCAAACGACGGATGATCAACATACGCATCTCCTGAAACAAAAATAAAATCACACTCATCCCATCCGCGGCGGATCATCCCGGAACGATTTACCGGCAGAAAATTTTCAGTTTTATCTTTCATGGGTATTACTATATGACATTGCGGTATTTTTTACCATGAGGTGTGCCAGCTGCTAAAATCTGTTAAATTTCGCAACTGGTTTTACAGAACCTGCAGTAATGTTGCGCTTTCAAAACCCGTCCGGCTTTTGAAAGCGCCTCAGTCAGTTTCTCTTATTATTTATGCTTCATCAGACGGACTTCTTTTATTTATTATAAATTTACGGTAAACTACAACCTGCTCCTGGAGGATATATGCCGTTATTTATAAAAACCGTAGTCGACTCATTAGGTGCAGACCGGATTTTTTTGCTGTTTCTCATATACAGTTTTGTAGGCTGGGTTTCAGAAGTTCTCTATGTTGCCGCATTTGTTGAACATAAATTCGTCAATCGCGGTTTTCTCCACGGTCCCATCTGCCCTATTTACGGAACAGGTGGAATTATTATTCTGTTTCTGCCCGTTCACATAAAGCAGACCGGAATATCACTTTTTATTTCTTCAATGTTTTTTTGTACGCTGCTTGAATACATCAGCAGCTGGATTATGGAAAAACTTTTTCAAGCCAAATGGTGGGATTATTCTCAAATGCATTTTAACCTGAACGGCAGAGTCTGTCTTTTAAATTCTTTACTTTTCGGGTTAATGGGCTACATTGCAATGACCTATGTACAGCCGTCGTTTAAAAATATTCTATTTATGCTGAACGATACCGTTACCTATTATCTGGCGGTTTCACTTGGAATCATTTTTCTTATAGATCTTTTTACAACAATCAGAAAGCTCGTGGATTTCAATGCAAGCCTTGCCCGCCTCAAAGAATTCAGCGATGCACTCAAAGAACGGTATACTACGGAATCCTGGTTCCGGAGCGGTACTATTTCGGAAATGCTTTCTTCCATAAAAGAACGCTCGGCAACAGGAAAGACCAGTTTCAGTATGACGCTTTTGAATAAAATAGAATCATTCAATCACCCGGTAAAAGCTGCGGAAAACATCATCAACCGTTTCCCGACAATAAGGAGTACCACCTATCCGCAGTCTCTTGAACACCTGAGAAACCGTGTACACGAGAGTATTCGCGAACGCAGACTCCTGCTTTTAAAAAAAAGGAATGCCAGAAAAAACAGAAAAGAACATACTGATTGTAATTAATAGGCAGGATTATCCCAGGTACGATTATAATATCGCAGTCTGCGCCGCTGATCTTCCGGCATATCAAGTCCAAGAGTTCCACCGGGATTCATGATATCGTCAGGATCAAAGTGCTTTTTCAGTGCCCGAAAAATATCCAGCCGGCGGGTTCCAATCGATTGTTCAACCCATGCAGCCGTCATTTTGCCGACACCATGATGATGGCTCATAGAAGCCCCGGTACGTAAAATGTTGTCGAATATTCCAAATTGATAATCGACATATTCTTCTTTATTTTTGAATTTGCCGATGAAAATGAAATATAAATTTGCCCCCTGCGGATAGGCATGTGAAAGATGTGTCATACATATTGTGTCAGGCCGTGATTTTGCAAATTTACGGACTTCTTCGTGAACATGACCCATCATGGACCAGGTTACACAACATTCCATCGTATCGATAATAATTCCGTAATCCTGTAATGATTCACGCATATACGGATCTGAAAAACGACCTGCTTCCCATTTATGCGTTGCAAATCCGGTTATATACAAACCGCCAAAACGTTTACAGATTTTTCTGACTTTCGTATACAAATTCTTTGCAAATCCTTTTTCACCTTCCGTCCACCCCAAAAAAATACAGCGTGCGTGAGGTTTAAATCCTGCAAAATTCATTATTTTTTCAATAACGGTTCCCTCTATTCCATACAGTTTCAACATAACATCCGTCTCTTCCGGATCAGAAAGCCGGAACACTGACGGAAATCCGGCTTCGCACTGCATGATTTCCCTGGCCGCATCACGAGCAGACTGCCAGTCTCGAAATATAAAACTGAAATACCGGCGATTCTTTTTTGTCAAACGATGTAACTTGAGTGTAACATGTGTCAGTACACCGAAAGAACCTTCTGATCCCATCATAATTTCATCAATTTCAGGACCTACCGCATGTGCCGGCAATCCATAACTTTTTATAATACCAGTCGGCGTTACATACGTCTGTCCCATGACTATAGCATGAATATTACCGTAATAGGTTGAATTCTGTCCGGCACCACGAGTGACGACCCATCCGCCGACAGAGGAATATTCAAAAGACTGCGGAAAATGGCCGCAGGTGTATGCCCGCGTGGCACCGAGCTTTTCAGGGGCATTATTCAGAATATCTTCCAGTTTCGGGCCACTCATTCCCGCTTCAACGGTGATTGTCTGATCAGTTTCATTAAAATTTACCACTTTAGTGAAATGTCTGCTCAAATCAAGGCAGACGCCACCTTTTACAGCCTCAAAACCTCGTGTAACTGACGATCCGCCGCCGTACACATATATCGGCAGCTTTATTTTCGAACAATATCCGACTATTTTTTCTATTTGTTCCTGATTTTCAGGATATAAAACAATATCGGGAATATTTTCAATAATATCTTCCCGGAGCCGGTATAAATCGAACATCGTCTTTCCGTATGCTGCTGAAAGACGGTCATATCCGGAAATACTTACGGCGTCTTTTCCACATACTTCCTCAAAATACACCTGAGCATCCGGAGAAATATTTGTAGGAATGACTTCCGGAACTTTCTCGAGCCCAAGTTTTTTCTTCTGTTTAAAATCATCATCCGTCAAATGAAAGGTCTGTTTCATCAGAGTAAACAGCCGTTCATTCGGCTCCTTGAATTCTTTCTGATTTCCCCATTTCAATATCGAACGGAATGTTCCCGGAGGGGGTGGAACCTGTTCCCATTCAGGTTTAAATCCTTTATATTTTTTTCGTTCTGCCATACTAGTACTCCTATAAAAATCAAGCGGAACTTATCCGCCGCAAATTAACAATTGAATGTTCCTATTCAACTGCTATACTCCTTATTTCTATAATTCAGGATAATTGGTTATTTTCTGAATCTCTCTGTAAGATTTTTTCAGTTCAGGGTAAATATTCTTATAAACCCCGTACAGCCCGTCATATATTTTGCGTGTTTCAGCCTGCGGTTCAAATATTTTTTCATATTTTACAATATTTGCAACACTTTCAGTGACAGTACGATATAAACCTATTCCCTTTGCCGTAATGACTGCTGCACCAAGTGCAGATGTCTCTGTCGTCTTTCCACGCACAAGCGGTTTATTCAAAATATCTGCCGTCGTTTGACAAACACGATCGCTTTGACTGGCTCCTCCAGATACCGCAACAGAGTCCACCTGAAACCGTCCTCGTTTTTCCAGCTGTTCAAGACCGTCCCTCAATGAATAGGCTAGTCCTTCTATAATGGCCCGGTAAATAGCAAATCTGCCATGTATATCTCCGAATCCTATCATTGAACCTTTTGCATAATCATCCTTTAAGCTTGCACCCCAATACGGTTGCAACATGAGTCCGTAGCAGCCCGGCGGTGTCGCATCAAGGGTTCTGTCCAGCAATTTTTCCGGTAAAATTCCCGTTGAAGTAGCTTTTGCCCGTTCCTCATACCCAAGTTCATTTTTGAACCAGCTTATCATCCAATAACCCCTGAATATCTCTATCTCAGGGACCCAGCAGCCCGGAATTGCCGCACAATAAGCCGGCATAAAGGGAACAGGTTCTATATAATGAGGTGTGCAGACAGCAACAGTGGCTGTCGTACCAAAACTCAATGACGCCATAGAAGTTTTTATGCTGCCCATACCGATGCTTTCACAGGATTTATCACTACCACAGGCAACGACAGCCACGCCTTCAGGAAGACCTGTTTCCGTGGCGGCGACGGACGTTACCTTTCCTATTATTTCACCGCTTTCGACGACATTACAAAGTTTTTCTTCCGGTACAGGAAAAAGTTGTGCTGTTACGCTGTGCCGACCTGCCCAGCGACGTCGTTTATAATCAAACGGAATATGCCCTACAATGGAAGCTGCCGCATCACAGGGGTTTCCCGTAAGTTTATAATTTATATATCCGGATACCATGAGTACTTTCCATGTCTTTTTCCACAATCCGGGTTCATTCTCCTGAATCCAGTTACATTGTCCGGTGGTTTTCATATGCATAAGCTTGCTGTACATACCGGCAGTTTCATAGACAAATTTTTTCAATCCTTTCGGATTAAAAGATCCCTCCGCAGCACGCGTATCGAGCCAGGTAATCGCAGGCCGAAGGACAGCACCGTTATCATCAACAATAATTATTGTATCACGCTGCGCGGTTACACCGATACCACATACGTTTGTCATTATTTTGGGGTGTTCTTTTTTTATTTTCTGACATCCCATAACCAGCGCATTCCACCACGTTTCTGTGTACTGTTCTGCCCATCCCGGTTTTTCAGAAAAATACGGCGCATACGATATCTTTTCTTTCACGATAACGGTTCCCGATACATCGAAAACAATCACCCGAAGGCTTTGCGTTCCACAATCTATACTCAACAAATATGGTTCCCGGTCCATTTCATACCTCTTCCGTAGATGCCGTAGCGATAACGGATATTTTCACATCCGGATATTTCTCTATACAAATGGTACCAAGTATGTCTCCATATCCCGTCCGTTTATCGACAATAAAATGCCTGATTTCATTGCGGTACAACTGTATATCAGCAAGAGGAACTTCGGCCCCTGTTTTTACCGGCAGCCTTCTCATGCCGTTCACCGTACAGGCAACAGTCGTAGTAAGTATACGCATCGGACAAATCATTTCCTGTTTACCGTATGCAGTACCTTTCGGGCACATATTTCCGGTCACCGCAACACCATCTTTTCCCGACAGATGATCTGAATCGGAACGTTCTACCGTAAGATGGCAACCGCGCGGACAGGCTGTGCATATCAATTCTTTTTTCATTCTTTTATTCCTCATTTATCCTGCAAACAAGGCGGACGGTTCCTTTCGGAATCTCAGATGTTGCAATAACAACCCGCTGCATTTCCGGCGGACGCAAAAAGGAATATCTTTTTGAAAAGACTGCAGTACCCTGCTCCATATCGGACTGTCCGCTGTAGAATGCATTTATGACAAAGTGACTGTTTGAATAAGTTTTTGCAGAACGAAAATACAGTACAAAAGTATCTTTTTCAGAATTCTGCTCTTCAACTGTTTCCCGCAGCGTAATTCTTGACGGTACCTGATACAAAACAGAACTGTCACATCCAATCTGAATACTTTTATCGCCGTACGGTCTGTTTCCAGCTGACTGCAATGCATATCCGGCAGCTGCCGCTCCTGCAATTTCTCCCGATTCAGAAACGTAGTCAGCCAGATCGTTGACATGCAGCGCATTACCACAGGAATATATACCGGCAACAGTTGTAGCCATGTACTGATCTACTTCGGGACCTCTTGTATGTCTGTCCTTCTTTACGTTCAGCGGCTCCAGAATCTCATTCTCGGGAATCAAGCCGACACTTACTATAAGAGTATCGCAGGAGATCTCACGTTCAGTACCGGAAACAGGTTTAAGGGTTTTATCTACTTGAGCTGTCGTTACACTATGAATACGATCACGACCTTCCACTCGTATCACGGTAGTCGACAAATGCAGCGGAATACCGTAATCATCCAGACATTGAACTATATTACGGGTAAGACCTGCCGGCTCGCTCTTTATCTCGTAGACGCCAACGACCGCTGCACCCTCCAGCGTCAGACGCCTCGCCATAATCAACCCTATATCACCGCTGCCAAGTATGACACACTGCTTTCCCGGCATATAGCCTTTCAGATTTATAAAGGTTTGTGCCTGTCCGGCAGTAAAGATACCGGCAGGACGATTTCCCTGTATGAATATTTGTCGGTCCGTACGTTCCCTGCATCCTGTAGCAGATACAATAGAAGTGCAAGTCAAAACGAATACGCCTTTTGACGGACTGGTAAAAGTAAGAACAAATTTACCGGCAGATCGATTTATCCGTAAAACAAACGTAGAAAGATAGACAGTTATATTCTTTCGATCTTTGATCATATCGCGGTACCGCCATGCATACTCAGGACCGGTAAGTCGTTCGTGAAATTTGATAAGACCGAATCCGTCGTGGATGCACTGTTTCAGAATACCGCCAATCTGTTCTTCCCGTTCAACAAGCGCAACCTTTATTTCCGCAGCACAGTCTGACGCAGATAATGCTGCCGCCATTCCTGCAGGTCCGGCGCCAATAACAATAACGTCGTAAAAATTGTTCATACAGTCCCTCCGAGAACGAGAGAAAGGCCTCCCTTTTGTGTTATCTCCGTCATAGGAACACCTGTCTCCCGGCTGATAATCTCCATCACCCGCGGCCGGCAAAAACCTCCGTGGCAGCGTCCGGCACCAGCACGGCAGCGCCGCTTCACAGCATCTACCGTTACTTTTTTCATTCCGAGCCGAA
>JALCCK010000043.1 GCA_022640795.1 Treponema sp.
CACCCGTTATAGTAGTCTGTACACGCTTTTTGACCTTTTATTCTCTTTTTTCGTGTACATCTTTAGTGGAATTTTATACCCTTTTATTTGTTTTGTATAGATTTATCTCTTATTCAGCAGACTCTAAATAGTACAGAAAAGAATCAGAAAAATAGATTTTAAAAATTTCGTTTGGTAGCGCGCCGCCACAGAGAAGGCGTTATACCGTTTATTTTTTTAAATTGCTCAAAAAAACGCTGAACCGATCCGAAACCGCTCTGGCGTGCAATAACATCAAGCGGGGAATCCGTTTCACGCATCCGTCTTTTGCTGTACGTTATTTTTGCTCTGATTATTTCTTCATGGAGCGTTCTGCCGGTTTCCGTTCTAAAATGCTGTTCGAGATTTCGCCGGGAGGCAGATACTTCAGAAAGAATATCTTCAACGAGGATTCCGGTATGCGCCCGATTGTAAATGAAATTCAGTGCCTGAGTCACCAGCGGATCTTTCGTAAATATAATACGGGTAGATTCCCGTTCCGCGACGGGGAACGGCGCGATTCGAATATCTTTTACCGACGGCTGTTTATTTTTGATCAACAGATCAAGCTGTTCCGCCGCAGCACGTCCCATCTGCTCGCCATCGACCGGGATACTGGAAAGCGACGGATTGGCCAGTTCACAGAGAATATCTTCATTATCGACACCGAGCAACGCAATATTTTCCGGAATCGCAATACCGCCGGTTGCACAGGCCCGCGTTATTTTAAGTCCGATCGTATCATTTGCAGTAAATATCGCGGTCGGATTTTCAAGCGAGTGCAGCCATGCGACAAGCGGATCGAGATTCCCATGCAATTGTTCCCACCAGTCAAGCGGCCGTTCAAATTCACTGCACATACTGATCCCCGAGTTTCGGAATAAAAATTCGCGGTAGCCTTTTTTGCGCCGGGAAGACCACTGAACTTTTCCCGCGCCGGCCCATGCAAACGATGAATGACCCAGCTGCTGCAGTGTTTCGCCGGCGATTCGGCCCGTCGCATAGTCGTCGTTGTGAACTTCAACAAAACCCAATCCGGGAAATGCACCTGCGACGTCAACAACCGGAAGATGCAGATTTTTTAATCTTTCACCGTCACGGCGCGATTCTATTCGGGAAATGATACCATCAAGACCAGTCGGTCTTCCTCCGTTCCCGTGACCGGCAATCGGATCAAACATCCAGTCATGGCCTAAAAGATTCCAGTCTTTTTTCATTTTTGCATATTTTATTATTCCGCGCGTAATTCCACGCGTATACGAATCGTCGATCGCAAGATACAAACCTATATTCATAAAAAAACTGTATACCCGTTTTGCGGAAAATGGAATAGTTATTACGCAAATAAAGAATTGTGTAATACAAAAATCACGCTCATTATATGTAAAAGCATTACAGGAGAATACTCAATGATACAAATTCCAGTACCGGGAATGGGAACCTTCGGTTCCGATCATGTCCCGCCGGGCACGATAGCCCAGGCGGTTGCGTATGCTGTAGAAGCCGGATACCGCCATATAGATTGTGCCTCGGTCTACGGAAACGAAAAAATGATCGGCAACACACTCGCAAAAATATTTTCCGGACAAAAAGTAAAACGGGAAGACCTCTGGATCACGTCAAAATTATGGAACGACAAGCATGGAAAAGCAGACGTCATTCCGAGTTGTTTGCAATCGCTCAAAGATTTACAGCTTGAATATCTTGATCTGTACCTTGTTCACTGGCCGTTCCCGAACTACCATCCGCCGAAGTGTGATGTTACGTCCCGAAGTCCGAACGCGCATCCCTACATTCATGAGGAATTCATGACAACCTGGCGGGAAATGGAAAAACTGGTCGACAGCGGACTGGTCAGGCACATCGGAACATCCAACATGACGATACCGAAACTGAAACTGCTGCTGCGTGACGCCCGCATAAAGCCGGTAGTCAATGAAATGGAACTGCATCCGAATTTTCAGCAGCAGGAACTGCGGAAATTTGTGCAGGCAAACGGCATGCAGCCGATCGGATTCTGCCCGCTTGGATCTCCGCACCGGCCCGAACGAGACCGTACGGAAGGCGACGCTGTTGATATGGAAGACCCTGTTGTCAAAAAAATTGCAGCAGCACACGGAGTCCATCCGGCCGCAATCTGTCTGAAATGGGCGGTGGCAAACGGAATTATTCCGATTCCGTTCTCTACCAATCCGCGCAATATCAAGGCCAATTTTGAAGCCGTTACGGAAGATCCGCTGACCGATGCTGAAATACAGGAACTTGCAACGATCGACAAAAACAGCAGGCTTATCAAGGGGCAGGTATTTCTGTGGGAAGGTGCAACCGGCTGGCAGGATCTTTGGGATCCCGAAGGAAAAATAGCAACATAAGAAGCCGCTGATTGCAGCCACGTTGCTGCTTTCCAAACTGTGATTCGCGGCATCACGACTTCGTCGTGTGCTGAGAAGAATTTATTTACGTGCATGCTTCAGCGGGATGCTGATCCGTGCCGCGTGGCTATCGCCAATGTTTTGTAGGAGGTATGCTAAAAACACCTCCGTGTATTTTTAGCAACAGTAGTTGTTCAAGCGTTGCTTTCACAACTACGATTCGCGGCTTCCGTGCCGCGTGGCTATCGCCAATGTTTTGTAGGAGTGTAATATGAAGAGTTTTACTGATGGAAAAAAAATGACGGGAGCAATACTGCCCGGCAACAGTACTGTTGAACTGAAAGAATTCGAGGTACCGAAACCGGGATACGGTCAGGTTCTGATACGGACAAAGTCATCGACGATCTGCGGCAGCGACATACGGGCCATTTATCGGGAACATCTGGGAAAAGGTCCCGAGGCGTATCAAAACAAAATTGCCGGACATGAACCGTGCGGACAAATCGAAGCAGTCGGTCCGGGAATGCGGAGATTCAAAAAAGGCGACCGCGTAATCGTGTATCATATTTCAGGCTGCGGTCTCTGTCACGACTGCCGGATGGGATATATGATTTCCTGCAAAAGTCCGCTCCGTGCAGCTTATGGATGGCAGCGCGACGGCGGCATGGCCCCATATATTCTTGCGGACGAAAAAGACCTGGTAGCGTTGCCGGATGAATTAACTTACACCGACGGCGCGCAGGTAGCCTGCGGGTTCGGAACCGTATACGAAGGACTTGAAAAAATCGGTATCAGCGGCGACGACGTCGTACTTGTCGTTGGTCTCGGTCCGGTCGGCCTGGCAGCCCTTATGCTGGCAAAGGCAATGGGTGCACGAAAACTGATAGGCGTTGAAAAAATACCGGAACGGATAGCTGTTGCCAAAAAACTGAACCTTGCAGACTATGTTTTTGAACCGGGCGCCGATACAGAAGAAAAAATACGGAACGTAACTAACGGCTACGGTCCCGAAAAATCAGTCGACTGCAGCGGGAACGATAACGGCCGTGCAATGGCAATCCGGGTAACAAGAGAAAGAGGCAAAATCGTTATGATCGGTGAAGGCGGAACGGTTCACTTTGAGCCGAGTCCCGACATGCTGCACGGTCAGAAAACGCTCTACGGCTCCTGGGTCACGTCAATCTGGAAAATGGAGGATCTGGTAGAACGTCTGGTGGACTGGAAAATACATCCCGAAGATCTGGTCACCAACCGGTTCCCGCTCGACAAGGCAGATGAAGCATACCGGCTTATGGCTTCCGGTAAATGCGGAAAAGTCGCAGTCTGTTTTGATGAAGAACTGAAATAATGCAAATGTAAGATTGATAAATTAATTAGTTGTTGCACTTTCAAAAGGCAGATGAGTTTTGAAAGTGCAACATTAATATAGATACAAAAAATTATAAATTTCTGTAAAGTCAATTACAAAGGATTGATTTCATGAGTGCATATGAAAGAGCGAATAAATTTGACTTTTCATAGTAATTACAATATAATTACATATAAATAGTAAGAGGAGGTCAGAATGGAAATAGCCGTTGTTCAAATTGGAAACTCCAAAGGTATTAGATTACCGAAAACGATTCTGGAACAATTAAATATATCAGATAAACTGGATATGGAAGTAAAAAATAAACAAATAGTTTTAAAACCTCTAGCTGAAGAAACACCAAGAAAGAACTGGACGCAGGCATTCAAGAGAATGCATAAAAATGGGGACGACGCCCTCGGTTATGTACAGAAATCAGAGAATTTTGAATGGGAGTGGTGATAAATCAGTACGAGATTTATCTAATAAATCTTGATCCGACGCAGGGACATGAGATTAAAAAAACACGACCGTGTCTTATAATATCACCAGATGAGATGAATCACAATATTGGAACTGTAATTATAGCGCCGATGACGACAAAGTCACATGATTATCCAACAAGAATACCAGTAAATTTTGAAAGTAAAAATGGTTGGATTGTATTGGATCAGATAAGAACGGTTGATAAAACAAGATTAGTAAAAAAACTGGGAATAATAAAAAAAGAACAGATACAACAGGTTAAAAAGATTATAAAAGAAATGTTTGTGGATTAGCAAACAACAGCTTCAAACTGACATTGCTTTTGCCCCCGGTGAGCCCCTTGCAAAATTTGTCTGATTTTTGCAAGTAGATTATCCTATTATAACAAGCATACCGCATACAACCAATTTTGCTCCGGAATTAAAAGCAGCAACACCGGTTCCTAAGAACAGTTATATTCATCCGTCGGTAACATTTTTTCTGAGCTGTATTATCCATGAAACAAGCTTTGTTTTAAATCTCTGCTAATGCCTAATTATCTTTTCTGCAACTTAACATATATTTCCGTGGTGAAACACCTTTGTATTTTTTAAAAACGCGGATAAAGTAGCTGTAATCGGTAAATCCACAGTTAAGTGAAATATCCAGTAGAGAATCATCACCCTCGGCTATCTGGAAACAGGCTTTTCCGATCCGAAAAAAATTCAGGTAATCGATCGGCGTTTTGCCGGTCAGTTTTCTGAAAAACTGGCAGAAATATTTTGCTGAAAGTCCGGCAGCTTTCGAAAGATCTTCCAGTGACAGCGTATTTTGATACGAAGTTTCTATCATATCCAGCGCAGCTTTTAATTGTTCGGTGCGCCGGAATCCGTATGTTCCGGTGAATGAATCAGATACATAGAGTTCCTTGTTTTCAATGATGCTGAAAAAATATCTGAGTATACCGGTCGCATACAACTGGTACCCTTTCTTTCTGTTTTTAAGTATCGAAAAAAGTCTCATCAGCAGCTGAGTCAGTTCCGTATAATCCGGAACCTGATCGCGGGAAAGAACCGGCAGTACGTATAACTGGTGATGCACGATTCTCTGCAAAAAAATATCATCCTGAAAATTACGATGCCGTAAAAGTTCCATATTAAAAACAACACAATCATAAACACAGTCTTCAGGTATTCCACCGTGCAGGACGCCATCCATGATAAAACAAATGGTACCTGTTTCCAGCAGATGCTGTTCACCGTTGAGCGATATGAGGAATTTCCCCTTTCGGATATACAGGAGTTCATATCCGATATGCCAGTGAAACGGCATCTCATACCGGGGATGCATTCTGTCAATGTAATAATAATCTATCGGAAAATCAGACGTACCCCGTTGCTTAGATTCATTATAGTTTAAATCCTGCATGTGAATATTATCCTTGTTTTTTCTAATATATCACGAGAATGCGGAAAAAAACAGGATTATACTGGAAAAGTAAAAATACGGCAGACATACAGCTATGTTCTGCAAATCTTTCTAAATATTTGATAAAAGAGGAGCATCTTTATGGCAAAAAACAGACTCATTGGTGAATATCCGGTCATCGGTATTCGTCCGGTAATAGACGGCCGCAGGGGCGTACTGAAAGTACGTGAATCGCTCGAAGACCAGACAATGGGTATGGCGACAGCAGCTGCAAAGCTGTTCACCGATCATCTTACCTATTCAAACGGAGAACCGGTAAAAGTAATCATTGCAGACACAACGATCGGACGTGTTGCAGAAAGCGCTGCCTGCGCTTCAAAATTCAAAAAAGCGGGTGTCGACATTACGCTGACGGTTACACCATGCTGGTGCTACGGATCTGAAACGATGGACATGGATCCGATGACTATTAAAGGTGTCTGGGGATTTAACGGAACGGAACGCCCCGGCGCCGTATATCTTGCCTGCGTACTCGCCGCTCACGCCCAGAAGGGCCTTCCCGCATTCGGTATTTACGGCAAAGACGTGCAGAATGCCGATGAAACACAGATCCCCGAAGACGTTACGGAAAAATTACTGCGGTTCGGTCGTGCCGCAGTAGCTGCGGCAACCATGAGAGGTAAATCCTATCTCCAGATCGGGTCTGTCACTATGGGAATTGCCGGATCAATGATCGATCAGAACTTTTTTGAAAGTTACCTCGGTATGAGAGTAGAATCCGTTGACGAAGTTGAAATAATCCGCCGTATGACCGAAGGGATATACGATAAAGATGAATTCAGCAAAGCGCTTGCCTGGACAAAGAAAAATTGCCCGGAAGGTCTCGACAAGAATCCGAAAGAGCTTCAGAAATCCCGCGAAGAGAAAGATAAACAATGGGAATTCGTTGTCAAAATGATGTGCATTATCAAGGATCTCTACAACGGTAATCCGAAACTTCCGCAAGGCTGTGAGGAAGAAATGGTCGGCTTTAATGCCATTGCCGGTGGTTTTCAGGGACAGCGGCAGTGGACGGATTTTTACCCGAACGGAGATTTTGCGGAAGCGATGCTCAATACATCGTTCGACTGGAACGGAGCGCGGGAGCCGTACATTCTCGCAACTGAAAACGACACATTAAATTCTGCGTCCATGCTGTTTTCAAAACTGCTTACCGGACGTGCGCAGATTTTTGCCGACGTACGGTCATACTGGAGCGAAGACGCTGTAAAGAAAGCAACCGGCTATCAGTTGACCGGTAAGGCAGCGGAGGCTGGCGGATTTCTGCATCTCATCAATTCGGGAGCCGCGTGTCTCGATGCCTGTGGTGAAGTAAAAGACGAAAACGGGGATGCGGTTATCAAACCGTTCTGGAAAATGACTGACGCAGACCAGCAGGCCTGTCTCAGGGCAACAACCTGGAGCTTTGCTGACCTCGGGTATTTCCGCGGCGGCGGCTATTCATCGCGGTATCTGACACGGGCCGAAATGCCGGCGACCATGATCCGGCTGAATATCATAAAAGGGCTCGGACCGGTACTTCAGATCGCGGAAGGCTGGACAGTCCGGCTGCCGGATGAAGTTTCCGATAGAATCTGGAAACGAACCGATTATACGTGGCCCTGTACCTGGTTTACCCCGAGAATCACGGGAAAAGGAGCCTTTACGTCAGCATATGACGTTATGAACAACTGGGGAGCAAATCACGGCGCTATCGGATACGGACATTTCGGAGCGGATCTTGTTACGCTCTGTTCCATTCTTCGTATTCCCGTCTGCATGCACAATGTTCCCGAAGATAAAATATTCCGGCCGGCAGCATGGAACGCATTCGGCATGGACAAAGAAGGTCAGGATTTCCGTGCCTGCAAAAACTACGGTCCGATGTATAACAACATCTGACTGGTACCGCCCGAACAGGGCGGTCAATTGGGGAATCTATGAACAAAACAATCGTCATGGCAGTCGATCTGGGAGCATCAAGCGGCCGGGCCATGCAGGGAACCGTTTCCGACAATACAATAGAACTCGCTGAAATCAGACGCTGGTCGAATGATCCGGTAACCGTTAATGGTACGCTGTACTGGGATTTTCTGCGGCTTGTCTATGAACTGAAACAAAGTCTGCTCAGCATGAAAGATCAGCCGCTGCAGAGTCTTTCAGTCGATACATGGGGAGTTGATTTCGGACTCCTGGAAACAGACGGCTCTCTTTCCGGAAATCCGGTACATTATCGCGATAAACGAACTGCCGGCATGATTGCAAAGGCATTCACGTATATAGATCGTGATAAATTTTATGAAATAACCGGCAATCAGTTTATGGAATTGAATACTGCATTTCAGCTGCTTTCAATTATCGAATCAGATGCGGAAAAAACGGTGAAATCTTTACACACGAAGAAAGCGCTGCTGATGCCGGATCTGTTCAACTATGTACTCACCGGCAGACAGGCTTCCGAATATTCAATAGCGAGCACAACACAATTACTGGATGCAAAAAAACGGAACTGGTCCCGGCCGGTTATGGAAAAACTCGGGATTCCTCCGGGACTGTTTCCCGACATCATCCCGTCGGGGACGGTCGTCGGCAACGTGACCGCGGACATCTGCCGGGAATTAACACTGCCCGTTGCTCCCACGGTTATAGCAGGCTGCGGTCATGATACACAGTGTGCTATCGCAGCAGTGCCGGCAAGAGAACCTGATTTTTTATTCCTGAGCTGCGGGACGTGGTCGCTGATCGGGACAGAACTTGCGGAACCGATTATCACTGAAAAATCGGAATCGTACAATATTACGAACGAAGGCGGCTATGCAAATCGTACATCGTTTCTAAAAAATATCATCGGGCTCTGGCTTATTCAGGAAAGCAGACGCCAATGGGAAAAAGAAGGACTGCACTATACCTTTGACGAATTGGATCAGCTGGCAGACAAGGCGCAGCCGTTCAGGAGCTTTATTGATCCTGACGAACCGGATTTTTCATCACCCGGCGATATACCGGAAAGAATACGCGCTTACTGCAGAAAAACGCAGCAGCAGATTCCGCAAACAACGGGAGAAATAGTCCGTTGTATAAACGAAAGTCTGGCAATGAAATACCGCTATGCAGCACAGCAGATCGCGGATTGTACCGGCAAACACTATGAAAAGCTCTATCTGATAGGCGGCGGTGCAAAAGATCCGATGCTCTGCCAATTCACGGCCAATGCACTCGGAAAAACGGTCGTCGCAGGTCCGAAAGAAGCAACAGTTTACGGAAATATTCTGATACAGCTCATCACTGCAGGACAAATAGACGGAATTGCCGCTGCACGAAAACGGACCGCCGGATTATCGGAAATAAAAAATTATATTCCCAAAGAAATCGATGCATGGGAAAAATCGTACTGCAGATTTGAAAAATTGCTGAACAGGCCAGCGGAGAATTTTCCCGGTGTATAGCGGTAGTTGTTCAAGCATTGCTGCTGATCCGTGCCGCGTGGCTAACGCCAATATTTTTTATAGGAGGAAATTATGAATTATATGGAAGAAAGAGAACAGATATGCGATGTATGTCACAAAATGTGGCAGCAGGGATGGGTAGCCGCAAACGACGGAAATGTTTCGGTAAAACTGCCGGACGGCAAATTTCTTGCCACACCGACCGGTATCAGTAAAAGCTTTGTTACTCCCGAAAAAATCGTTGTCGTGGACAGTGACGGCAAATTACTCGAAGGACTTGACGGATACCGGCCTTCATCGGAAATTAAAATGCATATGCGCTGTTATAAAGAACGCAGTGACGTGGGTGCAGTTGTTCATGCGCATCCGGCGACCGCAACCGGTTTTGCCGTCGCGCACCTTGATCTTGACCGGTATACCATGATCGAAACCGTTATTGCCGTCGGTTCCATTCCGGTCACGCCGTACGGCACACCGTCTACCGACGAAGTCCCGGATGCAATCGCGCCATATCTGCCGGAACACGATGTGCTGCTGCTTGCCAATCACGGCGCCTTAACGGTCGGGGCTGATCTTATCACGGCATATTACCGGATGGAGACACTCGAACTCTATGCAAAAATAAGTCTTACCGCGCGGCTGCTCGGCGGCGAAGTGGAAATAGATCACGACAATATAAAACGGCTTATTTCCATGAGAAAACAATACGGCGTTACCGGGAAACATCCGGGTTATAAACATTACCGGAGATAAAAACCGCGCCTGATGGCGGAACTGACGATCAGTTCTACCCCCGGTGCAGCGAACAGAGAACTGCTACAGCCTGGTCTGTAACAGTTTCCAGCTGCATATGCCGTTTTTTTTCCATTCGCAGTCTCCGGAAATGGTTTCCGGCCTGAACTGCCGAACGGATACGTTTCATATTTTCGGTAAACGGGACAGAATAGCCCTTCCCGCCGAACTGTTTCATACAAAGCAGATGATGCGGTCGTATTTCAAAATTGTCAATAACGGCATGATCATTCATAGGTGCGGTTATCATATGTCATTTTTATCTTGTCCTGCAAGGTACATGGGAAAATTTTCTATTTTTCCTTTTCCATGCTACTATTATAATAAACCAATAAAAGGAAACTGTATGACTGATTTATCGAAAACGGCAGCAAACATCAATATCCTCGGCCGATTCTGCGGAATGAGGGACGTACCGTTGCTGACAAAAGAAAATCTGCAGGATATATACGGAATCGACCGGGCCGATGTACTGATTCTGTTCGGCGGTAGTATCTTATGCGGCGGAGAAGTTGCAGCGACCGCAATGAAAGCCGGTGCAGCGGACAAATTCATGATCTGCGGAGGGGTAGGACATACGACGGAAACGCTCAGGCAGAAAATTCACGAAGCCTGTCCGAATATCGAAACAGCCGGCAAAACGGAGGCAGAACTTTTTTCCGACTATATAGATAAAACCTTTGGCATAAAAGCCGACCTGCTGGAACGTGAATCCACCAACTGTGGTAACAATGTAGAGTTTTCGCTCGATCTTATCCGCAGAACTATCGGCCGGGTAAAAAATAGTATCATCATTCAGGATGCAACCATGCAGCGGAGAATGGACGCCGGTTTCAGAAATTACGCTGGTTCCGGTATGCGCATCATTAATTTTGCCGCCTATGAAGCAACGGTCATCGTAAAAAACGGCACACCTGCATATAAAGAAGAAATTCCCGGCATGTGGGATATAAACCGGTACTGTACACTGCTCATGGGAGAAATTCCCCGTCTCACAGATAATGAAACGGGGTACGGTCCGGCAGGCAGGAAATTCATAGCACACGTAACGATTCCGCCGGAAGTACAGCGTGCTTTTGACTATCTGCACACTCACTACGAAGTCCGCCCGGCGGATTCAAAATATGCGGGACAAAATATGCAGGGTTTCCGGACATGAACGGCTTCCCGGTTTCTTGTTATTTCGTTTCTTTTGTGCTAGTTTTATACTAATACTATGATTACTATCCATGATGTAGCAAAAAAAGCCGGCGTTTCGACAGCAACGGTATCGCATGTCTGCAACAATACCCGGTACGTAAGCGATGACCTGCGGCAAAAAGTCTTCGATGCCATGAAGGAACTCAATTACAAGCCAAATCTTATGGCCCGCAGATTAAAGGGCGGATCTTTAAAAACAATCGGGCTTATAGTACCCGACTGTACAAATTTTTTCTTTGCTGAAATTTCCCGGGCAATAGACCGGTGCTGTTTTTCGCTGGGATATAATATTATCCTCTGCAATACGGACAATGACATGCGGCAGCAATCTCTCTATACGGATATGCTCATTTCAAAACAGGTCGACGGGGCAATCATCATATCCTCTGATTATTCGGTCAATGATATCAATAAATTCAAACAGTACTCAATCCCGCTCGTTATTGCCGACAGGGAATCAACTGATGAATCCGTCGACAGTATTCTTGTCGATAATGAAAAAGGAGCCTACCAGGCAGTTTCCTATCTGCTCGGACTGAACCTTGATACTATTGCCTGTGTAACAGGACCTGAACGTGTTATTTCAAGCAATCAGCGGCTCGAAGGCTATAAAAAAGCTCTGCGGGATGCCGGTAAAACGGTTGACGAAAAATATATATTTACCGGCGATTTTCATTTCGAGGGAGGAATCGCAGCCTTCGAATATTTTGAAAAGCTGCCGAAAATACCCGACGGTGTCTTTGCCTTAAACGATATGATGGCGCTTGGTTTTATCCACCGGGCTATTTCAGGGGGAATAAAAATTCCCGAACAAATATCCGTTATGGGCTTCGATAATACACAGTTGTCAAAAATCATGCTTCCGCAACTTTCTACGGTAGCGCAGCCGATCGAAGAACTGGCAGAAATTTCCATCAGAAAGCTTCTTGAACAGATCGATCATATAGAAACGCCTGTAAAAAAGGTCATACTTGATCCCTATCTTGTTATCCGTGATTCCTGTAAAAAAAAATAAATAAAACTTGACAGCTGAAACCGACCGTGTTACCATGCAAGAGAGTTAAACGTTTGCGCAAACGTTTAACTCTCTTGCATGGAGGTTTTAATGAAAAAACATGGTATTCTAAACAGCGATATATCCAGAATACTTTCCTATATGCGGCACACCGACACAATCTGCATAAGTGACTGCGGCCTGCCGTGCCCGGAAACGACGGAACTTATTGATTTATCCCTTGACTTCGGAAAGCCTTCTTTCCTTGAAGTTCTTAAAATGGTTCTCTCAGATATGAAAATAGAAAAAATCACACTGGCAAAGGAAATTGAAGATCAAAACCCGGAAATTCAGCGCGGCATACGTGAACTGACAGGCAGCGTAGAAACAGAATTCATTCCGCATGAGGAGCTGAAAAAAGAACTGAAAAATTGTAAAGCCGTTATCAGAACGGGAGAAGCAACTCCCTACGCAAATATAATCCTGCAATCGGCCTGTATCTTTTGAACTCAGAAAGGAAACGCAGTTATGACTATTGAAATGAAAAACATATCGAAATCATTTTTCACAACTAAGGTTCTCGATAATGTACAGTTCTCCCTTAAGTCCGGTGAAATTCACGCCTTAATGGGAGAAAACGGAGCCGGAAAATCGACACTTATGAAAGTTCTGACAGGTGTCTATACAAAGGATTCCGGAGAAATCCTTCTTGACGGCATTCCGGTTAATTTCAAACATCCGATAGAAGCAGAGAAAAAAGGAATCTGTTTTGTCTATCAGGAATTAAACAGTGTTCCCGATATGACGGTAGAAGAAAATCTTTTTCTGGGACGGGAACTCAGAAAAACCAGTTTTGGGGTTCTGAATAAAAAAGCTATGAAGCAGAAAACAAAAGAAGTTTCCGGTGAATTAGGAGTATCACTCAATCCCGACGCCGTACTGGGGAATCTTTCTGTCGGACAACAGCAGCTTGTTGAAATCGCAAAGGCACTCCTTGTAAAGGCCTCGGTTATAATACTCGACGAGCCGACCGCAGCCCTTTCCGAAAAAGAAGTCCAGCGGTTGTTTTCCGTCGTCAGAACATTGAAAACCAGAGGAGTATCGTTTATCTATATATCTCACAGAATGGAAGAAATATTCGAACTCTGCGACAGAGTGACTGTTATGCGCGACGGGCAATATATCGGAACAGAAATAGTTTCTAAGACAGGTTCGGAAAAACTGATAGAGATGATGATAGGAAGAAAACTTGGCAATCTGTTCTGCAAGGAACAAGTGGAACCGGGAAAGGAAGTTCTGCAGGTATCCGGACTGACAAAAAATCGGATATTTTCGGATATATCTTTTTCCGTCCGTGAAGGAGAAATTCTGGGAGTTTCAGGTTTAATGGGTGCAGGACGAACGGAAATAATGAAAACGATTTTCGGCTGTATGAAAGCGGATTCCGGAACAATAACTATCTTTGGAGAAACAATTCCTTTAAATGCACTGACTCCGAAACTGGCACGTGAAAAAGGAATCGCTTTTATAACGGAAGACAGAAAAACGGAAGGACTGATGATTGAGGAATCAATCGAAAAAAATATATCACTCACAAATTTTAATAAAATAACCAGACATCGTACCATCCTTGATAAGCAGAAAGAACAGATGCTGAGCACCGATGCCGTAAAAAAATTCAGAATAAAATCAACCGGTATCGATCATAAATGCGGTTTTCTAAGCGGAGGAAACCAGCAGAAAGTCGTATTCGCAAAATGGCTTTCTACAGATCCTAAAATTCTTATTCTCGATGAACCCACCCGGGGTGTTGATGTCGGAGCAAAACAGGAAATTTACGGAATAATTATGAAAATGGTAAAAAAAGGAACGGCAGTGATAATGGTTTCTTCTGACCTGCCTGAAATAATCGGACTGAGTGACAGGGTAATGGTAATAAGCGAAGGTAAAAATGCCGGAATACTACCGAAAAATCTTGCAACCCAAAAAAATATCATGACACTGGCAACGGGAGGAACAATACATGCAGACAAGTAAAATAAAAGGAAGAATATCGGAATATGGAGCTCAGATAGCGCTCGTATTTTTACTTATTATTGTGAGTATTATAAGTCCGGAATTCAGGACAATACATAATTTTTTATCAATGCTCCAGCAGTCCGCCGTTAATGGGCTTATAGCATTCGGCATGACCTTCGTTATTCTTACCGGAGGAATAGATCTTTCTGTCGGTTCAATACTTTGTCTGACATCACTCTTCTGCGCCGGCATGATACGAAGCAGTGTTCCCGTTCCGCTTGCAATGCTTATCAGCCTTACTGCAGGACTTGTCTTCGGTCTTCTTAACGGTCTTATGGTCGTGAAAGGAAAACTGCAGCCGTTTATTGCAACACTCGTATCAATGACGGCATTCCGGGGGATAGCGCTTATTTACTGCAACGGAAGGCCCATTTCGCAGCTCGGAGACAACAAGCTTCTTTACGCAATCGGAAAAGGGACATTTCTGGGTATTCCGGTACCCGTCTGGATCCTCGTCGTGTTATTCATTGTTTTTCTGTTCACTCTCCAGAAAACGGTCCTTGGCAGAAAAATCTATGCAACCGGCAGTAATGCAAAAGCGGCAGGACTCGCCGGTATAAAAATCAGTAACGTAAAATATTTTGTGTACGGTCTTTCGGGAGCAGCTGCGGCTCTTGCCGGACTTATACTGGTTTCAAGACTTTCAAGCGCACAGCCTACAATGGGGACAGGTTATGAACTTGATGCAATCGCCGCTGTCGCTGTCGGTGGAACAAGCATGAATGGAGGAAGAGGAAAAATAGCAGGAACACTTACCGGTGTCATAATTATAGCTGCTTTAAACAACAGCATGAACATCATCGGTATATCTTCCTATTACCAGCAGGTCGTAAAAGCACTTGTTATATTACTGGCAGTGCTTTCAGATAGAAAAAAGCAGAACAATATATAAGGAGGTTCTGATATGAACAAAATGAAAAAACTGGGAGCGGTTTTGGCGTGCGTGGCAATGGCAACACTGCCTTTATTTGCCGGCGGCAGTAAAGATGCGTCAAAACAGGGGGAAACGTCCAAAATGCTGATAGGACTTTCCGTTTCAACGCAGAATAATCCGTTCTTCGTGACTCTTGTTGAAGGAGCAAAAACGGAAGCCGCAAAACAGAACGGCGATTTGATTGTTGTTGATGCCGGTGACGATGCCGTAAAGCAGAGCAACGACATTGCGGATCTTATTTCACGAAAAATCAAAGTACTTATCGTTAATCCCGTCGATTCTTCGGCAGTAGCTCCTGCCGTTAAGGATGCAAAAGCTGCAGGTATAAAAGTCATCGCCGTCGACCGTGCGGTTACCGGTGAAGCGGTTACCTGCCAGATAGCCTCCGACAACGTACAGGGAGCACAAATGGCAGGTGATTATCTTGTAAAACTGGTCGGAGAAAATGCAAAGGTCGCTGAACTGCAGGGAATTCTTGGAGCTTCAGCAACGATCGACAGAGGTAAAGGATTCCATAATGCCGTCGACGGAAAACTTGATGTCGTTAAACAGCAGACTGCAAATTTTAACCGTGTCGAAGGCATGAACGTCATGCAGAACATTCTGCAGGCGGAACCTGATCTGAAAGGCATTTTTGCTCATAATGATGAAATGGCCTTGGGAGCCGTCGAAGCTGCAAAGGCTGCCGGTAAAAAAATCGTCATAATAGGATTCGACGCTACCGACGATGCTGTAAAAGCAGTAAAAGACGGAAGCATGGCGGCGACGGTTGCCCAGCAGCCGGCACTCATGGGAAGTACCGCTGTAAACGTTGCGGTAAAAATCATAAACGGAGAAACGGTCCCGTCGTCTATGCCGGTACAGGTATCTCTGATCACAAAATAATACTATAGAGAAAAAACTTTGGATTACTAAACGGCCGCACCGTGGTGCGGCCGTCTTACTGGAGAGTAAAAATGAAAATATTGAATTTCGGATCATTGAATATCGATTACGTTTACGCTGTCGACCATTTCATACGTCCCGGCGAGACGAAAGCCGCAACATCACGGGACTGTATTGCCGGAGGAAAAGGGCTCAATCAATCAATAGCACTAGCCAGAGCGGGAGCAGAAGTCTTTCACGCGGGAAGTATCGGAAAAACGGATGGCCTTTTTCTTAAAAATTTTCTGAAAAAAAACAAAGTCGATATATCTTTTGTACGTGAGACTGACTATGCGACCGGCCATACCATCATTCAAGTCGATAAAACAGGGAACAACTGTATACTTCTGTACGGCGGAGCAAATATTCATAATTCACCGGAATTCATCGATATGGTTCTGAAAGATTTTACGGCAGACGACTTTATCGTCCTTCAAAATGAAATAAATAATGTCCCCTATATAATAGAAGAAGCACATAAAAAAGGAATGAAAATATTCTTTAATCCCTCACCGATAACCGATACAGTTGAAAAAATAAATCTGTCGTACATAGACTGTTTTCTTTTGAATGAAATAGAAGCCGGCGACATCTGTCGGACAGACGAAACGGCCGCCGATCCTCTCTTAGATTCCCTGCAGAAAAAATTTCCCGGAGCAGAAATCGTTCTGACACTCGGAAAAAAAGGAGTCATTTATGCAAAGGGGTCCAGCCGCTACAGTCACGGCATTTACGACACCCCCGTTGTGGATACGACCGCAGCAGGTGATACATTTACCGGATACTATATAGCATGTTCTTCAAAAGGCTATAGTATAGAAGATTCTCTCCGGCTGGCATCAGTTGCATCCTCTCTCTCAGTTTCCCAAAAGGGTGCGGCACCGTCAATACCGGTACTGGCTGAAGTACAGACCGCAAAATTGAAACCGGTAAGCTGATCTTCTGTTTCAGGTATCAAACCGAATCAGTTCAGTCAACAGCTTGTTGCGGTAGACTAAATCAGTGCGTTCGGTAAATCCCTGTTTTTTCCAGAACGCATTACCCCCCTCGTTGCGGGAAAATACAACAAGCAGAACCTTTGTAATCCGTTCTGCTTTCAGGGCCGACAGTGCTGCAGCAACCAGCGCAGTGCCGATTCCCCGCCGCTGTGATTGTTCCGCAACGACCGTATGATGAATCATACCGCGTCTTCCGTCGTGCCCGCACAGAATGCCGCCGACAATCTTTCCGCTCTCTTCCGCAACGAAACAGGTATGCGGATTACGGGCCAGATATCTGCCGATACCATCGCGCGAATCGTCAATGTTATTCAACCCCATACCGGCTGTCGTCGTCCAGATTCCATATAAAGAATCATAGTCGTCTATTGTCATTACTCGTACATTCATACAAACCACCCGCAGTTGTTTTCAGGGATTCTCCCGTACTTTCAGTCTTCCGATCACATTCTATACGGCTGCCGTGTTCACCTGATACCAATCAGTGCCGTTTTTTATCCTTTTTTCATGCCTGTTTCTCCAACCACTGCGACTGCCTGTCGGCACGTTCCTTCCGGTGCCGTTCAGAACAGCTCCGGCTGGCCGGGATTCGTTGCAGTATCAAAGGTATGCATATACCGGAACAGTTCATCCGTATTACAGATCATATTATGAGTCTTGCATTCTGACTGCAGTACACGCCACAGCTTTTCCCGGTTCGGAACAGGCAGTTCATAGGAAGTACCATAGGTTCGAATATATTTTTCTTTTAATCCCGGAAACGATTCATCAAGTTTCCTGTAAAAATACTGCCGGTCGCCGTCACGGAGCGTAAGCCCTATTCCGAACGCAAGTATTCCGTAGACTTGTGCTTCTCTGCAGTACTCAAGAATACCGAGCAGGTTTTCTTCCGTATCGTTTATAAACGGCAGTACCGGCGTAAGCCAGACGATTGTCGGGATGCCCCGGTCCCGCAGTTCGCACAGCACTTCCGCCCGCCGTCGTGTCGTACAGACGTCCGGCTCCAGGATACGGCAGAGTTCTTCATCATAGGTAGTAAGCGTCAGCTGCACGACATACCAGGTACTTCGTGCATCGCAGTAGATGCAGCCGTGAGAACACCCGCGGTATATATTCATTCCGTTCTGAGCGGAGAGAATTCCCTTGGCCTGTACAAAATGCATAACACTGCCAGCATACCACAAAATTCAGCTTTTGGAACAGAGAAAATTCAGGAACCGGTTGACTCTTCCCCGGGGGGAGGCACTACCTTCTGTAATAAATGAAGGGAGGTTGTATGAATACAAAAGAATCGGTAATCAACGCGGAGCATGTGGTCAAAACCTATCGCGCCAGGGGGCACGGCAGGCTGGCACGCCCCGAAGTACGGGCGCTTCGGGGTGTAAGGCTCAACATAAACAGGGGTGAAATATTCGGTATCATCGGTGAAAACGGAGCCGGAAAATCAACGCTTTCAGAGTGTCTGACAGGTATTCAGAAACCGGACAGCGGTACGGTTTCCGTTCTCGGTTGCAATCCGGTATCCACCTCTCCGTCCGAAAGGAAAAAACTTCTTTCGAAAATAGGCGTCCAGCTGCAGACAACTCACTTTCCGGAAAAGATACGGGTACAGGAACTGTGCTCACTGTATGAAAGGTTTTATGACAAACCGGCAGACAGCGGGGCTTTGCTTGCTCAGTTCGGACTGGCTGAAAAAAAACGCATGATCGCGGATTCTCTTTCCGGCGGGCAGAAACAGCGGCTGGCCGTCGTGCTGGCGCTTATTGCGAACCCGGAAGTTCTGTTTCTGGACGAACTGACGACAGGACTTGATCCAAAAGCACGGCATGCGGTATGGGATATAATAAAATCATTACAGCTTGGTGGAATGACAATTCTGCTTACTTCTCATTTTATGGATGAAGTGGAATATCTGTGTACGCGCATCGCCGTCATGAAGCAGGGACTCATCTGCGCGGAAGGAACCCCCGCCGCACTCATCGCGGAATATCACGCAAAAAATCTCGAAGAACTGTTTCTGAAGTATATGGATGCGGATTCCGAAAAAACACAACTGAACGCATTTGGAGATGAAGTATGAATACAAAAACATTTACGGGACTTTTTAAAACGGAACTGATAGTAACGGTCAGAGACGGTAACGTACTGATATTCGGAATCGCTCTGCCGGCAGCAATTATGGTCATCATCGGCCTGATCATTCCGAAACAGGAATTAACCGCGTCTTTTTCGGGCGTTGCCGGCATTGCGATTCTTGCGACAGGCATTATGGGCATTCCGATCACGCTGGCACAGTACCGACATGACGGCATTCTCAGACAGTTCCGGGTAACCCCGCTGAATCCGCATATGCTGCTCGCCGTGGACGCGGTGATCGAAGTTTTCTTCGTATTGCTGGCAGCTCTGCTCGTTTCCGGCATCGCGCATTTTATATTCAAAGTCCAGCTGGCTTCCGCCGGCCGATTCGCGCTTATGTACCTGTTTAACATATTTGTCATATTCAGTATCGGCACGCTGATCGGAGCGCTTGTCCCCGACATCCAGACTTGCAACGCGGTAACAACGCTGCTGTATTTTCCGTCGCTCATTCTTTCAGGGACGACCATTCCGTTTGCTTTGCTCCCGAGGGGACTCCGGATTGTGGCAGAGTTGTTTCCGATGACGCAGACAAACCTGCTGCTCGCAAACGCGGCACGCGGAATTACCGGATCGTATGACTTTATACGGTTTTCCATACTGGCCGCCGGCGCCGTTGTATGTTATGCTGTTTCAGTAAAAAGTTTCAGGTGGTGATATGTACAGAATCGGTCTCTTTTCGCAGATAACAAAAGTCTCTGTCAAAGCGCTCAGATTCTACGAGGAAAAAGGACTGCTTGTCCCGGCTTTTTCGGATCCTGCTACGGGATACCGCTACTACGATTCCGACCAGCTGTTCCGCGTACACCGGATACTGGCACTCCGTCAGTGCAGTTTTTCCATAGACGATATTAGAAGCATTCTTGCAGGTAAAAATGCCGGACGGCTCCTCACCGCTCAGAAAAAAAAACTGGAACAGACTATGAAAGATACGGCAGCACAGCTCGCATCGATTACGTCGTATATAGACTGCATGCAGCACGATCCGATCATGAATTATCAGGTTGTCGTAAAAACGCTGCCGTGCGTTACCGTATACAGCGGTTGTATGACCGCTCAGCACTACAGTGATTTTTTCGAACTTATTCCCAAAATTCAGGCGGAAGCATTCCGGTCAAATCCGGATATAAAACTGAAGGATGATCCGCCGTACTGCTTTATACGGTATCTGGACAAATGCTTTAAAGAAACCGATATAAAGTTTGAATACTGTGAAGCGGTATGCTCTCCGGGAAAAACGACAGAAAACATTACCTTTAAAACGCTTGAGTCTGTTCCCCGCGCAGCCTGCGTCATGCATAAAGGTTCGTACGACGGACTGCCGCTCGCGTACGGCGCAGTGTTCAAGTGGATAGACGACAACGGTTTTATCCCGGGAGCCCCGCGCGAGTCGGAAATAGACGGGGTATGGAACAAGAAGTCTCCCGAAGACTGGCTCACCGAAATACAGGTACCGATCGAGTGAAAACGATTGTAAATGGTATAACGATTCTCCGGATACCGGGAGCCGTTTTCCTGCTATTCGTAAAGCCTTTTTCTCTTTCTTTTTTCCTTATTTATACGCTCTGCGGAATCAGCGATGTTCTCGACGGATTTATTGCGCGGAAAACCGGATCGGAAAGCAGAACCGGACAGATTCTTGACAGCAGCGCTGATGCCGTATTTTTTCTGATTATCACGGTCATTTACGTACGCACCCTTGCAGCAGACCCTGTATTCATTGTCTGGATTGTCACAATCTGCCTGATACGGATCAGCTCTCTTGCAGCGGGACTGATTCATTATCACAAAATAGCATTTCTGCACACCTATGCAAATAAAGCGGCCGGAATCACTTTGTTTTTTTTCCCTTTCCTTTATCTCTCATCACCCCCGGCCGCATACGCTATTATCTGCAGTATTGTAAGCATGGCGGCGGCAGAAGAACTGCTTCTCAATATAACGGCGGAAAAACTCGACAGAAACGTAAAAGGACTTTTCTTCCGCTGATTACTGTCCGTTCTTTTTTTTCTGTACCAGCACTGCGTGATTAAAATACAGTTTGTATCGTATATGCTGTTCTCTGCAATAAGACGCAAGTTTGTGTGCAAGCGCCCGCCAGTAATAATTATCGTTCTGCGTATAGATTCTGCGGTAACAGTCCGCATATTGAGGATATTTCGAGCGGATGTATGAAAGTATCACCGGCTTGTATGAACCTCTGAGATTGAGATTTTCAAACCAGAACTCATCAATAAAGGTGTGAGAACATTCGATTATCTTTCTGCAGTCGGTAATATACGGAAATATGGGCGACAGAAAGAGAACCGTTGCAATGCCGTTATCATGCAGTATTTTTAGCGCATCAAGGCGGGCCTGAATCGAAGACGCACGGTCCATATCTCTGACATGGCCACCGTAAGATGACGGATTTTTTTGAGAATATCAATATCCCGCAGAATAAGGTCCGACTTTGAGAGCAGATCCCGTACGGTAATTTCTTTTACAGTAAACCCCATTCTGAAGGCATCCTCCGGTCGGCAGATTCCGTGTATGAAAATTGTACGACGGACTATACTTCTGCCTGTTTACGGAACGGACTGAATGTAACCGCTGAAAGTAGTATGATGAGTATGCCGGTCACGATGACGAGCAGCCGCATGGAAACCGCATCTGCAAGCGGTCCGAACACCGCCATGCCGAGCGACAGACAGCCGCTGTACATGATACTCTGAAACCCGAACACCCGTCCCTGCATGTCGTCCGCAGTGCATTCCTGGATAAGTGTCGTCGTTGCAGTCTGGATCATCGTGAGCGCAATTCCAAGGATGAGCATAAGCGCAAGATATACGATGAAACTCGGGGTAATCCCCATACCGACCGTCAACAGGCCGAACGAAACAAGTCCCGTCAGCAGTGTCGTCGTACGTTTTTTGAATCCTCCCCAGGCACCGATGACAATACCGCCGAGCGCCATTCCCGCAAAACCGACAATCTCCACTGCGGTAAGATACCAGTACGTACTACCGAAATTTCTGCTCGTATAAAGCGCACACTGGAATCCGACCGGACAGCTCAGAAAAATGAACATACCGTATTCCAACAGCAGAATACCGATAAAGCTATGCGTCCGGGCATAGTTCAATCCCTGTTTCAGATCGGTAAACGCGGCATGAGACATACAGTCGGGACGATCTGCCCGGATCTCGTCTGCATCCGATGATGCAGTAAAAGCCGAATCCGTATTCGTACCTGCCGCACGTTCCGGCAGGCGTATACATACAAAAATGGCGATTCCGATTATTGCGGTAACCACATCGATTAACAGCGCAACATACAGACTGCTGAATGACAGCACAACACCGGCAGCTGCAGGCGCTGCAAACTGTACTGCTGACTGAACGGCAGCATTGATGCCGTTAAAACGCATAAGATTATTCTTCGGTACCAAAAGCGGGATGACCGCATTTACGGCAGGCATCTGCACGCCGGTTCCCAGAGACCGAAGAGCAGCGACAGCAAGAATAAGCGGAAAAAGAATCGTATCGGTACCGATCTGCGGTATTATCAGAGCAAGGATAAGTGTAACCACCGCAATGGAACCGTCTGCAGCAATAATAAGAACTTTTTTTGAATAACGATCGGCCCACACGCCGGAAACAAACGAGATAAGCATCTGCGGAATGAACGAACAGATCATAAGGGCTGCAAACCATTTTCCGGATCCGGTTTTAAGTGTGATGTACCAGACAAGTGCAAACGAGGTAATGGACGAACCGAACAGCGAAATACCTTCGCATGCCAGAAAAGCCATCGCTTTCTTTTTCCACGATGAATTCAAACTATACTCCTGTGAACGATTAAAACAAAGAACAGTTACAGTCCGCCTGCAGACCAATATTATTTACCGGCAGACTGTATATTACAATTTTTTTCCGATATAGAACACGTATCCGTAATACTGCTTGTACTTCTCATATAATTCCGCTTCGTGTTCCTGGAACCGGATGAACGCTTCTGCGGCTTTGTCGCCTGCACGGCGTTCAAGGAACTGCCGACGGGCGTCGACTGCCGGTACAAAGTAATTGTCCGTCCAGCAGTTTTCCGGCAATGCAAATGCGGCAACCGGTTTATACCCCGCAGTCTGCAGTTGTGCAATTTTTTCCGCAGTTGTACCGATCTCAGGGTATGAGTCGTTCCAGAACGTCTCTATTTCATCCGGACGTTCGTCCGTGAACCAGGTCGCATCCGTTACCGCAATATAGCCGCCGGTTTTCAGTACCGTTTTCCATTCACGTATTCCCCGTTCAAACCCGATATGGGCGATAGACCCCTCGCCCCAGATCACATCAATCGAGTCCCGTTCAAACGGAAGTTTTTCCATCGTACCGTTCACCCCGTGTACCCGGTTCTGAAAGCCGAGTGATTCCGCATTTCTATTGAACAGATCAATAAACTGCGGAGAAAGGTCGAGTCCCGTGATACGTGCGGTCGTGTGTTCTGCAAGTATCATTGTCTGGCCGCCCGTACCGCAGCCGATATCGGCAAGCTGTACAGGAACGCCTGAAACGGTCAGCGGCTGTCCGTCAGGCCCTTCGATAAACTCAAGCGCACGGAGCGTTGCCGCAGGACTTCCCGGCCCCTGCCGGTTGAGCAGAGAAAAATAATCACAGATCATCGAATAATCAAATGCATAAATCGATTCATTTTTTTCGGCCATTAGTATCCTCCTTCCTCGTACGCCGCGACCTGCAACGGGTATGCAACGTTGTTTCAGATACTAACAGTGACTGAACAAAAATGATACCTCGTATTCGATTCAGAAACAAAAAAGCGAAACGCCGTACATCACCGCAATCAATGCACAGCGTTTCTGTTTATGTATTTCGTTTCAGTTCAGCAATAATCTTGTAGACTGTCTTGTCGGCAAGACAGTACCGGTCGGCAAGTCGTGCAACTGAAACTCCATTCAGATATTCACCGTAT
>JALCCK010000044.1 GCA_022640795.1 Treponema sp.
ATGGGATCGTACGGTTCTTGAATATACGTATGAGTATGTCGATTATCTTTCACTCCACCGGTATTATGAGAATCTTGGAAATGATACGGATTTTCTTGCGTCGTTTGTCGATATGGATCGGTTTATCAAAACCGTAACTGCGACGGTTGACTATGTGAAGGCTCTGAAACGATCAAAAAAGACCGTGAATTTGTCTTTCGACGAATGGAATGTCTGGTACCAGCGGAATCAGAAAGAACACGAATGGATGGAAGCTCCCGAAATACTTGAAGATCAGTACTCCCTGCTGGATGCGCTCGTTTTTGCAGGAATGGGAATGACTCTGGTCAACAATGCCGACCGGGTAAAGATCGCCTGTCTGGCTCAGCTCGTAAATGTTATTGCTCCTATTTTTACCCGAAAGGGTGGAGCCGTCATCAGGCAGGCTACCTTCTATCCGTTCAGAGATCTTTCTCTCCATGCACGGGGAACCGTTCTTCGGCCTTTGATAAATTCTGAAACGGTTGATTCCTGCTACGGAGCTGCACCGGTTATTTCAGCTGCGGCAGTAGTAAACAGAAAAGGAACCGAACTCTCCGTTTTCTGTCTCAATATCGGAAAATCTGATATACCGGACTTTTCGCTGGATCTGTCTTCTTTCGGTTCTGTAACGATGCAGCTGTGGAGTGAATTGTCAGGTTCCACTGTTCTGCTGAAAAATACCTTTGAAGCACCTGATGCTGTGGTTCCGCATCGTAATCCGTGTATTCCGGGAAAAGATGGTTTATTTACTTTAAATATCAAAGCCCGTTCATGGAATACCTTCGTGTTTAATCTATAAAAAGCGCACGGATTTTTATGTTCTGATTATAGTTTCCGAACCCCTTCCCGAAGAGCGTACACCCTCCGACGTGCTTGGCATCTTCGGGAACGGAGAACCGGAATAAAACTGTACTTCCCGGTTCAATTGCAAGATTTCCGACATTTGTATCCGATATTTTCCCGCCGTCGATGAAGGTCCCTTCACGGTTGATTGTCAGCAGTTTCAGCAGTCCGTAGGAGTTCCAGTTCGGGTCCCACCAGTCGGGGGTCAGAAGTCCTTTTTCTCCTCCGAAATCACCGGGACTTGTCCAGAAACCAAGGGATATACCGTTGACCGAAAAATAAATGTCGGACGGCCAGGTATCGCAATATCCCGGTGCTTCGGAACTTATTTCAAATGACAGCTGAAGTTCTGAAAGTTTCTGACCTTTTTCAAGATAATTCGGGATCCGGTATTCAACGAAACCTTTCGTGAACCAGAGTATCGCAGCTTCCGTTACGCCGGGATCTGCAAAATAGCGCGGATCATCAATCTTTCCGATGACAGCCGTTCTATTAGCGAGACCGCATGTCGGCGCTATGCTGTACTGGGTAAAATTTCCTATCGGAATTTCAGTTTCGTACATATGACCCGGGTCGGGTGCTGAAAGAATATCGATCATAAACTGGTAATCTTTTATCATGCAGTTTTTCTGTGATCCCCGTACACCGGGAGCATATTTATATTCGACCAGATCAGCCTCTTCCAGTATTTTCATATGATGGGTGACCGTACCGTTTGTGATATTCAACGCAGAGGCCAGTTCATTATAGTTAATGTCCTTGTTTTTGGCGATGAGCTGCAGAATTTGAATTCTGTTTTCTGAGCTGAGAGCCTTTGCAACGGTTACAATTTCTTTTGATGTTTTCAGAGTACGCATGCATTATACTATAACAATTATTAAACTTTTTTTCAAACTGTTAAAACAAATACGGCGAAATAATACTAAAAATTGTTTTCTGTTTTACCGATACTGAATATATACAGGGCAGCCCTGAATTGACGGAAGAAGAGGAAGGAAACGAAATGGTACGTGGCTGGTATACCGGAGCGAGCGGCATGAACGCTCAGCAGAACAGACTTGACGCAATCGCAAATAATCTGGCTAATGTTGATACGGCGGCCTATAAACGCGATGTAACGGTGAGTAAATCGTTTCCCGAACTGCTGCTTCGCCGGACAGAAGCCGACGGTGTGTATAAAACACCGTTCGGATCTGCTGATGCCGCTCCTATAATCGGGAAGATAGGTCTCGGAGTAGAGACGAATGAAAATTATACTGATTTTGAACAGGGATCGTTCCGTGCGACGGAAAACAAGTCCGACATGGCTTTAAACGGGAACGGTTTTTTTGCCGTTCAGACACCTGACGGGGTACGGTATACGCGGAACGGTAATTTCCTGGTCGGCAGAGAGGGGGTTCTTGAGACAAAAGACGGTTTCCCCGTTCTCGGAGAAAATGGCCCGATAAAACCGGGGGAAACGGGCTTTGTTGTCAATGAAGACGGAAAAATATATACATCGGATACGATGCAGCTTCTGGACAGAATTAAAATAGTACGGTTCGATAACGAACGGTATTTAAAGAAACAGGGGAACAGTCTGTATGCTGAAAACGATATTTCAGGGCCGGCTCACATCGCTGAAGGTGACGAGCGGCCGAAAGTACTGCAGAGTTATATGGAAACATCGAATGTCAATGTCGTGAACGAAATGGTTCAAATGATAGAAGTGAACCGTGCATATGAGGCAAACCAGAAAACTATCCAAAGCGAGGACAGTATGATGAACACGCTGTGGAGTAAAGTGGCGACCGTTTAGCAGGTATAAAGAGGAGTCAGTAAAATGGTACGAAGTTTGTGGACCGCTGCGACGGGAATGAACGGACAGCAGTCGAACATAGATGCGATTTCAAATAATCTTTCCAATGTAAATACGACCGGTTATAAACAGCAGCGGGTTGAATTCGAAGACCTCATGTATCAGAATGTAAAACTGGCCGGTACACCTGCAACTGAAGATACGGTTACGCCGGTCGGCATTCAGCAGGGAGCGGGCGTAAAACTTGCGGCCACCCAGCGGGTATTCGCACAGGGATCTTTGCAGAATACGGGTGTCGATACGGATATTGCGGTTATGGGAGACGGTTTTTTTCGGGTTCAGCAGTACGACGGCAGTTATGCCTATACCCGCGACGGTTCTTTTAAAGTCGATATGACCGGACAGCTGGTAACGTCAAACGGACTCCGCGTGATGCCGGAGATAATTCTTCCGCAGGGCTACGATGTTCATACACTGACCGTCAGCGACGGCGGACGGGTCACCGTCAAGGTAAACGGAAGTAATACACCGGTGGAAGTCGGTCAGCTTGATCTCTATCGGTTTCCGAATGAACCGGGACTCAAGGCCGAAGGAAATAATCTGTTTACGGTAACGAATGCCAGCGGGAATCCTATCGCGGGACGTCCCGGTTTCGACGGAATGGGCGTGACGAAACACAAATTCCTTGAGATGTCCAACGTTTCGGTTGTTAACGAAATGGTTCAGATGATTGTCGCCCAGCGGGCGTATGAATTCAACAGCAAGGCTATTCAGACTTCCGACAATATGCTGAATACTGCCGCGAATTTAAAGAGATAACTAGATGAATACCGTTACTTCGATTTTTTCTGATATTTCCGCTCCGCAGCAGGGTTCCGAAGCGCTTCAGTCGGCCAGAATCAGTGGTGAATCTGCCAATTTTGCCGGTCTGGTACAGCAGATGCAGGCGGAGAAAAAGCAGAGTGTTACGAATGTATCGAGCGATCAGATTACGGAAGCGGGCAGGCTGAACGGCGATTACCGCACCGGATTTGACGGGGCTTTTACATCGGAATCCGACGAGTCCGCACGTCCGCAGGGATTTGCGGCGAACAGTCTGCCGGTACACGGAACGCAGAAGACAATCGACAAAACGAGCAGACTGTATGAAAAATCTCTGGAACTTGAATCGTATTTTGTAAAAATGATGCTTTCTTCAATGCGGCAGACGATCAACAAGGCCTCGGAAGACGGCTACGGACAGCGCATCTATGAAGACATGCTCTATGACGAATATGCTTCACAGATGACCAGAAATGCCGGATTCGGCCTTGCCGATCAGATATATCTCGAACTCGCCTAGACGATAGCTACCGTTGGTTTTGCATTGAAAACTGGGCGGTATACAGATTGTAATAAGTACCGCGGGCTGCCATGAGTTCTGCAGGTGTTCCTTTTTCGGCAATTCCGCCGTTATCCACCACAAAAATAAAATCCGCATCCTGTATCGTTGAAAGCCGGTGTGCAATGACAAACGAGGTCCGTCCTTTAAGGAGTTCCGTAATTCCTGCCTGTACCTGCTGTTCAGTCTGCGTGTCAATGCTCGACGTCGCTTCGTCAAGAATGAGAATCCGCGGCATGGAGAGCATTGTGCGCGCAAATGCTATGAGCTGCCGCTGCCCGTTTGAAAGTTCACCGCCGCGGGCAGTCAGAACGGTATCGTACCCCTTTTCGAGCTGCCTGACAAAGTCGTCAGCATGTACCGCTTTTGCTGCCTGTATAATTTCTTCGTCGGAAGCGTTCAGATTACCGTACCGGATATTCTCCCGTATCGTTCCGGAGAAAATATAATTGTCCTGTGTCATAATGCCCATCTGACTGCGTAGCGAGGCAAGTCTGACGCTCCGGATATCAGTTCCGTCGATGCGGATTGCTCCGCTGTCCGGATCGTAAAAACGGCTGACAAGATTTACGATCGTTGATTTGCCGGCGCCCGTCGGCCCGACCAGAGCGACCGTTTCTCCCTGCCGGACCGTAAAACTGACATCGTTCAGTATTACTTTGTTTTTATCGTAGGAGAACGTGACATGATCAAATTCAACCGTTCCGTTTACAGCCGGCATGTCGGGAGCTTCGGGATCGTCCTGTATTTCCGCCGGAGTGTCCATAATTTCGAAAATACGTTCAGCTCCTGAAATCGTCGTCGTCAGCTGATTATAGAAATTGCTCAGATTCATAATCGGCTGCCAGAACATACTGATATACGTACCGAACGCAATATAGGTACCGACCGAGACATTTCCGATGCCTAAAATTCTGATCCCGACATAATACAGTGCCAGCGTTCCGAGTCCCCAGCACAGATCGATCACTGAACCGAACGCATCTCCCCAGCGTACGGCCCCGATAAACGACTGACGGTGTTCCTGTACCAGCGATGAAAATATACTGTCAGTTTCTTTTTCGGCATTAAAACTCTGGATTATTTTTATACCGGAAAGGTCCTCGTTGATAAAAGCATTCAGATTGGAGGATTTTTTGCGGAACTGCTGCCAGTGGCGGTGTCCCTGTTTCTGTATGATAAAAATTCCCGCAATCATGAACGGCAGGCTCCACAGCGCTGCTGCTGCGAGCGGCGCATTTTTTACGAACATAATTGCCGCAACGCAGATAACCGTCGCAAGATCGGGAATCATCGTTGTTACGCTGTTTTCGATAACATCTTTCAGTGAGTTGACGTCGCCGATAACACGTGCGAGAATTTTTCCGGTCGGACGGCTGTCGAAGAATTTCAAATCGAGCGTCTGGATATGATCGTAGAGTTCCTGCCGTATTTCTTCAATAACCTTGTTACTGACGGTTGCCATAAGATACATGCGGGCCTTTACAGCGAGAACCATCGCTATATTGAGGACAGCCGCTGTAGAGATGAGTTTTAAAAGTCCTGTTACATCCTGGTGTGCGATACAGGTATCGACCGCTTTCTGAAGAAAAAGCGGATTCATGAGCGAAACAAAGATGCAGAATCCCATAAGAACCAGTACTGCGCTTATCCGTGCTTTATAGTTCAGTAAATACCTGAACAGGCGAAGCATGGTAATACTTTTTTTTGTGTCGGTAATCTGTTCGTCCTGCCGGTATGAATTAACGGCCATGATGATGCTCCCGGAGACAGGCTCCGTATTGTGTCTGATATGTTGTGTAATACAACCCTTTTTTTGCAAGCAGCTGATCGTGAGTGCCGCGTTCTGCGACCGATCCTTTGTCCAGCACGATAATTTCATCCGCGGTCCGGACTGCACTGATGCGGTGTGCGATGATGATTTTCGTAACGCCCTGCAGTTTTTCCAGCGTCTGCTGTATGTGCTGTTCCGTTTCCGTATCGAGCGCAGAGGTCGAATCGTCGAAAACGAGTACCGGTGCCGTGCTTGAAAGTGCTCTTGCTATGGTAAGCCGCTGCTTTTGCCCGCCGCTTAATCCGACGCCGCGTTCTCCGATGACCGTGTTGTACTGCGCTTCCATCTTTTCTACGAAATCGTCGGCGTGCGCGCTCTGCACCGCTTTTTTTACGGCGCACATGTTGAGTCTGTTTTTACGCCCCAGCTTCACGTTGTCGCTGATCGTATCGGAAAACAGAAAGACATCCTGCATGACGCAGGCAATACTTGTCCGCAGCTGCGACAGTCCGAGCTTTCTGATATCGACGCCGTCAAGTTTTATCACGCCGCCGGTTGCATCGTACATACGTTTGAGCAGATTTATCACGGTTGTCTTACCGGCACCGGTTGCTCCCATGATCCCGATCGTAGAGCCTGCTTGTACGTGAAATGAAATATCGTGCAGAATATCGTGTATATGGTCGCCGGCGAATGAAACGTGGCTGAATTCTATTTCACCTTTTACTGCCGGTAACCGTACCGGAAACCTGTCTTCCGCAATCTGCGGAACTTCTGCGTAGATTTTCTGTATTCGTTTTGCCGACGCCCTCGCAGATGAGATACCGTTCGTGAGCCAGCCGAGCATTTCCATCGGCCAGACAATATTCATGGAATACTGGACAAACGCCGTCAGCTCTCCCAGCGTCATTGTTTTTTTTATGACCATATAACCGCCCGGCAGCATGACGAGAAACGGAAGCAGATGCGTAATACTCTGGAGAAACGGATAGTACGCAACAAAGATGCGGGACTGTCTGAGGTTCAGGTCGTAGTAGTGCCGGTTATGTCCGAAAAACTTACCGATTTCGAATTTTTCCCGGGCGAAGGCCTTAACGGTCCGGACGCCGGCAAGATTTTCGGCCGCGGTATTGTTGAGTACTGAATTTTCCTGCGCAATGTCTTCATACACGGTTCCCAGTTTTTTTTCCATGATGATTGCGACGACAGCTGCTGCCAGCATACCGGCAGTCGGCAGAACGGCAAGCTTCCAGCTGAGTGAATACATGCAATACAGAACGATAATCGTATGAACAATGACTTCAATGGTAAGCATTCCGATATAGGTTAATCCGTCCCATATCCGGTCTATATCGTCTTTTACGCGGGACATCAGTTCGCCGCTGTTTACGCGGTCGAAAAAATCGGCTGAAAGCGACTGAATCTTCCTGAACAGGTCGCGCCGGAGTTCACCGGCTATTTCAGATCCTGTTACGTCGAACAGATACTCCTTTGTATACTGAAATACGCACCGTCCGATTCCAATCCCGAGAATTCCGAACAGGAATGCCGCAAGTAATTCCTGTTTTCCTCCAATAATAACGTCGTCGATAATGTGCCGTATAAGCTGCGGGCTGAGCATATCCAGCGATACACTCAGCAGCATAGCTGTGAATGCGATTATGTAGGACACTCGATGTGCAGCTATATATTTTTTCAAATTCATTTTTTCCATAAAAGGTAATCCTGATAAACGCCGGGTAGCGTTCCGCAAATGCGGAAAAAACCGAATCTTCTAAAGACAACATAGTACTACGGTCAGAAGATTTTAATGAAAATTAAGATGGAGAAAGAAAGAAGTGCAGTTACCTGCTAAATAGATGCGAAGAGGTAACTGCACGCTTTCCGGGCATGCGTATAATTAAACATGAGCAGTACCTCCTGTAAAATATGATAATAATAATTTTACTTTACAAAGTTCTTTTTGTCAATCGGAATAAAAGTATTTTCCCCGATTTTCCCGTTTAATCAGTCCGGGCCGAACACCTTTTTATATATATCCAGTCCATAGCTGGTTTCAAGCGGCCTGCCGGGGATTATCTTAAAATTCCGCCGGCCGTTTTCCTGTCGTTCCGCCCGTAAAAAAAGCTGTTCCGGAGATTTTTTTTCGTAGAAAAAGTTTGCAAATTCATACTGGTGTGTTACGAATACAACGGTCATTCCGCGGTCTGCGAGAGCTCCTGCTATCTGCCGGGAGATTTCCGAACCTTCCCGTTCGTTGGTAGATGCGAACGATTCATTGAACAGAATCAATGCATCCGGCTGCAGTTGCTCTACAATAGAGTCCATTCTGACCAGTTCTTCATCAAGTTTTCCGCTGTCCAGCGCCGTGTCTTCTTCTCTCTTAAAATGAGTGAAAATACCTGACTTTATCGACAGCAGGCAGTTCTTGGCACAGACAAACATGCCGGACTGTGCCATAAGCTGTTCCTGTCCGACACTCCGCAGAAACGTAGATTTCCCTCCCTGATTAGCACCGGTGATAATGCACAGACGTTTTCCGGCTGCCTCAAAATCGTTTGGGACAACCGGTGGGCCTTTCACCAGCAGCAGACTGACATCGTATAAATTTTCAGCAGTACATTTTTCTGATGACTGTGGATATATTTCAGGAATGCAGAATCCGCCTTCCATTTTGCGGAGTCTGCCGGCGAGATTACAGCAGCCAATATAAAAGGCAAGTTCATTGCGCAGCTGGGAAAAAAAATATTTCAGATGTTCTGCGGACTGTGCCAGTGCGTTTGTTGTTTCGCTTATAGCCCGTTCACGCCGCCGGGTAAAGTCCCTTGCGCCCGTTTCATCGCGTTCCGCCAGCGTATATGACGGAGTAAAAATCCAGCGTCTTCGAAAACCTTTGCGCTGTTTTTGTCTGAATTCATATCTTATTCCCTGCAGATGACCTCCCATCGAAGCGCTGACGAGCAGTCCGTCTCTGTCCGAAAGATTGTTCAGACAGTCGCTGACCTCACTGAAATAATCATCAGCAAGGTTCTGTTCAAGCTGTGAAAAGAAGGCAGTGAGGCCGGGGGATTGGACCTTTTTCACATATTCGTCAGCTATGGTACGTATTTTCATAAGTGATTTTACGTATTGCTGTAGTAAATCAATGGCAGTGGAAAAAGTACTGGAAAGATACCTGCTGTTCAAAAAGAACCACGTTTCCCGTTCCTGTTTTGCTGTATCCGTCGTTATTGTATAGATCCTGCGGACGAGCGCCGGATGTGCAAGAAAATCCTTTAGAACTGCCTGCCGGTACCGGATACTCTGTACTGTCTGAAGCGGAGAAAACAGAACCGCAGAGCATGCAGTTCTGATGACATCGTCGCCGTCCGCCATGGTATCGATTATTTTACCGATGCCGAGATCGGCGGACAGTTGGTCAGACCCGTAACAGATTGTCTGTTTTTCGGGAATAAAATCCTTGTCACAAAACATCAGATGTACTTCCATAATTATTGCCCCAGTCGTTCATACAATTTTTTATACGTCAGCCCGTGTTTTTCCGCCAGCTGAACTGCATATGCAAGTCCGTCCGGTGGTTTCCGTACGATTTTAAAAGAACGCTTTGCAGCGTCGTCCGGATCTGCGAGACTCATCATGCTGACTGTTTCGGGACCGTGGAGTGCGAGCTCATCGAGAAATGTTACGACAACAGCAGGACATTCACGATCCGTCAGCATATCCATCATCTTTGTTCCCAGCAGCAGGGCATCAGCCGTCGTAGTGGACGAAAAAATTTCATTGATAATAACGATACTGTGCTTCGTTGCTTTTTCGAGCAGACAGTGAAGCCGGACAAGATCATCCTGCAGTTTTCCGTTGAGCGAAGAAATTTTTTCTTCCCGTTCAAAATGTGTCAGAATATGGTCGAACAGACACAGCAGGGCGCTGTGACCGGGAACGTTCAGTCCGATTGCTGCCAGCCAGTGCAGCTGTGCGAATGTCCGGGCGAATGTTGTTTTTCCTCCCTGATTCGGTCCTGTTATGACGATAATCCGTTCGGGATCGTCAAGTGTAAAATCATTGGTGACGACACTGCCGTTTTTTTTCAAAGCAAGCGTAATATCGAAACAGTCGCGGGCGTACAGATGTGCCGGATTTTCCGCGATAACAGGATAACAGAACTGAAGACCAGCTGCTTTCAGCGGGGCTGTAAGATTGATCCAGAACAGATAAAACCGTATTTCATCCGCGAATCTCAGCAGCGTACTGTCTTCAAAATCAGAGTAAGCGGTACAGAAGTCGTTCAGATCGTTGAAAATTCTTTTATACATTCCTGAAAGAAGATGAAGAACAGCCTCTTCAACATGTCCGGCATACGGTTCTTCTTCCGTTTTCCGCCGGTAATCGTTGACTTCTCCCTGCCGGAAACGTTCGAAAAGTGTCAGAACCTGCTGAGTAAAATCTTTCTGACCTTCATAAGTACGGATTTTAATCGTACCGTTATTGATGAGCATGCAGTACCGTATACTGTTAAAACCGTCTCTGAGCCTTTTTACCCGTTCGTATAAGTTTGTGAACGTCTGCGAATTACAGTACTGTTTCAGATAAGCGGAAAAGTCCCGAAGCCCCGCGGACTTGAACTGCATGGAGGTGCTTTCCGCAGAGAACATTGTTATTGCCCTACAGTATTCTTCCGCGCATTCCAGCATAGTACCTTCTGCAACGTAGCAGACATTTTTTTTGCCGGAGAGAACAAGTGATTTGCGTATAGCCGCCATACGGAGCGCTGTTGCATTGATACTGTCTGAAAAAGCGGTACAGGAACTTCTGATCCGTTCGTTTGACAGATCCTGCAGTATATGCTGGCGATATTTTATTATCCGGATATCGGATAACGGTGTAAAAAAAACATCCAGTAATTCTTTTGCGGACGACTCGAATAATCCTGAAAGTTTATCGAGACCGGTATCTTTGAAACAGTCCGGCTGTTTTACCAGTTTATGCCGGTTCCATTGTTTTCCTTCCGGAAATAATATGCTGTAGAACATGGCCCTGCCTTTTATCCGATTATGAGATCGGCAAGGAATTCTCCCAGCATAACGGCACCGACTCCTGCCAGCAGACTCATTATGGGATATATAAAACCCGTATTGCGGTAACCTTTTTCAAACAGCGTCACTGTTTCGAGTGCAAACGTTGAGAAAGTAGTAAATCCGCCGCAAAAACCTGTTTTGAACAACAGCAGCAATCGTATCGGAATTTTTCCGGCGGTCCGTTCCGCATATAATACGGCAAACGCAGTTATAAATCCGATGGCAAGCGCACCCGTAATATTGGTAATAAAAGTCTGAAAGGGGAAATCAGTGTCTGAGGGAATCAGACTGATACAGTACCGCAGAACGGCACCCATTGCTCCGCCGGAAGCAACACAGACGATGTTTTTGTACATAGCAAACTCCTACAAAACAGTATCGCCGGTACGTGTCGTTTTATCATATACATAAAAAAAGCCGACACTTCCGTATTCGACAGAAGTCATCAGCTTTTGCATTTTAAAACAGCAGAACAGGTCCGTGTTTTGGGGAGAACTTCATTCCCGTATCTTTAAATTATCGCCGCAAAGATAAAAAGTCAAGTCAGCTATGAGTTTTCCGACTGAATACTGCTGTTCCGGCCGCAAGCATACCGCCGCCGAGACTGCCGAGCGGCAGAAGCTGGCGCAGGAGCTGCTGTAGCGGCGTTGCTTTCAGATAGATTTCTCTGATGCATGTCATCATGTACCGCATCGGATTAAGCAGGGTTATATACTGGAGCCAGTGCGGCATATTGTCGATCGGCATCAGAAATCCGCTGAGCAGAATCATGAATATCATAAAAAACCATGCTATAAAAAGCGCCTGCTGCTGCGTACCGGCTATAACGGAAATGTATAGTCCCAGGCCCAGAGTAGTAAACAGATACAGCAGTACGGCTCCATACAGAAGTAAGAGCGACCCGGCAAACTGTATTTTGAAAATGACGCCGGAAAGAAAAAGCAGAACGGACAATTCCGCACAGGCATAGATAAAAAAAGGAAGCAGCTTTCCCGCTATGATTTCGAATTTTGAGAGCGGCATAACCAGCAGCTGGTCAAGGGTTCCCGTCTCTTTTTCCCGCACGAGGCTGGAGGCTCCCATCATCAGCGTTGTAACGGTGATGATCAGTACCGCTACACCCGGTACCATATAGGATTCATTTCTGAGCTCAGGATTATACCAGTAGTGATAATCTGCGGTAATGATACCGCCGCCGGATAGATAGGCTGTACGGATTCGGACGGGAACGAGCGATAGCGATTTTTCCGTGACGATTCGATGTATATAGCCGTATGCAGTAAGCGCTTCGTTTCCGTTTACTGCGTCAAGCAGTACCGTGATGGTGCCTGTTCCCTCTTTCTGTATTGTCTGTGAGAAATCCGGCGGAATATATAATCCGACGACAGCTTTCCACCGTCGGAGGCTTTGTTCCAGTTCTTCATAATCTGTTGTCTCTTCGATAATTTTAAACCGGTCGTTCGTACGTATACCGTCGATGATCTGCCGGCTGAGCTGTGTACGGTTCAAATCACAGACGACTGTCGTGACGTTTCTTGTTTCCTGGTTCAGCGAAAATCCGAGTACAAGCAGCTGCAGAAGCGGCGCCGCAATGAGAAAACGGAGCATGAATCTGTCGGCCCGTATCTGAAGGATTTCCTTTTTGACGAATGTAAGGAATTTTTTCATTGTAATTTCTCACCCCGCATCGTTTTCAAGATAGAGTCGGAAGCGTGTTACGGCAAGTCCCAGAAAGGACAGGCTGAACAGGCACAGCATCCCGGCGGGAAACCGTAGTTCATACAGTGTATTTCCTTTCAGCATGATTCCCCTGATGATAATCAGAAAGTATTTTGCCGGAACAATCCAGCTTAGTATACGAAGCGGAACCGGCATGCTGTTGATCTGAAATATAAACCCGGACAGAAAAATCGTCGGCAGCATAGTTCCGATCAGTGAAAGCATCATGGCGGAAAGCCGGGATTGTACGAGCGTTGAGATAAGTATTCCGAATGAAAGGCCGGTCAGACAGTAGAGAATCAGAAAAGATCCGAGCAGGATAATGCTGCCGTAAATCGGAACAGTGAACAATATCCGGCCGCAGACGATGATAAAAACGCCGATGATAAACGATAGACAGAGATAGGGAAGAACTTTGCCGAGAATGACGTCTGCTGCACCGACCGGTGAAAGTTTTATCAGCTCGAATGTTCCGTTTTCCTTTTCGCCGGTGATGGTCAGGCTTGTCAGTAGCGCTGATATCATTATGATGATGAGCGCCGTCAGACCCGGTACGAAAAAGTATGGACTGCTGAGCCCTGAGTTGTACCGGTACACCGGTCGCAACATGACGGGAAACGGTACTGTCGTACCGCGGACTGCTGCGGAGTATTTTTGCAGTACGGTCGTTATATACTGGGTACTTGTCTCCGCACGGATTGCATCGGATCCGTCAATGATTACCGCTATGTGAGACTGTCCCGTTCGTGCAAGCATTCTGGAGAAATTCTGCGGTATTATGATTGCTGCTGTGACGGAGCCTTTTTGAAAAAGACTCCGGAGCGTTGATCCTGCTGGAGATTCAACCAGTTTGAAAAATGTACTGCCGGTAAACTGCCGGATGAGCGCCCGGCTTTCTGCGGAATTGTCGTGGTCTGTGATTTCAATCGGTACTGATTTTATATCGGTGGACAGTGCGTAACCGAAAAGAACGATTTGGGCCAGCGGCAGCAGAAACAGAATGGCAAGTGTCTGCGGATCGCGGAAGATATGGTGGAACTCGTTTATGATGATCCCGGTGAATCCCGATGCCTTCATTTTTTACCTCCGCCGGATTCGACAGCACTGATGAACGCTTCGTTGAGGTTTTTCGCACGGTAGCGTTGTTTAACGGCTGCCGGTGTATCGAGCGCCAGAACGCCGCCGCTCCGCATGATCACGATTCTGTCACAGTATTCCGCTTCATCCATAAAATGAGTCGTTACGAGAATCGTCTTACCGTTACGGCTCAGACGGATGATTTCCGACCAGAATTCTCTGCGTCCGACCGGGTCGACTCCTGATGTCGGCTCATCGAGAATGATGATGTCGGGAACGTGCAGCAGCGTACAGGAAAGGGCCAGCCTCTGTTTGAATCCCATCGGAAGCGACGACGTACGGATGTGAGACAGATCGGGAACGCCGAGTTCTGCTGCCAGCCGCTGTTTTTCCCGATTGATCTGTTCCTTCGGAACACCATAGATTCCGCCGAAAAAATCAAGATTGCTGTCAGGCGTAAGCTCGCTGTAAAGTGAAAACTTCTGTGACATATAGCCGATCCTGCGCTTTACCTTGTCAGGATGTTTTCTGACTGAAATAGTATTGACAAGAACGTCTCCTGCCGTCGGTTTTAAAAGTCCGCAGATGATTTTGATTGTTGTCGTTTTTCCGGCACCGTTTGCGCCGAGAAATCCGAACACTTCCCCTTGTCTGATAGAAAATGACAGATGGTCGACGGCCGTGAACATGCCGAACTTCATGACAAGGTTTTGTATTTCAAGAATAGTCTTCTTCGTTTCCATAGGTACTGCCTTCATGATTGCCCTTGCGGGGCGTGTCCGTCGCCTGAATCCACCGTCAGAATCCGCATCATGAACAGATCTTCAAGATCGGGAGTGATGCGGTGAACGACATTTTTTTTGGAAAGCAGCGGGCGGATATCGTTTTCTGCGGAGCAGTCATCGCGGGCGCAGCGGGCATACAGACCGAAATGTATATTCCGGCCGGAAAGATAGACGGCGGCAGCCGGTTTCGCCGTCTGAAGCTGTCTGATAAGTTTTTCAGGATCTTCGTTATCCGTTGTAATCTCATAGACGCAGCCGGAAAAAGAAGCGATGAGGTCTGAAGGACTGCCGGAACTCATCACGCCGCCGCGGAACATAAAATACACTGAATCACAGCGTAGGGCTTCGTCCATATATGGTGTCGCGACGAGAATGCTTACCCCCTTATTTTTCAATTCGTTCAGTAACTGCCAGAATTCCCGACGGGATAACGGATCAACGCCTGTCGTCGGTTCATCAAGTACGAGAAGTCGTGGATCGTGCATCATGGCACAGGAAAGAGCAAGCTTTTGTTTCATGCCGCCGGAGAGAGTTCCTGCCCGGGATTTTGCAAAATAACGGAGCCGGTTGAATTCATACTGTTGATTGAGTTTTGTCTGATACAGCGCCGGATTCATTCCGTGAATCCGGAATGAAAACTGCAGATTTTCTTCTACCGTCAGATCACTGTAAAGTGAAAAAGTTTCAGGCATATATCCGGTCATAGTTCTGATCTGTTTTTTGTTTTTTTCAGGAGTAAGACCAAATACGCTGCAAGTACCGCTGTCGGAACGAAGCAGTGTGAGAATGATACGGATAAGCGTCGATTTTCCGGCACCGTCAGGGCCGATCAGTCCGGTGATTGTTCCCGGCTGCATAAGAAAATTTATACCGGAAAGAGCAGTAACTGAACCGTATTTTTTGCAGATCCCGAATGTCTCGATAACGGGGTTGCTGTCAGTTATCATGCTGGACTTCCTGATACAGTACGTCGACCGGTTGGCCTATTTTGAGAAGATTGTCGCGGTTCGTGATGCTGATTTTTACCCCATAGACCATGGAATTTCTGTTGTCAGGGGTAAGAATGTTTTTAGGTGTAAATTCTGACTGGGTGTTGATGTGCGCGACCTTTCCGCTGAATAGCTGCTGCCCCAGTTTTACCGTAACCAGCATCCCCTGTTTTATGGTACTGACGACGGATGGAGCTACGTAGATATAACACCAGATATGGTTTAAATCAACAATATCGGCAACGGTATGAAAGGCCGGAACGAATTCTCCCTGTCGATAGTAGATTTTATCAACGAATCCGGAAATAGGTGAAATGAGTATCGTTTTTTCCAGCTGATTATTTACCTGCTGTATTTGTAGTTCAATGCTGCTTTTTTTGCTTTCCAGCAGTTTCTGCTGTACTTGAATGGAACGGCTGCTGTCTGACCATTTATCCACCTGCAGTTCGAGATCCTGAACACTTTGTTCCGAGACAGCTTTTCGTGCAAGCAGCTCTTTGTTTTTTGAGTAGAGCGTTTTATAGTATGAAAAATTTTTTCTGCTCTGATTCAGTTGAATTACGTTTGATTCTTCTTCCAGTGCAGTCTGTCTGACAGAAGCTTCGAGCTCTTTTTTTCTGATGTCCAGGGGCAAACCATCGATCTGCCCGATACTTGTTCCTGCTTGTATAAAATCGCCTTCGTCTGTAGTAAGCGAGACCAGCCGGTCTCCTGTCGGTGATGAAACGGAACACGTTATTCCTTCGATAACACCGGTATAACTGGACGGTATTTTTTCTGTACATGACCAGAGACTGCAAACAGATGCAATGACGGCTGCATATCGTAAATTTTTGCAATTCATACCATATTACTCCTTTCTCCAAAGCGGTTCGTTAAGCAACAGCAGTACACGGTGATAAAGCGAGAGATACTGAATACGGTAATTTTTCACACGTATATCGGCCGCCGTGAGTTCTGCTTCTGCAGTCAGAACGTCGACCGTTGATTTCTGTCCTTTTTCCCATAAGTCGTAGACAAGCGTGTACTGTTTTTTTTTCATTTCAAGTAATGACGAGGCAAACACTAGCTGTTCGTTAAACGATTTCAGCGTTTCCTGGTCCTGTTGAAGCTCCTGCAGCAGCGATCTCCGGATATCCTCAACCGCTTTACCGGCTTGTAGCACGGAAAGTTTATCTGTTTCGACTGCGGATAGTTTTTGGCCGCGGGACCACAAATCGAAATGCACAACTATACCGGCGGAATAGTAAGACTGCCAGCTGTCGCCCATATAGTTCAGCCCTGGATTCGCATAATGAAAGGTACCGCTTCCTGCTATAACCGGCAGAAACGCAGCCCGGTCTCTATTTTGTATGAGTTCTGCTGAATCCTGAGCAAGCAGCCGTGTCTGCAGATCTTTATTTTCTGAAATCTTGTTTTCCGCCGTAGAAACAGGGATTTCGGGGAACAGATCGGTATACTGCTGCGGAAGTTGAACACCGGTGATATCGTCAAGACCGGTAATGGCTCTGAGCTGCGTCAGTATGTTTTTTTGACCTGAACTGAGTGATTTTTTTTTCATTTCCTGTTCCTGTACTTTAGAACGAATATCGAGCAAATCATATTCAGGTACGAGTCCGCGTTCGTAAAATGACTGTATACGTGTTAAATCAAGCTTAAGCCGTTCAATTCCCGCGTTCAGCGATTCTATACCGAGCTCTGAAAGTGTGGAAGAATACGCGAGCTGCAGAATTGTTTCGCGCACCGTGTCCTGCCGCTGTTCTTCTTTCAGTCTGGCAGCGTCGAGCGATTTTTGCGCAAGCCGTACGGTATATTCCCGTGCCAGTCCTGAAAAAATGACTTCGGTAACGGAAACAGCGATATCGCTGTTTTGTTTTTTCCCCAGTGGAATGGTACCTGAAAACAGCGGATTAATTTCTGTCAGATCCAGCTCAGGCACGTCCGATGCGTAGTTAAATGTACCGCTGGTCGTTATTTCAGGAGTAAACGAAAACAGTGCCGTTTTTTTTGCCAGCCGTTGTTTGTCCGTGGCATTTTCAAGTATGTCGAGTTGATAGTCATTTGTAATGCCGGCAGTAAAGCATTCTTCGAGTGTATAACTGTGCGCAGTAATCCTTCCAACTGTTGCAAGTACCAGGCAAAAGACTGTCAGCAGTTTTTTTTTCATGCCGTCGCCTCCGATCCGTTCTGTTCGCCGGACATTTTGCCAGCATCTGTTTTATCATTTTCGTGACATCGTATCGATTCCCATATGAAATCGAAGACTTCTTTTTCCCGTTCTGCTGTCATTTTTTTCTGTTCAGAAGGGAGTGTTCCTGTTAGTGGAAAAATGATAGGAGCTGCTATAAAAAAGAATACATCGAGGCTGATTATGTTAAATAGAAAATGCAGGGGGTTGAGATTCCGTATTTCGCGCTTTTCTGCGGCCTGTTTAAGGCGTTTTGATAACATTGTATACAATTTTTTTGTTTCATTTTTGAGCGTTGACGAAATACCCGTTGTCAGGTCTTTCGGATTCATCCATATTTCTCCACTGAAAAACTGGAATATTTCAGGATTCGTCGTTATGAGATTCAGATGATTATGAATAAACTGCCGGATAATATTTTTAACTGATGCCGTAAAATCAATATTATTTGTCATACTGCTGATCAGCAGGGTAAAATTCCGTTCTATGACTGCCTGAAAAATCTGATTTTTCGAATGATAGTAGTAGTAGACAAGTGCTTTATTTACTTCTGCTCCGTCAGCAATTTTCTGCATTCGTGCGCCGTTTTTTCCATGTTTGAGGAATTCCCTGCAGGCGGAATCAAGTATCAATTGTTCCCGCGAATTGTCTCCGGCTTCTGTGTGTTCATTTTGCATGACCGCCTCCATTTTATATTTAACTATATGGTTTAACTATATGGTTAAATATAAAACAGTATAGAAATTCGGAACAAAAAAGTCAATTGAAAATTATTTGTTTTTTAGCACAGCATTTTTCTTTCCTGATATAGATAGTTGCCCTTTTCAGCTAAAATAATTATACCTGAATTCCGCGAAGAATTATATCGAACGCAGTATCGATTGCGTCGGTTGTTTTAAGGCTGTTGTTGATAAGAAAGTCATAATCAGTGAACATATCGGTCATTCCCTGAATCATTCTTAGTAATACCGGCCAGCATATATTTGATCTGAATAGTCCCTCTTTTACACCTGTTTTTCCTAGTTGTAGCAGTACCGTGGTTTTGAATTGTTTTAGTTCCTCTATCTGATTCCACTGTTCGGGGTAGAACTGTTTTATCTCATTCAGTAAATCAGTTGGCATCGGATAAATATGTGTAGAATGGACAACTGCTCTGATCTTTTCAAGGAGGGGGGCGTTACTGCTTAACGTGTCGTTTACACTTTCTTTATCGCTGGCAACGTTTGCTGTTATATAGCAGCGGATAATATCATCTTTACCGGAAAAATACCGGTAAATTGTTTTTTTGCTTATTTTTAATTGCACTGCTATTTCATCAATAGTAAATTTTCTGATTCCATAGTGTTTTATAAGTTGTGCAGCTACATTTAGAATTCTATCTTTCATGCTTGTACTGCTCCTTTTTATTCGGTTTTTCCCGTTTCTGCCGCATCAGGACGGTAATTGCAATTCCTGCTATGCCTGTGCCGATAACGGGCAGCATTGCCTCTTTATCGGAAAATTTCCACAGAAATCCTGTAACGACGGCTCCTGCAAAATTTCCCAGATACTGTAATGCATTAAACATTCCGTTTGCTGTTCCTCTATATTCGTCTGCAACGGACATGTTGACTTCTGAAGCAATTACTGCTGCAAGAGCTGCGTAACTGCCGAAGAAAATAGTTGTACCGAATACAAGTATTGATAGATTATTTTTATCGAAAAACAATAATATTGACAATGTAGAGATAATAAACGATAAAAACAGCACCTTACTGCCGTTTCCCTGGTCAGTGACGCGTACCGCTATTCTCATTGTGAGAAAAGCAAAAAGAATAGCGGGTATGAAGACAATCCATAATTCTGTTTCATTTAGTAATGAGGTCAGATAGACGGGAAGCGCAAAGAAAATTGACATCATCATAAAATTATTCAAAAATGCTGAAACCGACAACGACATAAACTTTCTGTTTTTAATAAGCTTCCCGAAAGCTGCCGTCGATACCTGTTTTATTTCCTTTTTTTTCCCCGTATCAGGAATAAACAGCAGAATATACAGTCCTGTTAGAATAATGACTACTGCGCAAATAAGAAATATTTGATTTACTTTCATGAATTTTCGCAAGATCGGTCCGAGAATAAAAGCTGCTGCAGCCCCTGATGAAACCATGAGACTCAGAATTCCCATAGCTTTCGTACGTTTGCTTTCTGGTGCTATTCCTGCAGTCCACGCATATCCGACTCCTATGATAGCGCCGCTGCCCTGCAGCGCCCGGGCAGCGATCAGCAGATAAATCGTTTGGGCTTTCCATGCAAGAATAAGTCCGATAATTGTTACGGCAAGTCCCGAAAGCATAATTCTTTTATTTCCGAATCTGTCACTAAGCATGCCGAACGGCGTTTGAAAAATGGCCTGCATGAGTCCGAATATTCCCAGTGTCAAACCTGCAGCCAGCGGTGTATAGCCAGCCAGAGTTCTGCAATACGTCGACAGAAACGGCGCTACGATGGACATTGACATTTGCCGCATGGTAAGCGCAATGCTGATCATGATGACAGCTGCTGTAATGTTTTTTTCTTTTTGTTTCATGCTGTAATTCCTTTGTTTTGGTATCTGTATGAATTTTGTTTACCAGATAGTCAGGCCGGCGTATCTGGAGTACTTGTAATTGTACACCATGGAAACTATTTTATTTTTTATAGTTTCCATGGTGTAATCAACATACTGAAAGACAGCGCAAAAGTCAATAAAAGAGCGGAAAATGCTTTATGTAGTTTATATTTTTTAACAGGATAAGCAGATGATACGAGCTGACTGACATTTAATTCAATATTGAAGTCTGCGCCGAAATCGACGCAGACTGTTTGTTTAATCTTTTTTCAGTATCGGAATCCATATTTCGCTTCGGTACGAATCGCGCTGCATATCACCCTCGGAGTACCATTCGATCTGCGGTGCGTGATTTGCGGGTTCATACTTTGCAGTGGGAAACCATTCCGAAAAAATCCGTTTCCACATTGCCTGCATTGCATCCGGCATGGTGCCGACGCATTCGAATACCGCATATGTAGCCGCCGGAACGATCAATTCTTCCATGTCCACTGAAATCTTTTTTGATGATCCCGTTGCAATGTAATAATCGAATTCCCGGTCGGAATCGTTTGCACAGACACCAAGACAGTATAACTTCTTGTCATCATTATACTGCATCAGTGTTTTACCTCTGTCGTCACTATAGCATTCATTCCAGAATTGCGGAATCCGCCGGAAATTTTCTCCGTTCTCCATATTCATGCGTTCCCGATAACCAACAAGACGCATTTCACTGAAATTTTCAATACGGTAATTCATTGCTTCAACTCCTTTTATCGTAATCGTAAAGGTAATACGCGGGTATGATTTTATACATGCCCCTGGTTTTCGAACATCACCCGGGTTGATGCCGTGAACAGCTCTGAATGCCCGTGCAAAGGATACCGGAGATCCGTAGCCATACCTGAGTGCAATATCGATTACTTTTTCGCGCGTTGAAAGTAGTTCCATTGCAGCTCTGGTAAGCCTGCGTCTTCTGATATAGTCCGCAAGCGTTACATCGGCCATAAAAGAAAACATCCGCTGGAAATTGAAACTCGAACAGCAGGCAACGCCGGCTAGTTTTGCAGGGTTGATTTCTTCAGTAAGATGCGCTTCGATATAGTCGAGTGCTCCGTTCATTTTTTCAAGCCATTCCATGACAGTCCTCTTTGCGATTTCGATTACGCTGCAATAGTAACCGTATCAAAGTTTTACTGCGCAACTTTCCGTGCACGGAAAAGTTGCATTTTATCAAGTATACAGGATGATACCGGCTTTGAGAATAATTGTTTGTATTTCCGACTGACAGCTGTTGTTCCCCTTGACCTTCGTACAACCGAAAGCTAGAGTTGAACCATGAAACAGAATCAGTTGCATAAGATTGCAGAAATTCTTGATCGCATGGTCGAACAACAGTTTGTGTCCGGCGCAAGCTGTCTGATCTGGCAGGCAGGTTCGGAACAGGGGTATTATGAAGCCGGAATGGCGGACCGCGAGCAGGGAAAACAAATAGCGCGGACGACGATCTTCCGTATGTATTCGATGAGCAAACCGGTTACCGCAGCTGCGATCATGCTGTTGCTGGAATCGGGACTGATTGATCTTGCCGCGCCGGTCGCCGATTATATTCCCGAATTCACCCATCCGACTGTCTGCCGGAACGGTGGAATTGAACCTGCCGCACGCCCGGTGACGATACAGCATCTTCTCAATATGACGTCCGGATATTCATACGGCGGCGATGCAGACGAGTCGGAAAAAGCGATAACCGCGCTGATCGACGATATAAAGTCGAAGCTGTCGACCGATCATCCGGTAACGACGATGGTGGCGGCTCGCCGACTCGGACGAATCCCGCTTTCGTTTAATCCTGGAACCGATTACCGATACGGACTTTCCGCTGATATTCTCGGAGCTGTCGTCGAAGCGGTGTCCGGCATGAAATTCGGAGACTTCCTGCGGACCCGGCTGTTCGAACCGCTCGGCATGCACGACACGGGATTTTATGTTCCTGCGGAAAAACATAACCGGCTTGCCCGTGTCTATCAGGGAACGAGCTACGGCGGGCTCGAACCGTATTTTGACGCACATCTCGGTATTCAGAACGACCTGTCGTTTCCTCCCGCCTTTGAATCCGGCGGAGCAGGACTGGTATCAACGATCGACGATTATCTTGCATTCTGCAGAATGCTGTTACAGGACGGATCTTTCGGGGGACGACAGATTCTGCAGCCGCAGACGGTCGGATTTATGCGTTCCGCGCATATTAATGATGCGCTGCAACTTTGCTTTGATCGGGACATGCCGCATTTAGCGGGCTATAGTTACGGAAATCTTCTGCGGATTATGACAGATCCGGCCCGTGCAAAAACATTCGGATGCGCCGGTGAATACGGCTGGGACGGATGGCTCGGTACCTTTATGATGATTGATCCTCAGAATAAACTCATTATGGTCTTCATGCAGCAGCGTCCCGACTGCGGAATGACCGGCTGGACTCGGCGGCTGAAAAATGTAGTATACGCGGCACTATAAGCAGTGAGAAGACTGCCTGACTTTTATGTTTAAGTTATTATTTATCGGTGTATACCTTAGATAAACATCTTTTCCATTCTGTTTAGTGTTTTTATGCGTTTGTTCTTATACAAAAAATAGGTGATAAAAGATGTTATCAGTGCCCCGATGCTGTCGACGATCAGATCCGACATAGTATCTCTGAGCCCGCTGCCCTGATATGACTTCCCTAACAATATTGCAGTATCGGGAAGATCCCATTTCTGACTTGCTGTTCTAAAAAATACGTCTGAAGTGAATTCGAGTATTTCCCACATCACACCAAGTGTTATTGCAAAATTAAATGAAAAAAGAGCTACAAGTAATGGGTTTAAATTTATGCTATATCTTCTATTTATAGTGTAAATAACAATGAATCCGATAAAACCCATTATTACACCGGAAAGTGTGTGAAGCAAGTCGTCCCACCAGAAATACCTGTTATAGAGATTAAAGCGTTCACTCAGATATAATCCCGCATAAATGAAGACGACAATACAAATTTCGAGTACATCCGGAATGTCAATTTTTTCTTTTCGTTCAACATAATCAGATCCAAATGACAAAACTAACGTCAATACAGCCCATGCGACAAGTTCCACTCGTTTTGTTACTTCCGTAGCGATTTCGACTTTTGTAATTACTTTATCACGATAAATTGCCGCAACTGCGAGCACTATATTGACGGCTATGGAAGCAATAAGCGATAACCGGATGAAAATAAACAAGCGGTTACGTACGGTTTTACTGTTAAGCATATTTTTCCTCTTTTTTTAGAATAAAAGAATCCTTTTTATTGTACTTTTTAATAGAATATTTCTGCAGTACATAATAATTTCTTCTATTTTATGTTTACACTGGTTTCATTTTTCTACACCGTACGGCCAGTTGATAATGCCGCCCATGTCGTATACCTGCGTATATCCCATGGAGACAAGTTTTTTTGCTGAAGCGGCACTTCTTCGTCCGCTCCGGCAGTAGACGAACAGAACCGTATTCTTCTCCGGTATAACCTGCGATGCTTTGTCCGCTATTTCATAATCCGGAATCAGAACAGCTCCGTGTATATGTCCTGCGCTGAATTC
>JALCCK010000045.1 GCA_022640795.1 Treponema sp.
AAGCCCGGCAATTCTGAAATTGCAGACCATTTGAGACTTGTAAAGGAAGCCCGGAATATAAAATGATGAAGAAATCCGTTCTGAAATTCTTTTTGATTCTTTTCGCTGCTGCTTTTCTGTGCAGTCCGGCTGTTTCCCAGAGCGTTGTAACGAAAAGTGGTGCTGAAGGGCTTGCCGAACAGGAATTCCGGCGGGGAGTGCAGGCCTTTTACCGCGGTACGTATAACGATGCGGTCCTTGAATTTGAAAAAGCGCTTTCATATCTGCCGGGAGAAAATCTTATACTCGACTGGCTCGGACGGGCGTATTATATGTCGGGCCTGGAGAGTACTGCGCTCCGCGAATGGCAGGCGGCATCTGCTGCGGGGTACGGCGGGCTGCTGCTGCAGAACAAGATAGAAATTGTCCGTGAGCGGCGTGTAACCGGAGACGGACAGACTGTACCCCCGCAGTTTACGGAAGCAGGAACTTTCTCGGGCGTTTCGGGCGATAATCTTGTATTCAGCCAGCCGGTTTCCGTGCTTCCCGTTTCTGACGGAACCGCATGGGTTCTGTCATACGGAACGAATGAGCTGTTGAAACTGGATGTGAACGGAACGGTCGTAAGCCGCATAACCGGCCCGGTGAACGGTTTTGACCGGCCGGTCGATGTGATGCGGCTTGAAAACGGTGATCTGCTGGTAAGCGAAAGTGCGGGCGACCGGCTTTGTGTTATCAGCCAGAACGGTTTTTTTAAAAAATATATCGGTACGCGGGGGCGCGGTGTCGGTGAAATGGTCGGACCGCAGTATCTCGCGTCCGACAGTACCGGCAATCTGTATGTAACTGATTTCGGAAACAGCAGGGTTGATGTATTCGACCGTGACGGAAAGGGACTTTTCTTCTTCGGCGGTAAGACGGATACGTTTGCCGGTCTGCAGGGACCGACCGGTATTGTCGTTATCGGTACGACCGTATATGTCGCGGACAGCGTTACCGGTGCCGTGTACCGGTTCGATACTGCAGGAAACTATCTTGGCCTTCTGGTTCAGGAAAAAACGTTTACGAGACCGGAGTCGCTGAAGCCGTGGAAAAACTATCTTCTGGTCGGCGACGGTAATAGAATCGTCTCGATCGATACGGTAACGGGAGCGACCTATGAGACTGCCGGAACCGGCAGTGCACCGTCCCGTATTACGTGTGCGGCTCCCGACATAAACGGGAATATTCTTGCGACCGATTTCCGGGCGAACGAGATTGAGATTCTGTCGGGAATGTCGGAACTTGTCGGCGGTTTTTTTGTTCAGATCCAGCGGGTCATGGCCGATAACTTTCCGAACGTCGTAGTTGAGCTGAAAGTCGAGAACCGTCACCGGCAGCCGGTCGTCGGCCTGAAACCGGCTAATTTTCTTCTGACGGAAGACAAACGCCCCGTCACGTCGCTCCAGCTGACGGCTGCCGCTTCGAACGATACCGCGGCGGATATTACGCTTGTCATCGACAGATCCGTGAGTTCTTCGGCGTATGGAGAAGCTGTGCAGGCGGCAGTCAGGGAAATCGGGGAAGCCATGAACGGAAAGGGGACGCTCCGCATAGTTTCCGCAGGCGAAATACCGGTCAAGGAATACAGCGGCCCGCCTGCCGGTGTCTCCGGTTTTACCCGGAATGCACTTGCAGCCCCTGTTTCGGATACCTGCAGCCTCGATACCGCTTTCCGGCTCGCCGCAAATGATCTTATCAACGGGCAGCAGAAACGATCCATTATTTATATAACGGACGGCGCGGTAACACAGCATGCTTTTGACAAATACAGTCTGAATACGATTTGTTCGTATTTGAACAATAACGCAATTGGATTTTCGGTCGTGCTGCTGACACAAAAAGCTCCCGCTGACGAAATTGATTATATCTGTAGGAATACGACCGGGGGCAGGTACTACGTCTACCGGGCGGAAGGACTGTCCGGCGTCGTAAAAGACAGTATCGATATTCCGTCGGGTGTCTACCGGCTTTCGTTCGTTTCCACAATGGCGACCGATATGGGCAGAAAATTTCTTCCCCTCGAAGCGGAAGTTTATCTTTTGAACAGAAGCGGACGTGACGAAAGCGGGTACTATGCACCGCTGCAGTAGCTCCCGTCTCTGCTGACTGAACCGGATGACTTGTCGTTAGAACTGCAGTTTTCCGCCAAGGCTTGCCGTCAGAGAGACTGAAACGGTAGAATCCCAGGTTAGTGAATAGGTACCGGCAAGGCTTGCATCAAGCGTGACATAGTGTGTGACCTGCGCTTCCACAAGATGCGTAAAACTGTACGATTGTTTTTTGGTGACGGTACTGTCCGTTGTCGAAGACGACGTGGACCGGGAGAATTCCGCGTTCGTGCTGTCCGTCCGTGTCAGAACAAAGCCGCGTGAATCGAGGTCCGGCTTGAATAACTGCACGAGTCCGATGACCGGCGACTGTACGCTTTTCCGTTTCCAGACAAACGTAAACGTTCCGCTGCAGTCGTCTTCCGTTTCGAAAGATACTTCTGCTCCTAACTTTAGTACATCGGTATCGTTCAGGTAAAAATTTGACTGCAGATAGCCGGTCAGAACGAGCGAGTAGTCAGACGGCTCATCGTGCGGAATTTTTACGGTCAGTCCCGACGATCCGATAAACTCATCCTGCCTGTACCAGTCTGCCAGTTTTAACCGGCTTTCCGTACCGAAAATATTGAATGCCGTATACCCGAGCGTACTTTTGAATTGATAGATATCGCTGACCGAATAGGCGGTTCTGATATCCCGTTCGAGTTTAAACTCTGCGCTTGAAGGTATCCAGAGGTCCTGTATTCCTGAAAAAATGGGACGTTTCCATGAAGTGCTGTATTCGGACGCATAATACAGTGAATCTGTTGAGTCCTCGTCCATCGAAGTATCGGCAAGAACTGCATCCGACAGTTTCGTACTGAAAAGGTCGTAAAACGGACAGGCATGAAAAAACCAGTCGCGGGAAGCCAGCGTATCGGAAAGCGTTTCAATATCCGTAGCATAATCTCCTCCCGACGAAGTACTTTGAACGCCGCCGCCTTCTTTTTCCCATGAGAGTGAAAAGGTATGCCTGCCTATTTTAAACGGAATAGTCGTTGTAATCGTTGTTGCGTCGGTATACAGGACTGAGGTGGAAGACTTGTACGTTTCGTTCGTACTGACCTTCAGCTGCGGTCTCAGCTGCGCAAACGGCAGGGTAAATTCATTCGTCACGGTTCCTGACAGTTTCCGCTTGGAGGCGGCGCTGCTTCCCTTTGAAAAGGCTAGTTTTGTACTGTCCGTCAGACTCTGCAGCCAGTTTTCGGAATCAGGAATTTCAACGCCGTCGGTTGAAGGCAGCAGTTTCTGTTCTGTTTTTGCTTCCGTTTTCAGTGTATAGCCGAACAGGTTCGTATTCAGATTGAAATTACCCGTAGCTTTTTCCTGCTGTTTAACGGACCATGAATCTGACGTAGCGGATGCTGATGCAGCCACTACGAGCGGTATGAGAATTTTATGTAAGTTGAGTGAAAGACTGTTGCTGTTTTCGGTCGATTCGGAATCGTTGTCGAACTGAAAGCTTTCCGCTCCCGAGAGAATACCAAGAATCGGAATAGTCGTTGCAATGGAATGTCCCGCGCCTGATACCGCGAGATCGGAATCCTGCGTGTGTGCAACCGTCCCTGCAACGGCCAGCGTTGCAAGCGTGGCGCTGAATGAAGAATCGCCGGTAAACGAGACATCTGTTGTTACATCGTCGCCGGTCGTTGTAACGGCGGTACCTTCTCCGTTTGCCGAAAAAGAGACGTCTTTGACGAGCGGAAAGTTTCCGATGCCGGCCAGCGTCCCGGGAACTTTTGTCGTGACCGAAGTCTTGTTCTGTACCGTCACATACGGATCTATGCCCGAAAGATTCAGTTCGTCAAACGAGAATTCACCGGAAGTATAGGCAGTTCCGTCAGGAGCGGTATTCAGAATCATCTTGAGCCGTACCGGAACGATTGATTTCCGTAGATACAGGGAATAGCTGCCGGATGAAAGTTCAGCGTCGTCGATGGAAAGCGTGCTGTCGTCGAGGTTTATGGTCAGCTCGTGCCAGGTCGTCGATGAAGCAAGATTTTTCAGCGCTTCTCCGGTTATAACCGCCCTGACCGCCGTTTTCCCGCTGTCGGCTATACCTTCGGCGTCCCGGTCGAGAATGATTGTCAGTCCTGCATCCTCTGACGTAACACCCGTTGTTATATCGGAGCCGTCCGGCGCGTAGCGGAAAAACAGGTTGAGCGTCTGATAGGAAGAAAGATCAACCTCGTCGAAGTACCGCGAAACAAGTATGGTAAAATCATCGTCCGACTGTGACGCAATATCGTCCGACTCATTTTCCCAGGTCAGTTTTTCGACTTTGTTGGTTCCCGTATTAAAATCGTCGACACCGGTCAGCGCCGCATCTTTCCGCTGCCCGGTCTGAACCGACATGTCGTCGGCAGCAGACGTAAAAACGTCCTGTGTCACTATTTCATACGGACCGGCATAAACGGTACCTTTTTCATTTGCATCGTCAACGTCCGCTGCGACAATGATAATTCTGGCATCGTGGTATTCGGTGAACCGTGCGCGGTCGATATCCGTGAGTTTTACCGTTACCGTCTGCCATCCCTTTGTTGCTGACGGGTACGATGTTACATCAAACGCAGCGGTAACATCGTCGGCCGTATCGTCGGATATTTTCCAGGTCGGAATTGTTTCCGCATCTTCGACCGTAAAATCGTCGTCTGCGGAAACGCCGAGCTGCAGATACACGTCATAATTCTGTACACCGGCGTCCGCCGTTTTGAGTGCAATGCTGAACTGTGTTCCCGACGAAAGATACGACGCCGAACTGCCGAGATCCAGTGCCGTTGCGGCCCATACATACTCATCGGAAGTCTGTCCGGACCACGAAGAAAAATTCCACGAAACCGGGATGCGGTATCCCGAGATATTGCTGTCATTTTCTCCGTCCTCCGCGGTAACGGAACCGTCGTATCCGGTATCGAGCAGTACCGCCGTTCCGCCGCTTTCCGGCCGCGGATTAAGACACGGTGCGAAATCAGACGGAAGATCGACACCCGCGTCGCTTTCAAGATACACGGTGTCGGGAACATCGTCGTCCATCCCGAGAATCCGGTATTTACCGGTCGTATTGTCATCGTCAATTGAAACGGCTGCAGTGTTTGAAATGCTGAAGTTTTCTTTTGTATACGAAGTTCCCGCAGCAATCGTCGCGTATCCCGGAGCAGACGTGTCTGCATCCACATAGCTGAGATTCGGAGAATAAGTCCACCGGGCCGCCAGTGAAAGATCCGTTGAAAAACCGGGCGTAAAATTCCACCGGACGCCGGCAGCCGCGGTAATGGCACCGCTGTCATTTGAAGTGCTGTCTTCATTCCAGACAATCCTGATTCTGTCTGTCGAGGACACAGAAGAAGAGAGTGATACCGTTCCGTCTTCTTCATTATAGGTTGCGCCTGCGTCGAGTACGTTGTTTTTGTAGACTCGTACGGTTCCCTGGACGGCGTCGGTTCCGATATCGAATCTCGAAACGGCTGTATACGTTCTGATCTGCAGGACAAGATCTCCCGACGTACTTCCGCCGAGGTAGAAACCGGGAAAAGAATCGGCTGCCGGGTACCTGACGGAAGAATTTACCGCTGCATTGGAAGCCGTATAGGTATTGTCGGTCTGGTACAGCTCGACATAGGAGTGTGAATCGGAAAAAAAGTCGTCCGAGACGAAAGCGGTATCGTCGTCGGTCACCGCTGCCGTATAGATTTTCGACGTACTTTCGCTCGAAGACGATATGACCTGTACGTCGTCGACGGAAGCGGTCCCGCAGTCGTACAGATACGCGGCTTCGAATGGTGAAAATCCTGCAGGATGCTGCAGAAAAAGAATCGTTGAACTGTTTATTGTTGAAAAAAAACCGTCCGTTTCAGCTCCGGTAGCATCAGGTGCCGGTCTGGTCCCGTCGGAACTGATGCCGCCGTACGAGTACGAGGCAACGTTCGGCTTTTTGACTTCATCATCTTCATCAGCGTTTTCTCCGAAAAACGATTGTATGTCGCCGAGAAATCCGTCCCCCGGATCATCTTTTGTACCGTAAGTTCCCAGTTCACTTCTGAGTGTTGCAATCGTACCTGCGGAATCATCAAACGATACGGCAACCGCCGGTACAACGCCGTCGGATACTGCGGCACCGGCATCGTCTGAAAGAATTATTTCACAGCGGGAAGCAAGAATAAGGTAATCCGACGAAGAGAGTTTTTTATAGGTCCGTCCCTGCCTGTCGGTATACGATCCCGAGGAATTTTCTACGTAGACAGCGTTGACGGCAGCGGTGACCGTTTTAGACGGGAGTACGTATTCGTGTCCGGTCATCCAGGAGCCGATGCCCAGCGTCGTTTTTGAAACACTGTTTTTGCCGTAATAGAGTTTTTCCTTTGTTTCCGTCATATCGTACCGGAGTACTGCATCCGCCGCCCACTTCCCGTTTCCTTCAAAATGGGCGGAAATTCCCGGGGCCTGATTGTCGCCGCCGCCGATGTTCCGGCCGATGTTATTTATTGAATAGGTAGAGGAAAAAACGATATTCCGGTTTGAGATTTTTGCTTCCTTGAGGTAGCCATCTCCGTAGTAACCGGCCGCAATCGTGTTTTTGTCAAAGCCGTCGGCAAAGTCGGCTTCAAAAAACCACTGTTTATTCAGTAAAAACCAGAGCGAGAGATCTACGTCCTGTGTAATGACGGGAGTTCCGATGGAAAGCGCAAATGGATTTCCGAATCCGAAACTCGCCGAAACGGTATTTTTTATTTTTGATTCCCAGTACCCGTCTGCCAGAAATTCTACGTTTGTATCATTGATGGTATAGTTAAAGAGCGACGACGGCGATTCCGTTTCCAGCGGCGGCAGATCCGTATCGAACGTTATTGAGCCCGCACCGCTTGCCGTCGTTTCTGTCGTTTCTTCTGCGGAAAGCGATCCTGAAGCGGACAACATCGCGAATAAAAATGAACCCAGCAGCAGAATCCCGTGCAGTTTGTTTTTGTCCAGAAGCCGTGCTTTGCGTACACTGACATCCGGGTGCTTTTTTTCAAGGTTTAGAATTGCTTTCTCGACCTGCTGTTTTTTCTTGTCGCCGAAATCGAAAAGTTCCTGCTGCCGGAAAGCCGTACTGCTTCTCGTATTCTGTACTCCGAGCCCGATGAGCCGTATGCCGCGCGACGCATCATATTTCTTTTCCAGCAGAGAACAGCTCCGGGTAAATAAATCGTCGGTTGTCATAATCCGTATTTCTGAAGTTTCACGGATGCTGACAGTGGTAAAATCTTCGTACCGGAGTTTCAGCACGACGGTTCTGCTGCAGAGATTTTCTTTGAGCAGCCGGAACATAACGGTATGTGCAAGTTCCATCAGTATCGTTTCTATGACGTACCGGTCGGTAAGGTCATAGGCGAATGTCCGTTCAACACTCAGAGAGTGGGAGTGTACGGGAGTGCTTTCCGTTTCCTGTCCCCTGCAGGCCCGGTATAAAAACGAACCGCCGGCATCCCCGAAAATGGTCCGTAATAAATTAAGCGACCGGGAACGCAGATCCGCGACGGTTCTGAATCCCGCCTCCTGCATTTTTATCTGTGTTTTTGAACCGGCACCCCAGAGTTTGGCAAGCGGCAGGGAATCCATGAATTGTTCTTCCTGTCCGGGCCGTACGACACAGAGCCCGTCCGGTTTTTTTAAATCCGACGCAATTTTTGCAATATAGTGGTTCGGTCCGATTCCCGCGGATACCGTCAGACCTGTTTCCGCTTTAATCTGCTGTTTCAGCCGTTCTGCTGTTTTTTCAGGATCACCGAAAAGCCGTTGTGTTCCCGTCAGATCTATAAAGGCTTCATCGACCGACACCTGCTGGACGTCCGGAGAATATTCATTCAGAATATTCATTACTTCCTGTGATTTTTCATGATACCGTTTAAAATGCCCGTGCAGATAAATTCCCTGCGGACAGAGACGGTATGCCGTCGCTACCGGCATTGCCGAATGAACGCCGTATTTTCTGGCCTCATAGGAAGCCGTCGATACGACACTGCGTCTTTCCCCGGGAAGTCCGCCGACGATGACCGGTTTGCCGCGATATTCCGGATGGTCGAGCTGTTCGACGGAGGCAAAAAAAGCATCGAGATCGACATGAAGAATGCAGGTCCCTTCCCAGCTTTTCATCAGGATCCTCCGGTAGTAATACCGCCGGAATTAATTCCTCCGGTATTCAGAAGAATCGTCTCCACTGATATGAACGGCGACCGGTCGTTTTTTTCTTTTTCATAAAAAGCTGTAATCCGCACGGTTGAATCGGAACCGGTCGCAGGCGTATATGAAATACTCAGCTGCTCCGGCGGCCAGTCGGGAAGTATAAAGTAACCGGAGCCGTCCTTTGATTCTGAATGAAAGCGGTAGACGGAGTCGTAAACAGGTACCGTTCCGTTACCGGAAACGGTAACACGGTACCGGAGTGCCGGTAATTTTGAAGTGACGGAAATTTTTCTTGTTTTTAATCCGAGATACGTGCTGTCCGTGATTGCAGCGGATAAATTTACCGGTTCCGGAGTACCGGTCATTTCCGCTTTTCCGGCGGAAAGGGTCGTATAGGCGCTGAAAAGGTTATAGCGGTTCATGAGTTTTGAAATACCGGCAAACACAAAGAAGAGAACCACCAGTGAAAAACTGGCACCTGCCGCGATTCGTTTTGCCGCAACTGTTTTTCTTTCTCCTTTCAGGCTTTCGCGGATCTGCAGTCTGAAAAGAATCCGCAGCCACATAATCTGGAACGGAAGAATACCGCTCGCCAGCAGAAAATTCCGTTGCAGCGGACAGTAAATCATGTTGTTGATCGTTTCCGTATCTCCGTACTGCAGCATCTGTATTATATAGGGCAGAAACGGAAGAAACATACAAATCATTGAGAACAGTAATGCTATAAACCGTTTTGCCGGACGGAGCAGATAGATGACGATATATTCAGCCGTAAAGAGGAAGAAAAGAGAAAGATCGAAGGCGGTAAACACAAAAATATTGAGTACCGACATGAGTGTCTGGAGATAGGAATAGACATACGGTGAAAAAGACATATGCATCTGAATTTCCACCAGATAAAGAAAGGTCAGGCACAGGAATGAGAATAGAATTTTTACCGCTATCTGCATGACGGGCGACAGTCCGATCGATGTTGTCAGTACAGCTGAAATCCGGGCTCCCAGATGCAGGGAAAGTCCCGACAATATCAGTATTACGGGAATTATGTACAATGCCTGCAGTACCTGTTTTTTGTGCTGTCCCTTATTCCGTCCGAATAGAAAAGAGAAACCGCTCAGAATAAAAAGGCTTACCGCGGTAACTACCAGAAAAAGAGAAACGGTCAGCGGTTCTTTCAGCCAGTACCGGTGTCCGAAAATCCGTTCTGTCAGATAATGACGGTCCCATTCGACGGTGTTTTTCGGCGTATAGGAGGCCAGAAAGGAACCCAGAACTTCAGAAACCTGAGAAGCGCTGGCTGCATCCGGCTGCGTAAAAAGAATTCCTGCTGCCGGAATTCCGGCGGACAGAAACGGCGAGAGCTGTTCGTCGTCTTTCAGAATACCGAGACGGTACATTGAAAGAATATTGCCGTTCCTGATATCAAAAGGAATTTTATGAAGGGTAAAAGCCCTGCTCAGCCGGCGGACCAGCCATTCGGGGGACGTGTCTCCGCCGCTGCCCGGAATAATCAGCGGGGTGTTTTTTGCAGAAAAACCTGCCGTAACGGCACAGACACTTGAAGCGTTTTCGATTTCGGTCGTAAAAACCTGTATACCGTCGGTTATTTCGCTTGGAGGGAGCTGCCGGGAGTTGTCCGCTGAAAGGAGTACTTGTATCGAGACATCGTACGTTCCCGTCCTCAGGGCTTCAAGCAGCTGCCTGATTTCATTAAAATATAACACAGCGTCATATTGTGAAAAAACGACGATTACAGTATCCTTTGAATCAATGTCGGTCGCTTGACGGGAGGACGCTGAAGGAAACGAAAGTATAATATTATAGGGAAAGTCATTGCTTTCTGAAGGGGCGAGCGCTGCTTTTTGCGGAAAGAAACCGTTTGAAATCAGCTTTTTATATACTATATCGCTTGCCGGTTTACCGGCTGTAGTCGATGCAGCGGCGTTGACCGAAAGTATATATAGTAGAAGAGAAATGATGCATACGTGCAGCCGCCGGTTCATACCGTTAGAATATCGTAATTTCTGTTTACAATGCAATACCCATAGTGTATAATTTAATCTATAATAAAATTGGAGTCTGAGTATAATGAGTGCGGAAAGTAAAAAATTCATGCTGGATCTTCCTTTGAAGGTAGTCCTCACCGAACAGGGGGCATCTAATTTTATCCGACACAAGAAAAAATTGCTTAGATTTAGACTTGCCGACAATGTTGAAGAATACGGAATTTCCATCAACAGATTTTCTCCGCAATCGATCCAGAATATGATACTGGTCGATTATATTTCAAAAATAGAGATATCCATGCCGGAATTCGTTTCTTCCCGGCAGGAAGTTATGGATTTGTCGAAGGTTATTGTCTATTCCATTCTCTATAAGCAGTTCGATCATGAAGTATTTAAAGGTCTTATTCACTGCGACTGTGTCATAAAACACAACAGGTCGAATCCTTCGCAGCTTATCGACGACAAGACCGAAATAAGCGATAAACAGCTGCGCCTTATGCTGCAGTCAAAAAATAGCGAAATAGAAGAATCTCGAAAAACGATTCTTGCACCGATATGGAAATCCATTATGAAAAATGATGAATATTCCGCTGAAGAAAAAAATATCTATCTGCTTATGACCGAAAAATTTCTGAATCGTCTGAGTCTTATGAACTGGTACATTATTCTTAAATTCCACAAAACGGACGGATTCCCACAGCTGCTTATCTGCATACGGAATCTGCTCGGTGCCTACATGGAAAAATCGAAGGTAGCTGAATATATCTCTGTCATGGTTATGGAACTTGCGCTGCATTGTGAAAACGGGAATGTGAGAAAAGAGGCGCACACAATGTATCAGGGGATAGACGATATCGATGCTTTGATATATGATCAGGAAACACGCTCGAAGATTGTGGCGGAGCTCAAGCATAAACATGAGCTGGTTTTCCTTTCGTGGAAACTCGGCGGCGGATCTTCTGCAATCGGTAAACAGGGGCGTCTGCAGATTACTCTCTATAATAAAGATGATGAATTTCAGGAAGTAAAGGAGAATATCGAGACGAAGATGTCGGCTGATTTAAGTAAAAAATCGCTCATTGACTTTTACCGGGAAATGCCGGAAGGCGAAGAGGGAACGGATCTCGGTCTTTATTATCTTTCTTATCTGGACGATGCCTGTAAAAAAATAAATGTAAAATTCGAGTCTCTGGTGAATCAATTTTCTGCAAGTGATTTAACGGTTATAAATCTGATTTTTAATTTCTGAGTTTATGGAAAAACCTCCCCCTGATTGTAGTAATATAATTTCCCGTATGATTCTTGTCACGGCTGTTCTGATTCTGTCGTCGTGTTCCAGCACGGCGCCGCAGATTATACAGACCTCAGCACAAGTCATATTCGATTATGCGGATGCGGAATCAGCACCGGACGTCCGTTTTTCAGTATTCGTAAAATCCGATGACAATGTCCGGCGGTTCAGTACTATGACGGTCGGATATCCGGCATCCGGTTATGAATGGAAAATAACAGAACCCGAGCTGATTGCTTCTTCCGACGGAGAATGGGCTGGATGGTCAAAAATTGAACCGCGGGACTCGGAATCCATACCGCAGGGAACGTATACGCTTGACTGTACGGATGCGTACGGGAATGAAACACGGACCGAATTCACTATGGCGTATCCCGAAGATTTAATCCGATCGCGGGCCCGGGATATTCCTGCGTTGCTCGGAAACGGCAGCACTGAAAAGTTTGCCGTTTATTCGGCAGGAAAAACATTACTGTATTACGGACCGCGGAAAAAAGGGTGGACCGATACTGGGAAAATATGGCAGGATTATAAAGAAGGCGATTCATTCCGCCGCTGCTGGACGACATCGTCAGATACTGTTGTGTGTATACTGCCTCCTGTTATGAGGCTTTCAGATACTAAAACGGAAAAGAAATAGGGGTATGTTTTGAATAGTGGAATTTTAGAAGAACAGTCCGGTGAAAAAGATGCGCCTCCGGCGCAACCTGGCAGTACCTTTGAACCGGAGCCGGCCGGTTTGGGAAACGAAGCTGTTTCGCACCGTACGGTAAAGACGTACGTGATGCGTTCCGGCAGAATTACTTCGAGCCAGGAACGCGATTATGAAGAGCTGTCTCATGTCTGGTGTATACCGTATGAGAATAAGCATCTCAATTTTGTGGATATTTTCGGAAATACCAATCCGATCACGATCGAGATAGGTTTCGGTATGGGAACTGCTACAGCAGAGATTGCGGCAGCACATCCTGACATAAATTATCTTGGCATTGAAGTTCACAAACCGGGAATCGGCAGACTGCTCGGGGAAATACGGGCGCGGAATTTACGGAACCTGTATATTATTGAATACGACGCGCTGGAAGTTCTGGAGAATATGGTCAATGATGAATCCGTTAATGCGTTCCATGTGTTTTTTCCCGATCCCTGGCCGAAACTGAAACATCACAAGCGGCGGCTGGTACAACGGCCTCATACGGATCTTTTTTCGAAAAAACTTGCAGCCGGCGGTTATTTCTATATGGTAACAGACTGGGTTGAGTATGCGGAATTTGCGCTTGAACAGCTGCGCAAAACACCCGGGCTTGAAAATAACTATACGGCATTTGCGGAACCGCAGCCGTGGCGGCCGCAGACGAAATTCGAACGAAAGGGCATAAAGGCGGAACATGCCATAACCGAACTTTTCTTTGTAAAAAAGGAGAAAACCGCTGATGACTGATAATCGTACTGCTGACGGAATGCGGAGCGAAAAAGAAACGAACGGGCGGATCGCCGAACTGACGACGCTCATTGAAAAGTATCAGAATTCATATTATAACGGGGAGGGGGAAATAAGCGATGCAGCATTTGACAAGCTCTGGGATGAGCTGAAGCTGCTGGACCCCGATAACGTGTTGTTCCGGCGGATCGGGAGCGATTCCGGAAATTTTTCGAAAATCAGGCATATTATGCCGATGGGCAGTCAGGAAAAGGCTGCGGATCCGGAACAGTTCCTTGACTGGGTAAAAAAACATACTTATGCTGAATATCTGGTGGAATATAAACTTGACGGAGCATCACTTGAACTTCAGTACCGCCACGGCCGTCTTTATCGTGCCGTAACACGAGGCGACGGCATAATCGGAGACGATATAACCGCAAATGCGAAAAAAATGCAGGGAGTCCGGCTGCAGCTGACACAGACCGGCCGGCCGGTTGATTTTACCGGAGGAGTGCGGGGCGAAGTCATCATGACTCATAAAATCCACGACAGTTTTTTTTCTGACAAGGCGAACTGCCGTAATGCTGCGAACGGACTGATGAAGCGGAAAGACGGAACCGGTAGTGAAAATCTTACCCTGATAACGTACGATGCGCTGGCAGCTGCCGGTCCGCAGCCGTTTTCTGATGAAGAAGAAAAAATACACTGGCTTGCCGCGTGCGGCTTTATTACGGTTCCGCTGAAAATCTGCAGAACGGCTGAAGACGTGATTGCGTACCGTGCTCAGGTCATGGAACTGCGCACGGATCTTGATTATGATATAGACGGTCTCGTTGTAAAAGAACGTGCGATAAATATGGAAGATGCCCGCAGGGCACGCCCTGACCGGCAGATTGCTTTTAAATTCAGTCTTGAAGAGGCTGTCTCCGTCATCCGTTCTATCGAGTGGAGCGAATCGGGGGCGACCTATACGCCGGTTGCCGTTTTTGATCCTGTAGAACTTGCCGGGACAACGGTAAAACGCGCAAGTCTTGCAAATCCCGATACGATCCGGTCTCTGGGAGTCGGCATCGGGAGCCGCGTCGTGGTAGTAAAGCGCGGCGAAATAATTCCGAAAATTGAAAGCGTCGTTCCTGACGGCGGATCAGCGGTTATTCCTCCTGCCTGTCCGTCTGTCTGTACATCGTGCGGAACATCCCTTGTAGATGAAGGTACGAGACTTTACTGTCCAAACAGGGATTGTCCGAAAAGAATTCTTCATCAGCTTTTTAAATGGATTTCGGTAACCGATATCAGGGATCTCGGCGATACGCTTGTCCGTAATCTGTTCAAATCCGGTAAACTGCGTTCGATCGCGGATATATACCGGCTTGATCTGGAAACGCTGCGGCCGTTCTTTCTGAATGAACAGAGTCTCGCTTCCGAAAAAGAATCGCTCGGTGCCCAAAAAGTTCTGCGGTCCATTCAGGCGCACAGAAAAATTTCCCTTCCCGTTTTTATCGCGGGATTTGATATTGAGGGAATCGGCGAAACGACTGCTGAAAAACTGGTCGCTGCAGGATATGACACACTGGAGAAGATGCTTGCTGCTCATGAGGAAGAATTCGCGGCTGTATATGGATTTGCAGAAATCATGGCACGCACTGCGGTGAAAGGACTGCACGAAAATGCGGCGGAAATGAAAGCCCTGCTGGAATCCGGAATCATCGAACTGGAGGAACATCCTTCCGATGGCGCTCTGACCGGAAAACTGTTCTGTTTTACCGGCGAACTTGTGTCGGTAAAACGGACCGCAGCCGAAAAAATGGTCAAAGATGCCGGCGGCGGCGTCAAGTCGACGGTGACAAAGGATCTTTCCTATCTTGTGACAAACGATACGGCCAGCGGTTCGTCGAAGAATCGTAAAGCGGCGGAACTTGGTATTCCCGTTATTTCGGAAGAACAGTTTCTGCAGCTGTTCCGGCAGACTCCATGAGAAGAAAATATACGATCATTCTGAAAGCCGGTGCCGCGGCGGCAGCTGGTCTTGTTGTACTGCTTTTTTTTGTTACGATAAGCGATTTCTTTCTATGTTTCGGCAGCGCCGGACGGCTTCCGTTTCTGAAATCATATCCGGTTATGACTGTTCTTATTTATGGAACAACGTACGATGCCGGCATAAATACCGTTAGTGCCCGTATTATGCTGACTGATACGCATGGAAAAGAGATTGCTGCTGTCGAACGGTCCTGGAAAGGCTGGTCCATCAGTGTCGAATTCCTCAGTACTGATTTTTCAGGAAAGAAAATTCTTTTTCCTGCGCGGATAAAAGGAAGCGATGACCGGCGTCAGGGAACCAATCTTCTGCCGTATTATAATGAGAACGGCGAGAGTCTGCTGCTTGGCGGCGGTGCAACGCGCAGCGAACGACGCGACCTGTACCGGCTGTGTATGTTCGCAGCACACCGCATCACGGCAATTTTCAGCAAATTTGTCCGGCGGCAGAAAATCGATCTTTCCGGTTGCAGGACCGGCGTTTATTATACGCTTTATGCAGGTTTCGACGGACAGGTGGTGGTGCTGCCGGATTGAGTTTATTGTTCGTCCTGCTTTGCAAACGCGAAATCACCGGTGAAGAAATCAGGATTTACCGCTGACGTATTGAGGCGGATTTCCCAGTGCAGATGCGGTCCCGTTGCAAGTCCTGTTGCTCCTGAGAGTCCCAGCTGGTCTCCCTGTTTTACGACAGTTCCGGGTTTTACTGAAAGCGAATCCATGTGATAATACAAACTATACAGGCCCGGCAAATGTTCAAGTACGACGGTCCACCCGGTTGTCAGCCGTTTTCCGGCCATAACAACTTTTCCTGCTGCACACGCATGAACCGGAGTTCCGGTCGGTACGCCGAAATCTATACCGCGATGTATATCTGCGGATGAGCGTCCGTTTGCATACGTATAGATACGCCGGTCGCCGAACCCGGCGGTACGTCTGTCGGACGTGACCGGTTCCGTAAACGGAAAAAACTGATACACTGCCGTTCCCGTTGTCCTGAGGACGTTATTGAGCTTTTCTATTTGATCAAGCCGTTCACTGCTCATATCCGATTTTAGTGCGGCGTTTTCGTCATCCAGAGGAATCGTTTCCGCTGGAAAATCTTTCTTTTTAATCGTGAGCGGAACGGAAAATTCCATCGTTCCGGTTCCGAAGGGTGTATATAGTACCTGCAGTGAATAACTGCCTTCTTTACTGTTTGTCGAAACGGGAATTCCTGATAAAAGTTCCACCGCATTTTTGACAGCTTTTTTCGAATGAATACGGAAAAATGTACTGCCGTCTATTTTTTCTTTTTTATTGAGCAGATTTACCGAGGCTGTCGTCTCGAGCGTTTTTCCGGGCTTTTTCCAGAGACGTTGCGGCGTTATGGTCAGCCGCAAAAAAACGGCATCTCCCTGCAGAACCGTATCGTTATACGAGAGGAAAAGTTTATAATCGTCGTTTTCGTAATATGCGTCTTTTGCCCATAAGGAAAAGAACAGCAGCAGCATACCGGTCGTCAGTACCAGTTTTTTAAATTTCATTTTACCGCCTCTAGCTCGTTGTTTTTTTTATATCCGTGATTATTAACTGCGGGGTTTCCATACCGTTAAAGGTATTCCGTGTTACCTGATAGAGAATATCCAGAGAATCTCCGGTATCGAAATCCCGGTGGAATCGTTCTCCCTCTCCCCAGAACATAGCCGGCCATTTATTTTTACCGCAGTCCAGTGTCAGTTTCAAGTGCTGCCGTTCCGTTTTGCCAAGTATCTGCGCATCCGTTACTTTAAGCGATTTTGACATGAACAGCAGCGGCGGATTGGCTTCACCGAACGGTTCGAACCGGTCGACTAATTTTAAAAGATCCGGGGTCAGATAGTTGTGAGGAATTTCCGCATCGATATTCCATGAAAGATTCCCTTCATCGCCGAGTTCTATTGTCGGAGCAAGCTGTTCTATTCTGTCGAGAAATTCCGGCAGCCGTTCTTTCTTAAAACTGAAGCCGGCGGCAAAATTATGACCGCCGTGATTCAGGAACAGGTCCCCGAACTGATCCAGAAAGACCGTAATATCGTAATCCCTGCAGCTCCGCATGGAACCGACGGCAATACCGTTGTCTATAAAGGTCACCGCTATCGCCGGTACTTCAAACTGCTGCACGAGACGGGACGCCAGAATACCTGAGATTCCGCGGTTAATATGCTCGTCTATCGCAATGACCAGCTTTTCATCATATTTTTTAAAGCTTTGCGCTGCCTGTTTCTGCGTCAGCACCCAGGCTTCACTGACCAGTTGCCGCCGCTGCGTATTGAGTTCTATGATTTGCGCCGCAAGTCTGTCGCGCTCGGCCGGATCATCTGAAAGAAAAAGCTTCAGCGAAAGTTCCGGCTGTCCGAGGCGGCCTGCGGCATTCAGAACCGGAATGACGCTCCATGAAAGATCCGTTGAACTGATTCGTTTACCGAGCAGTGAAAGCCGGGAAAGCAGTTCCTTAAGCCCCTGCCGCACGATACCTTTGTTCAGCAGATCAAGTCCCCTGCGGACGAGAATACGGTTTTCATTGCGGAGCGGCATTATATCGGCAAGCGCTGCCAGCATGACAAGCTGGATATTCAGCGACGTATCGGTCTGTTTTTTCTGTTGTTTGAGTATGAATGTTACGAAAATATTATAAAATCCGTCAAGTTCCCCGGCGGGTTTGTCTTCATAGCGGACGATACGGGACATATCCTTTATGGCAAGGAGACTCAGTGACTGGACCCCCGGAATGATCTTTGCTATTTCCGGTCGTATATCCATCATATTGAATTCAACCCCGTCTCCGAATGCATGAAGCAGCTGCTTTTTTATGACCGGTGCATCCCATACAAATATCTGCTGTCCGCTTAGAAATGATATAAGCCTGGTCTGTGAAATGGAAACGGTTCCCGGAACGATTATTTCTTCCAGATGTCCTGCCGGAACGAGATTCCGCAGTTTCAGACATTCGATCGCATAGGCATCGTTGAGCGGCCGGACATTCATCAGACAGATTTCCTGTCCGTACAACGAATCGGTACTGAATTTGAGTGCACCGACCAGTTTATAGGCAACCGCACAGCCGGAGATATCCTTGAACGGATATCCCGACTCAGGTAATTTCGGGTCAAGTATAATGGCCGGTGACGGCAGATTCTCAGGCGGATTATGGTGGTCGGTTATGATTACGTCGATACCTTTTTGAGCAGCATACGAAACTTCTTCATTGTTCGAAATGCCACAGTCGACCGTAATGATAAGACTGCCGTATTCAGCCGAAAAATCATCTATTGCCTGTCTGGAAAGCCCGTACGTATCGTCACCGGTCGGAAGTCTCCATTTGACATCGATACCCATACTGCTCAGATAGTCATACAGAACGGCGGTACTTGTAATACCATCGACGTCACGGTCTCCGAAGATCAGCACTTTTTCACCTTCGTCTTTTGCATCACGGATTCTGTTTACCGCATCCTCCATGACAGCAAAGAGAAACGGACTGTGCAAAAATCGCGGATCTTCTTCCATATAATACATAAGATCTTCCCCGCCGGTAATGCCCCGCCGGGAAAATATTGAAGCCGTCAATGCATCAACACCGAACCTTTTATGAAGTTCACTGACGACTTCTTTTGAGACATTTTTCTTAACCCATTTTTTCACTAGTGAATTTCCTTAAATATAAGGGGATTGCCGGCAGGCTTCTCATCGGTTATTGTAACCGCTGTTTCAAGAAGTTCTGCAGCGGGTTTCAGACAGGCGGAGTCCTTGCCGAACAGTTCCATGACGACATCTCCCTTGCTGATTTTATCCCCTGTTTTTACGTGCAGAATTATTCCGGCGTCAGCACAGACGGCTTCGTCGGTCCTGTTTCGTCCGACACCGAGGTATACGCCGGAAAGCCCGCTCTTAAAGGCGTCTATGGAGACGTATCCGCTTTGTTTTGCCTTTAGTTCCGTATGGAACGGAGATCTGCGTTTTCCCTGCTCAGCGAGCAGTTTTTCAGCATTTCCTCCCTGTTCCCGTACGTTGGTAAGAAACCGCTCCAGTGCTTCGCCGGAAGCGACAGATTTTTTACACGCTTCTATGCCTTCCTGTTTTGTGGCAACCTTTCCTCCAAGCAGAAGCATTTCCGCACCGAGCGCATAGGTGACCTCCATAACGTCCTTCGGACCGGTTCCCTGCAGACATTCGAGTGTTTCTTCAATTTCAAGAAAATTACCGATTTTATATCCGAGCGGAGTATTCATATCGGTAATGAGCGCTGCCGCTTTTTTACCCATGGCCTGAGCCGTTTTTACCAGACTGTTTGCAAGAACTTCTGCATCCGTCGTCGTTTTCATGAATGCACCGGTTCCGTATTTCACGTCAAAAACAAGCGCGTCAGAACCTTCCGCTACTTTTTTTGAAAGGATACTTGCCGTAATGAGCGGAACGGACTCAACCGTAGCCGTCACGTCGCGCAGCGCATACAGCAGCCGGTCGGCGGGAACGATCTCTTTTGTCTGACCGGTCATTGCATACCCGTTTTCAGCTATAAGCTCGCGGAATTTCTCAGAAGTAAGACCTACCTGATACCCTTCGATCGATTCGAGCTTGTCGAGCGTGCCTCCCGTATGTCCAAGCGCCCTGCCGCTCATCATCGGTACCTGAATGCCACAACTTGCGACAATCGGTGCAAGCGGCAGTGAAAGTTTATCACCGACACCGCCGGTTGAATGTTTATCGACAAAGGGGCCGTGCAGTCCGTCTTTTTCATACCCGTGCAGTTCTATAACATCTCCTGAATGCAGCATGCATTCGGTAAGATAACCGGTCTCTTCAAACGTCATTCCGTTAAAATAAACAGCCATGAGCCATGCTGCTACCTGATAATCGGGAATACTCCCGGCGACATAGCCGTCTATAAGGAATTTTATTTCTTCCTTTGTCAGCGTTATATTTCCTGAAAGATTTAATTTTCCCTCTGCGTCGCGGATAAACGTACCGCGTTTTTTCATAATAATATCAGTTGCTCTCATAAGATCCCCATCCCGGATTGAATTGAAATTAATTTTGTGCCGACGGCATTCTCTATAAGCGTGAAAACAAGCTGTTTTATTTCATTATATGAACTGGCACTGACCGATATTCCACGGACGGTTTTTGGTTCAAAATTCGATATCGCCCATAAATATCCAACAGCATCGACTCCGACAGGTAGTATATCCGAACCGCTGTCTGGACCTGCATCCCCCGACAGCAGATCATTCGACCGGCAGTCGGAACATAAAAAGCCGTTTTCTGTTATGGAAAAAGCAGAAACCACATTTTTATATAATACTCTATTTTTTTCAGATATACCAGTAAAAAAAGATGTTCCGCATAAAACACAGTTTCCCGCGTCGGGTCTGACGCCCAGCAGCCCGAGATAGCGCCACAGAAACCGTATAAGGCCCAGCCGGCCGGCATTCTCGTCCGTCAGTTCGAGTCCGTCCAGAAAACCGTTCAGAAGAAACCAGCATTCACGGAAACTTCCTGCACATTGCGTCTTTATAACTATTTCAGCCGCCAGCGACGCAGCCCACGATTTAAACAGGTTTTCCCGGTAGGTTACATGATATTTTTTTACATCGAAATCCGTTATTTTACAGGATTTTTTCGACGCATCCCGATAAAGATACATCCGTCCGCAGTTCCACTGTGAAACCAGCGACCGAAGCCTGCTTTTCGGCCCGCCGTACAGGGTAGCGTAAACTATACCTTCTTCAGGAGTAAGCAGGCAGACACTTCTGTTGTTTTCTCCCGATATCCGTATATTCAACACAAGCGCATCTACACAGGAATTTCTCGGCATATCTTTATGGTACTGAAAACGACATCAGGATTCAATAATGACAGCCGTTTTTATACGAAAATAACCGTACGACAAATTATGAGAACCTTCAGTACCGCGCTGCGGGTCAGCGGAGCTTTGTTAATTACCTGGTACGGCTAAAATCTTTATATTTCCTGTTTTCCCACGGAAAACAGGAAATATAAGTTTAAAATATTTAAAAACCGTACTATAATTAAATTAATTGTAAAAACCTGTTGACTTTTGCAATTAATTTTACAGAGATTTATAAATCTTTACTGTAAAAATCTTTATAAATTTCTGCATCTAGAATAAGGCCGCATTTGCAAAACCCGTCTGACTTTTGCAAATGCCTTAATTACCTATAAAGATTCTCCTGAAGGATCAAAGCTCTCTAGCCTGTTCCGGCGGCACTGTGCTTTTTTTTTCTCTCAACAGGAAACGTCAAGAACGGCGTATGAGGGAAAGAACTGCACTGAAAAACCGGAAGCCGCCGGAAATCCTTGAAACAATTTTTACCATCAGTGACGGACAAAAGCCGCATAACAAACAAAAAAGAATCGACAGAACCGATGGAAAAATCAGGCGACAGGTATGGCAGAACGGTATCATAGAGACACATCCCTTATAGAGCGGGCTGGACAGAAAGCTGTCCGTCAGGCAGAGCTTACCGGGATAATCTGATGTAAAGACATGTACTGAGTAAAGTTTCTGCAGGGGTAAAAAATCCGTTTGTCAGGATAAAATAAGAAACTTATCCGGATCAATATAACTTCTGTCGTGATGTGTCTTATTATTTGTGTAATCGGTATATAGCAGAAGCTCTTGTGGATGTTATACTGACAGAAATGCGGAAGTATAGAAGTTATACGGATCTGGGGAAGAGATGTTAGGCTGACCGCTTTCGCGGCCAATAGAAAAGAAGATATGAAAAAAAATATTTGTTTAATTTTAATACAAGTGATTATTATTTCCATCATTTTTGCAGCGGAAAAACCTAATTACAATGAGGGTAACGGTACAATAATATCAATAACAAACCAAGAAAATTGTAAAATTACAATACGGAAGCATAATCAAAAAGTTAAAATTGGTGATTTAGCAACAGAAAAAAGAAGAATAATTTATGATGATTATTTTTCAAAAAAAATTATTGGAAAGTTAAATGATAATGATGAGATAAACATACTTGAAATCTGCCGATTGGATTTTACAAATACAAACAAACCGGAAATATGGTTTTCAATAAAAAAAGATAATTTAGCAGGTTGGATATTTATAGGCAATGATAAATATTCTGATCCATATAGAAATAATTGTTGGGAAATACTTGGACAAATACAAGATAAAAAAAGCATATGGACGGTTCGACGGCTGGAACAGTCACTTTCTGTTTGGGAAAATTTGAATATAAGGAATTTGCCCGGAGTAAAAGGTACTACAGTTATTTATACGATTAGACCAGGAGATAAAGATCCCGCACAAAGTAATGTCAAAGTACTTGCAATGACTGAAGAACTAGATTTCATTGATGGAAGTTATGACCATTGGGTGAAAATTGAATATAAAGGTAATATCGGATGGATATTTGGAAAATATACATCGGCAGAAAGAGGTGGACCCAAATATTATATACCAAAAGATTCAATTGGTTTTTATCTTGGTTGGTATTAAAAAAGATTCCTTTTAAATATTTTAATCTGTCTTTTTTTATATAAAATTTGCAAAACGTTAAGTGGAATACAAAAAGAAATAAATAATATAGCCTAACAACCAGTTCAACGCCGACAACACCTTTGTCACATTTTGTGCTATCGCTACGCTCTTTTACGCACAAAATGCGCCAATCGCTTCGCGAACGGTATTGCGGGTTAACTGAATGTTATGTTGACACCGCGTTGCGGCACTTAAAAGAGAGAGCTTTCGGAGAGAATTGTTTTTCAAAAGAAAATATTTATCCGCAAACATAAAGTTCTCTTTTCAGGAAGGAAGAAGTAAAAATCAATCCTATATATTTTTTCGTTAAAATAAAATTTATAGGAGTAAATATGGAAAAGATGGTAAATTGTAAAGCTTGTGGAAAAGAGATTGCAAAAAGTGCAAAAGTTTGTCCTCATTGTAGAGTTAGTATAACCTAGTGGACACAAAAAATGCTACAGAATATCTTAGAAATAGGGAAAGTAGCATGGAAGGAAAAAACAAACATTATCCAGAAGAGTTCAAGAAGCAGAT
>JALCCK010000046.1 GCA_022640795.1 Treponema sp.
AAGAACAATGTCATTATCTATCGTTTTTGGAAGTCCGATAATGTTCAATCCTTCTTTTGCCAGCAGACTTGCAGTTGTGTTGGTTCCGTTGCCTCCCAGAACGACGAGTGCGTCAAGATTCCACTTCCTGTAATTTGCCTTTATTGCTTCAAGCGGTAAAAGGTTTGTTACAGGATCCGGTTTGGGATTTTTAAATGGTTTCTCTCTGGAAGTTCCAAGAATGGTACCTCCCTGCTGCAAAATTCCTGAAAAATCGGCCGAATGGAGAGGAGCCGCATTTCCCTGTATAAGACCACGGTACCCGTTTTTTATTCCAATAACATTCATTCCGTACTGAATGAGTGCAGTACGGCAGACACCTCGTATTGCTGCGTTTAATCCGGGAGCATCTCCCCCTGACGTTAAAATACCGAATGTTTTGACTTTGGAATCTTTCATAGTTTAATTATAGCAGATATACCGGAAATCGTACAAGAATAAAGTTTTCAAACTTTTATTGTGGTTTCGGGTGAATTTGATAAAAGAAAGTACTTTGTAATCCGATAATAGAAAGACTGACTTATATATTTAAATTTAAAGTATTTTAAACAGGTTGCCTGAAGACCTGTTGATTTAAAAGATTTATCCGACAGCATGAGGGGTTTAAATGAAACATTCTGACAGAATTTCGATTATAACCGGTTTTATTTTATTGATTATTGCGGCTCTCTTTCTGTTGTCACTTTTGCTTCAGTTTCTTGATTTTGGCGCTTATGGGCCCGGCGGTACCACTATATTTTATACTGACGGAAAAATGTTTATTTCCGTTTACGGATTCAGCAGCTTTCTTATACCGGTTTTTCTTTTTTTTGCAGCAGTATTCTCTTTTCTTTCTGATTGGACTGTAAAACGGGGTATCTATCTTTTCTTCAGTGTTGTCCCGTTTTGTACTATTGCTATAACAGAAGCTGTGTGCCGTGAAATTCTGAGAGGGCCGCATGATATTTTTTCTCTGATAAAACTTGTTTCTGCAATACTTATCGGTTTGCTTTTAGTCGTAATAGAATATCTTTTTGCAGGAATTATCGGCAGCAGGATGATGAAGAAAAAAGCTCTGCGGCCGGAAAAAACAGGTGTTTTTGAGGAGCCTGTACGCTGGAAGGATGATGATTTTTCTGAATCTTCTGAATCTGATGAGCAGGAAGAAGACGCTGAAAAAGATCCGACGGAACTATGGGACACAGAGCAGATATGGCAGACGGAAGATGAGAAAAATATACAAAACGCAGTAGAAAAAAGCCTGGACGGTGATAATCGTGTTATATGGAGTAACGAAACGGAAGAAACTCCCGTTTCTTCTTCTGAAAAAGAAGCATCGCCTTTCGATCATGTATTCGATACTCTGCAGGAAGATGAAAAGACCGACGATATGGCCGGTAGCAGTATACCGGAAAACAGCCCGGCGGATACTGAAACAGATTCCGGGGAAGAAGACGAAGAAATACTTGACGAATTACCGCCGGATGAGGAATCTGCTTTTTCTGAACCTGAACCTGAACCTGAACCTGAACCTGAACTGTCGCTGAATGAATATACGTCGGATGTTTTTTCGCGTATGGAGGCGGATGCCGTTCAGGAAGTAAAGGAATCGCAGGAAGATGAAGCTGCCGGACAGAATTCTGATGAAGCGTTCGAAGCAGAGAATTCTGCAGTTGATGAAGAAGCCGGCGACAGTATTGAAGTGATTGATGCGGAAGAAGATATCGATGACGGGATTCTTGCAGATGAGGATGATGATTCTGCAGAAAATTTTTCTCCGGAGACGCCGCGGCAGGGAATCTATAAAATTCCTACCGGCGGGCTGCTGACTGCCTACGCAGATGACAAGTACTGGATTATTGACGGCGAAACAAAAAATTCTGCAGAACAGTTAAAAGAAACACTAAGTGAATTTAATATAGAAGCGGATGTAACGGGAATACGCAAAGGTCCTGTCGTGACTATGTTTGAAATCCTACCGGCACCAGGAGTCAGATTAAGTAAAATTGTTGCGTTACAGGACAATATAGCGCTCCGTCTTGCTGCCAGCAGCGTTCGTATTGTAGCACCTATTCCGGGAAAACGTGCCGTAGGTATAGAAGTTCCGAATAAAGAACGGTCCATTGTGAGTTTCCGTGAAATAATGGAAGAAGATCTCCCTGAATTCAGAAAAATGGCGGTTCCTGTTATCCTCGGCAAGGATATTCAGGGGGAAGCGCAGGTAGCGGACCTGGTCAAGATGCCGCATCTGCTGATTGCAGGGGCGACGGGGTCCGGTAAATCTGTCTGTGTAAATAGTCTTATTCTTTCCATTCTGTATACAAGATCTCCCCGTGAGGTACGACTGATTCTGATTGATCCTAAAATTGTCGAGCTAAAACTTTATAATGATATTCCCCATCTTTTGACTCCTGTCATAACTGAACCAAAGAAAGCTTTTCAGGCTTTGCAGTATTGTCTCTGCGAGATGGAACGGCGGTATGCACTTCTTGACGGTATGGGGGTGCGGGATATAAAAAGTTATAATAAACGTATTTCCGAGAAACATATTGCGGCTGAAAAGATACCATATATTATTGTCATAATTGATGAATTTGCAGATCTGATGGCCATCACCGGAAAGGAAATGGAGGCTATCGTTGCCAGACTGGCTGCTATGAGTCGTGCCGTCGGCATTCATCTGGTTCTTGCAACGCAAAGGCCTTCAATTGATGTCATCACCGGACTTATAAAGGCAAATATTCCGAGCCGTATTGCATTCATGGTAGCTTCAAAAACAGACAGCCGTATTATAATCGATCAGGTGGGAGCGGAAAAACTTTTGGGAAAAGGGGACATGTTGTATTCCAGTACGGAAGATCCGTTCCCCGTCCGCATCCAGGGAACGTTTGTCAGCGATAGTGATGTTGAGAATGTCGTAGAATATGTTAAACGGTACGGAGAGCCGGAATATATCGATGATGAAATTTTTGTTGATGATGAAGAAGATGAAAGCGGTCCCGGTTTATTCAGTGATGGAGAAGACCCGCTTTATGAACAGGCTCTGGATATCGTTGTAAAGGCCGGGAAAGCATCCGCTTCTTATATTCAACGCAGATTAAAAATAGGCTACAATCGGGCTGCCCGTATTGTGGAAGAGATGGAAGAACGGGGGATTGTGGGCCCTGCTAACGGAAGTAAACCGCGGGAGATAATACATGTGCCGTAATCGCAGCAATAAAAAAGGGCTGGTTAAACCCAGCCCTTTTTCTATTTTTTTGTAGTTTTAGGAATTGTTACTACAACGGAATTGTCAGCATTGGAGTAAGGGGCCGGAATGTATTTGTCTGCTTTCCAGTCGTTTTCCCATTTGTGTCCATCCAGAAGGTATCGGAATTGATATTCTTTTCCTGCATCGAGAACGAGTTTCACAGAAAATGAACCGTCTTTTTTCTTTGTCAGAGGGGTGTCGGTACTACTCCAGCTGTTGAAATCTCCAGCAATATTAATTGTGTTAGCTCCTTGTGCCGCTTCTGCAGTTACTGTAAAAGTTACTGTACATTTTTCCTTGTCTTTAGAAAAAGTTTTCTTCAAAGCCATAATGACTAACTCCTTGATTGCGATAAATATGTTGTTCTTTTCTTAATCAACAACCATTCCCGTTACTAGCTTGATTATACACCAAAATTAAATTTTAGTATAGTTTTCATATTTTTTTTAAGAGCGGCGCTTGCAAGGATCAGACGGGTTTTGCAAGTGTAACCTGAATGCCGATACAGAAATTTATTGGTTTAAGTTTTTGAACTAGTCATAAAATAAAAAAAAGCTTATTATAAAAGAGTAAGATATGGAGGAAAAAAATAGACATGAGCGAAGAACATTATCTTTTTACGTCGGAATCTGTCAGTGAAGGTCATCCGGATAAACTTTGTGATCAAATTTCTGATGCTATTCTGGATGCTTGTCTTAAAGATGATCCTGACAGTCATGTGGCCTGCGAGACCTTTACAACTACGGGGATGGTTCTGGTTGGCGGTGAAATAACAACTAACACATACGTTGACGTACAACAGGTCGCAAGAGATGTTGCTTTTGATATTGGATATATTGATGCGGATTACGGTCTTGATTATAAATCTATGTCCGTTCTTAATGCAATTCATTCGCAGTCGCCCGATATCAATCAGGGAGTTGTCGGAAAAGGATTAAAGGAATATGAAGGACAGCAGGGCGCTGGTGACCAGGGAATGATGTTTGGTTTTGCCTGTAATGAAACTCCTGAACTGATGCCGGCTCCCGTTACGTATGCTCACAAGATTCTTCGCAGGGCGGCGGAACTCAGAAAAAATAAAAGTATAAAATGGATGCGTCCTGATTCGAAAAGCCAGGTAACTATTGAATACGAAGGCCATAGGCCGGTCAGAATAGATACCGTTGTTATTTCGCATCAGCATAATCCTGACGTTACTCATGAGCAGATACAGTCTGATTTGATAGAAAAAGTCGTTAAGCCTGTGCTTGAACCGACCGGATTGCTGACCGATACTACGAAGTATTTTATAAACCCCACCGGCCGTTTTGTTGTCGGCGGTCCGCAGGGCGATTCCGGATTAACCGGCCGAAAAATTATTGTTGATACGTACGGCGGTATGGGACGTCACGGCGGCGGCGCTTTCAGCGGGAAAGACCCGTCGAAGGTTGACCGTTCAGCTGCGTATATGGCCCGTTATATTGCAAAGAATATTGTAGCTGCAAAATTGGCCGATCGTTGTGAAGTTGAACTGGCCTATGCAATCGGTGTCCCGTTCCCGGTTTCAATTATGGTTGAAACGTTCGGAACCGGTTCTGTTCCATCGGCTAAAATTGCTGACGCCGTAAAAAAGGTTTTTGACTGTACTCCGGCGGGAATTATTACGACACTGGACCTCAAGAAACCTATTTATCGGAAAACTTCAAATTATGGTCATTTTGGTCGCGACGGATTTGCATGGGAAAAAACTGATAGAGTCGAAGAGCTCCTGAAGGCAGTAAAATAATCGAAGATACAGCCAGGAACGGCTGAATTGCGTTGACCGTAGTTCAGCCTTTTTTTATAATGAAGAAATGAGTGAGCTTATTTCTTCTGATGAAATAATAGAAGTTTTTACGAGATTCCAGCAGCAAAATCCAAATCCTCAGTCGGAATTAAAATGGAAAAATGCTTATACGCTGCTTGTTTCTGTAGTACTTTCGGCTCAGGCAACTGATAAAAGTGTCAATAAAGCTACAGAAGCTCTTTATGCCATTGCCGATACGCCTGAAAAAATGCTGAAACTGGGAGAGCAGTCGTTAATTGGGTATATCCGTTCGATAGGTTTATACAGAACGAAAGCGCGGCATGTTATTGAGCTGAGCCGGCTTCTTGTTGAAAATTTTGATGGGACTGTTCCGGAAACCCGGGAAGCGCTTCAAACTTTACCTGGTGTAGGACGCAAGACGGCAAATGTTGTTTTGAATGTTGCATTTGGCCAGCCGACTATGCCGGTAGATACTCATCTTAAACGGATTTGCCCAAAAATTGGTTTATGCCGGGGAGGAACCGTTGAGCAGATTGAAAAAGATCTTGTCGCGAGAATTCCCGGGAGGTTCATGAATCATGCCCATCACTGGCTTATACTGCATGGTAGATATATCTGCACGGCCAGAAATCCGAAATGTGATATTTGTATACTAAACGACATCTGCAGACATAATGAATGGTAGCAGGAATGTGAGAGGTTTTTATGGAAGATGTAAAACAGGTGAATGATGCGGTTCAGTCGGCGAGTGCCGTATTATCACAGACAACGACGCCTTTTGTTGATGCTTTCAAAAAATATTTTACCTTACCGTTCTTTTTTAAACTGATCGGGACAATACTGATAGTTCTTATTTTCTGGGGAATCTACAAAATTCTGGTAAAATCCCTGAGTAATGTAAAAAGTAAAAAAATAAAGAAGCAGACTATTCAGCGTATAAACAGAGGGTTAAAATACCTCTTCTATATCATATCGGTAATGTACGTACTTAATTTTTTTGGTGTCAATCTTTCTGCTATATGGGGTGCCGCAGGAATTGCCGGTATTGCCATAGGCTTTGCGGCGCAAACTTCTGTGAGTAATATTATCAGCGGATTGTTTGTGACCGGTGAAAAAGCACTCAAGATAGGAGATTTTATTTCAGTAGACGGAGTGACGGGAACGGTCGATGCCATCGATTTAATTTCAGTAAAGATCCATACAGTTGATAATGAAATGATCCGTATTCCGAATTCTACGATTATCAATACCAATTTAAAAAATTCGTCTTTTTTTAAATGCCGCAGAATGAATATTCATGTGTCTGTCAGTTATGATACGGATTTGAAAAAGGCTCTGGAAGCAATAAAAAAAGCTCCGGATCTGTGCCCAACTGTGTTAAAAGAGCCGTTTCCCCAGTTTTGGTACGAGGGTTTTGGCGATAGTGGTGTTAATCTGGCACTCGGCATATGGTTTCACGGAGAAGATTATTATACGGTCCGAAACGAAGCATTCATTGCGGTAAAAAAAGTTTTTGACGATGCGGCAATAGAAATACCATATAACAAACTTGATGTGAACGTGACGGGAATGCTTTCTTCGTCTCCGAAAAAAATCAGAAAGAAATCCCGGAAACAGGACACAAATCAGGAATATCCACAAACTCCGACGCATATGGATACCGACGATGATCCTGAAATCCGGGATGACCTGAGCTACTAGCTTTTCTCTGCTTACCAGAGAACAATATCCAGCCGGTAAATACCCGGACGGATTCTGTATTTTTCCATTGTATCAGGGCCGCAGGCTCCTGTTCCGACACCCCGCTGTGCTGCATCTACAGAGAGAATCCAACGGCCTCCTGCGGCGTCGGAAGGCCCTGCGAGTTCCGACATGTGCTCTTTGGAAAAAAGTTCCTGCGGTGTGTACGGCAGAATACTGAACGCGTACGGATTATCAGATTCAATATGAAGCGGGGAAACGGATTTCCCAGAAATTTCTATGTATCTGACGTCGCAACGGGTTCCGTTTTCCTGCGGTACTATATAAGGAACTTCAAGCTCCCTGATTGCTTTCGTATATAACCCCAGAAAGGCTCCCTTTTTTCTGTCGGAATAACATTCCTGCGGGCCTCTTCCGTACCATGAGACATTTTTATAATCTGGAGAGACTGCTGCCGCTATTCCGATACGCGGATATTCCGATACAACATCCGACATATCAAATTCGAATTGCAGTCGTAGCGCTTTTGTGTCGTTTTTCAGAGATACTGCTCCCATCGTTCGTGTTACTTTTGCAAGTTTCTGTTTTTTTAAGGCAGCAGGTCCGGTATAAATTTCGAATATTTTATCAGATATCTGTACTGTTTCTGCATGTGCAATATCCGTTTCAATCCATTCTTTCGTCGGTTTATTGAGAAAGCACGACGGTATCGGAGTATCGTATATATGCGGTAGTTCTCTTTTAATACATTCATTTTCAAGGAGCGCCCTGAACAGTTGCGGCCTGAAATCTTCTGCAAGTTTTTGCAGTTCCGGAAGAAGTTCTTTTCCGGAATTTGGTCCGTAAAACTGCAGGCCGGACATCGCAGAAAGAATGAATTCGTAACTGCCGCAGACTGTTCCTGCTTTTGCCCAAGGCGTATCCGAAGCATAGACAAAATCGGCATGAAAGAGAATTTCAGCGCCGTCGGGATCGTTTAATTTTTGAAGTACTGAAGGAATTTTCCGTAAAACGACAGCTGCTTTTTGTCCCGGAAGTGTTTCAGGAATTTTCAGCGTATCCGATTCTTGCGGTATTCCATTCTTCATAACGGACCAGCTGAGCCGGAGTCCGTCGAGAGTACTGAAATCGTATCGGTTTTCTATTTCGAAAATTCCCTGCAGCGGATGAACGGCGTGCAATCGTACCGGCGCAAAAAGTGTTCTGCATTCTTCCATGGCAGGTTTTGGTGTCTGATCCGGAAAATTGATTCCGTTCAGGCAGAAATCATAATCCGTCGGCGTATCTCCGAAATCCCCTCCGTATTTCCAGTATTTTCCGCCGCGCGGCTGTCCTGATGTACCGTGCGGCACCTCTGCTGCCAGTCCCTGATCAATCCAGTCCCAGATGAATCCTCCCTGAAGTCCGTGATGACTTTCTATTGCTTCCCAATAATCGGAAAGACTGCCGTTCGCGTTTCCCATTGCATGTGAATATTCACACATGATAATCGGCCGGTAATCATCCCGGGTGTCTGCATACTGCGTTATAAGATCTATTGAAGGATACATAGGACTTATAAGATCGGTAAGTCCTTTTCCTCTGGAAAGAGAATCGAGCGTAAACTCGCCCTGTGTCCGTTCGGGGCGGATAAAGCCTTCATAATGGACTATACGTGTTGTATCTACCCGCCTGATCCATGCCTGACATGCTACCTGATTTTGCCCGTCGCCGCTTTCATTTCCGAGCGACCAGCAGAAAATTGAAGCATGATTTTTATCCCTGCGAATCATGCGCTGAATACGAAGCATATAGGCGTTTGTCCATTCGTCGCTGCGTGGAATACAGTCGTAATAGGCATGATTTTCTATATTGGCTTCATCCATAAGGTAAATGCCGTACCGGTCGCAGAGTTCATACCACCGTTCGTCATCGGGATAATGGCAGGTCCGGACTGCATTAAAATTATACTGTTTGAGAAGATGAATATCCCGTACCATTTCGTCTGTTGTCAGCGTTTTAGCATGATATTCATTATGTTCATGCCGGTTGACACCGTGAATGTATACTTTCTTTTCATTAATCAGTAATTCTCTGTTTACGACGCGTACCGATTTAAATCCGATCGTACAGGACACGCTTTCGATATGACGCTCCGTTTGTTTTTGATTGTCAGTTTCGAAAAGGCTTACCGTTAATATAAAAAGATTCGGGTGCTCTGACGACCATAACGCAGGGTTTTTTATCCGTATATCGGTTCGTACCTGATTTTGTGTCCGCCGGTAATCAAAATATCCGTCTAATTCACCGGAAGCGATGCATTTTCCTTTTGTTCCATTTTGAGGAATACCTGTAAGTTCATGGACTGTATATTTAATTTGTCTTTTTATTCTATCCATACGGTCATTTGTGCATCTGGTAGTGTTTCGTTTTGGGTCGGCATAACCAAGTGTAACGACGAGGGGGATAATTCCGGAAATGTCAGATTTTTTTATATCGAGAAAGGTTAGTGCTTCGACGTCCTGTATAAATGCTGGCTCCGTAGAATATAGATATAAACTGCGGTGGATTCCGCCGAACCACCATTGATCCTGATCTTCTACAAAAGACGCATCGGAATATCGGATTACTTCAATTGCTATGGTTGCCGTACAGGTTTTCTTTTTCCACTCCAGATAGGGAGAAATATCAAATTCAGCGGGAAGCCGCGTATCTTTTGATATTCCGATTTCATTTCCATTGACGAAGACAATCGTACAGCTTTCGGCAGAGCCGATATGCAGCACAATACGCCGTCCTTCCCATTCACCCGGAATTTGAACAGTACGACGGTACAGACCAGTGGGATTTTTTTCTGGTACGTTCGGCGGCAGAAAATCGAAAGGCATTTGTACATTAGTATAATGCGGATAATCCTTGAATCCCTGCAGCGTCCATGTACCGGGAACTGTTATCTGAGACCATGAATCGACAGCAAAAGAAGGATGATCCCAACCTTTCAGTTCGTTTTGCAGGGCTTCGCCGGGGTTTTGCAAAAGTTTAAACTTCCAGGATCCGTTGAGATCTTTAAAATACGTACTTTTACTTTGTCTGATTTTTTCCGGCCCGGCAGCACATTCTTCAATCGCTTCTCCCGGTGATGAAAAAGGAATAAGCGGGCTTCGCATCGGAAGACGGTTTATTCCCTGAATTTCAGGGTTTTCCCATATATTGTTCATAACTGCTCCTGTAGAAATGATTAATTATATCGACGTCAAACTACATCGTATACGTTATTTTCTAAAATACTTCTTTATAGTATCGGACAGAATTTTTTATAAAACAAGGTACTTCTGTACTAGTATTTTTGTAGCTTTCGTTTTAAACAAAGTGCCGTATAATTTCAATATCGCTAAGTAAGCGGAACTGATAGTCTGTCCCGGGATGCTGATTGTGTTCCCCTGTTCGACTAGCAACCTCCCGCCATCCATTGGCGGGAAAACTCCGCTTGATCTCTTATAGGAGGAGATATGAAAAAGAGATTTTTTTTAGGTGCATTTATGGTGGTACTGTTTTTCAGTATGCTGGCTTCCTGTTCAAAGAAAGTAACAGAAAAAAAAGAAACAACAGAAGCTGCGACGTCTAAACCGGTAACACTGACGGTATGGTGCTGGGACCCGACATTCAATGTCTATGCTATGAATGAAGCTGCAAAGATTTATAAAACCGATCATCCGAATGTGACGGTAACGGTTGTTGAAACACCTTGGGCTGATCTTCAGCAGAAACTTATTACCGCTCTTTCTGCTAATCAGGCTGATACGTTACCAGATATTATTCTGTGTCAGGACAATGCCATTCAGAAAAATGTCATGAATTATCCGAAGGCATTTCTGCCGATGAACGGCAAAATCAATCTGAGTCAGTTCGCGCAATTTAAAGTCGGATACGGTGCTATTGACGGAAAGAATTATTCGGTCCCGTTCGATAATGGTGCAACTGCGACATTCCTTCGTCGGGATATTGTTGAAGCAGCTGGTCTCAAAGTTTCCGATTTTAATGATATCACCTGGGAACGTTTTATCGAACTTGGAAAAATCGTTAAAGCAAAAACCGGGAAGGCTATGGTTTCATACGTAGGTAACGAACCCGACTGCATTATGATTATGCTGCAGAGTGCCGGAACATGGCTGTTTGATAAAGACGGTAAGCCGTATATGAAAAATAATGAAGCGCTTAAAGCGGCTGTGAAAGTATATGCAGAGATGATAAGGGATGGTGTTTGCGTAAATGTGACGGACTGGAATGCGTATATTGCCAGTATCAACAACAGTGTAGTTGCATCTGCAATAAACGGTTGCTGGATGGTAGGCTCGATAAGTTCGGTTAAAGAACAGTCCGGAAAATGGGCTATCGTGAATACGCCGAGACTTGGTGAAATTTCTTCTGCCGTGAATTATTCCAATCAGGGTGGATCAAGCTGGATGGTTATGGCTAATTCCAAGAACCCTGCGGTGGCAATGGATTTCCTGGATAAAACGTTTGCCGGAAGTAAAAAATTGTATGAAACGATTCTTCCGTCGTCTGGAGCTATTGCAACCTGGCTCCCTGCAGCTGAATCGGATGTCTATGATCAGTCAAATGAATTCTTCGGAGGACAGAAAATATATAAAGATATCGTTGCCTATTCCGGAAAAATTCCACAAGTTAAGTATGGTGTCTTTAACTATGAGGCCAGAGATGCGGTAGGCCGCGCAATGACAGACATTCTTGCCGGTAAGAGTATTGATAAAGCTTTGTCAGAAGCACAGGACAATGTCGAATTCCTTATGGGATATTAAACAATTTCGTTTTACTAAGAATACCCGTTACTGCCGAAATGCTGTAACGGGCTTATAGGATCAATGTCATGAATAAGAATACAACACTTGAAGTAAAATATAAGCGTGCAGGATGGAGTTTTGTGCTTCCTGCTGCTTTGTTGATTTTTTTACTGAATTTCTATCCGATGGTTCGCGCGTTTTTTCTGTCTCTTCAGGCGGGGTTGGGCAATAATCTGCATTTTTCAGGACTGCGAAATTATATACGTCTTTTCAAAGATGAAATATTTCTGACAGCTGTAAAAAACGTCATTATATATTTCATCTTTCAGGTCCCGGTTATGTTGTTTTTGGCGTTAATCCTGGCTTCAGTACTGAATGATAAAAATTTACGATTTAAAGGTTTTTTCAGAACACTTGTTTTTCTTCCCTGTGCAACGGCTCTGGTTTCTTCTGCTTTGATATTTAAGTCGCTGTTTGCGCTTGATGGTCTCGTCAACACAGTATGTGTTGCGTGGGGAATTCTTGCATCGCCAAAAAACTGGCTTGCGGATCCCGTCTGGGCAAAAATAGTTATTATCCTGACTATTACGTGGCGGTGGACCGGTTATAATACCGTTTTTTTCCTTGCTGGTTTACAGAATATCGACACCAGTATTTATGAAGCTGCCCGTATTGACGGAGCCAATCCTTCTCAGACTTTTTTCAGAATTACGCTGCCGTTACTGAAGCCTGTCATTCTTCTGACGGCGGTAATGTCGACAAATGGTACGTTGCAGCTTTTTGATGAAGTTAAAAATATTACCGACGGCGGACCTGGAACGGCAACTCTTACCTTGTCACAATATATTTATAATTTATCGTTTAAATATAATCCTCAGTTCGGATATGCAGCAACTGTTTCGTATGCCATTCTGATTATGGTTGCAGTTTTATCGTTTCTTCAGATAAAAGCAGGAGATGTCAATGATTAAACATAAATTTCATTTTATAACTTTTACAGAATATTTATTTCTGATTATAGTTTGTCTGTTATCGGTTTTTCCGTTTTATTGGATGGTCATATCTGCGACAAACAGCAGTACGGATGTTATTGCCGGAAGGCTTGTCGCCGGTACACATTTGGTAGAAAATATAAAAACAATGCTTTCTACCATACATGCGGGACGGGCTTTATGGAATTCCTTACGTGTTTCAACTATCGGTACCTTGGCGAGTATGTTTGTGTGTTCTCTTGCCGGCTATGGATTTCAGGTTTTTCGCGATAAACAGAAAGACCGCCTTATGAATATACTGCTCCTTTCCATGATGATTCCTTTTTCATCGATAATGGTTCCTATGTTCAGAATGTTCAGTAAAGTACACCTGCTCAATACGACGGCCGGTTTTATTTTACCGACGGTTTCAACTGCTTTCTTAATTTTCTTTTTTCGTCAGAATTCTATAGCCTTTCCGGTAGAAATAATTCAGGCTGCCCGTGTGGACGGATTGAGTGAATTCGGCATTTACTCAAAAGTTTATGTCCCGGTCATGGCTCCGACGTTTGCGGCCGCCGCTATCGTTACCTTTATGGCTTCATGGAATAATTATCTGTGGCCGCTGATTGTTATGCAAAGCCAGAATATGCAGACGATGCCGCTCCTGATTTCCGGACTGACAGCAGGATATACGACCGATTACGGATTACTTATGCTTTGCGTGAGCATAATGACTATTCCCATGATAGTACTTTTCTTTACCCAGCAGAAGCGATTTGTTGCGGGTGTTCTTGGTGCGGTAAAATAACTAATTCTCCTCTCTCCGCAGGAAGAGAGAGAATTAGTATTTTTTTATTCGGTTTGCGAGCTGAATTATCTGAAACCGGTCTTTAACATCCAGTTTTGAGTAAATTGTACTGACCTGGTTGCGGATAGTCTGGAGCGCAAGCCCGAGCTGCTCAGCAATTTCTTCGTTATCGTGGCCGGTTGCAAGCAGGGCGAATATTTCCCGTTCCCGCCGCGTCAGTGTTTTTAACCATTCGAATGTTTTTTCCTGATTTTCGCCGGCCGGGATCGGCTTGTCTTCGATATATGTTTTTTTTATGAGTTTTTGTGCAAGTGAAGGAGAAATCTGCATAACGCCGGAATTAAGTGCCCTGATGGATATTATCAATTCTGTCGGAGAAATGTCTTTCAGAAGATACCCGGAGGCTCCTGAAAGTAATGCTTCGCGGACAAATTCATCTTCATCATATGTTGAAAGCATAATAATTTTTATAGCAGGATATATTGGTTTTATTTTTTTTACGGCCGTGACGCCATCCATGACCGGCATTCTCACATCCATGAGAATTATGTCCGGTGGTATTTCCTGTCTGATCATATCGATAGCTTCCTGTCCATTGGAGGCTATTCCCATAACGATCATGTCTTCCGCATAATTATGGAGAAAAGTACGAAGGCTTTCTGCAAACAGACTTTGATCATCAACAAGTAATACTCTTAAATTCTTCATTTTCGTTTTCCTGTCCTGTCAGGGGAATGGAAATTGTCAGCCGGAAACCGCCCTCCACCGATGTTGTAGTCTCAAGCGTTCCCTTAATTTTTGCCAGCCGTTCTTCCATTCCTGCAATTCCTATTCCTTTCACAACTTTTTTTGATCCGACACCGTTGTCCTTTACTGTTACCAGAAGATTGTCTTTGTCGTCCCAGAGCCATATGGAAATTTCGGTAGCGCGTCCATGGCGGACCGCATTTGTAAGTGCTTCCTGCATAATGGGGGTGATAGCCTCGTTTATAGTCCGTCCGTAATCATGCTGCAGATTTCCCGTATCGAGATGTACTTTTATTCCGGTTACTTTCTGGAACAGATCTTTTATTCCCTGCAGTATATGTATTGTCGTTTCCAAAGGTGTTTGAATTTCCCGCATAGCGTGTAGTGTTATACGGGTGTCTTTAAGACTTTTTGAAGCAAGATTTCTAACCGTTTCAAAAATTTTCTCCGTTTCTTTCCATGTTTTAGGTCCTTCACTTTCGGCTGCGTCCATGAGGGCGACAATATTTACGAAAACATAGCCGCAGCTGTCATGCATATCTCTCGAAATACGCATTCGTTCCTGTTTTACTGCTTCCTCTCCCCTGTTTTTTGCAGCCTCCTGCAGTTTCCTGTTGAATTGACTCATTTGTGTCATAACCATATTGAGATGTTGTGCGATGGAAATATTTTCCGCCGTTTTTATGACTGCAAACCGGTAAAGACCGGCCATTACTGCGAAAATAATAAAATAGGCGGCAAGTGTGAATACCTGCATAGTATCCGGTTCCGAATCCGTTATAGGCGCAGTAACTATTCCAAGACTTTGTGGATGATACTGAAATATAATAAAGATAAAACTACCGGCGGTTATCAAAAAACAGCTGTACTTAAAGTCAAAACTGACGGCGATGGTAAGAATCCAGCTGGCAAAGATGAACATCTTAATAGTCAGAAGGTCTCCCATCGTATAATCAAGCAGTACTGCAGTCGTGATGGTAAAAATGATGGAAAGCAGTTCAAAGCGGAATTCTTTTTTAAATATGAGAATGAAAAGAAATATGGTGTAAAGTATGGAAAAAAAATAGAAATCAATGATAAAAAGAGTTCCCGACATATACGGGACTGTATTAAGTGAAAGAATCACTGCCTCGTTGTGCGATAGATATTTCAGAGAAAAATTTATATACGCAGTAATAATACACAGAATATTAATACACGTGGGGATAATTTTTTCGCCATAAAAGAGAATATCTTCTGGTTCTAATGAAAGGTTTTGTAATTTATTCACAATTGAATTTTATTATACCGTGGTTTTGATTATATTTCGAGAAAAATAAAAAGCTTTCCGTTTTCTTTCTATGCTGATTTTAAAGAGAAGACCGGTACTTTTAAAAACAATCTATACTTTTTGGTAGTTTTCAGATAATCTGGTCGGAATGAAACTGAATAAGAATTTATATTACAAAATCCTTTCTCCTGAGTTTCCTCATTTTATAGATAAGTACATTACGCTTTCGCTGCTTCAAAGACTTTCAGGTGTCGGTCTGCTTTGTGGTACTGACTGGACTCCGCTTTATCATAATAATTTTTTTTATTCGCGGCTTGATCACAGTATTGGTGTCGCACTTATAATATGGAATTTTACTCATGACAGAATTCAAACGATTGCGGGACTGCTGCATGATGTTTCGACGCCGGCGTTCAGCCATGTAACTGATTTCAGAAAGGGGGATGCGCTTACGCAGGAAAGTACGGAAACTGAAAACGGACAGATGCTCCGGGCCGATGCTGCACTTGCCGCCTGTCTGGAGTCAGACGGTATTACCTATGATCAGGTCGATGATTATCATAAATATCCGATAGCCGATAATGAAGTTCCCGGTCTTTCTGCAGACAGACTTGAATATATGTTCCCTTCAGGCATTATTTTTGACGGCAGCTGGAATATGGCGGCGGTTGAAGAAACCTATCGCGATATTGTCGTCTGTCGCAATGAAAACGGATTTCCCGAACTTGGATTTGCTACAGAAGAAATTGCGGTTGATTACTGCCGCCGCTGCTGCAGTGTCGGGCTTGTATTTCAACGTAATGAAAATAAGGTTGCCTTGCAGCTTATGGCAGAGATTCTGAACAGTGCGGTACTTTGTGGCGTTATTAAGGAAAAAGATTGTTTTGTTCTTTCTGAAAAACAGTTGATAACACGTTTTGAATCGGTTGCAGAAGATATTGGCACCAGAAATTCCGCAGATTATAAACATTTTTTACGCTGCTTTAGAACTTTTAGGACGATGACACATATAGAGCATACCAGATCGCCGTTGACCGGCTATTTTTGCGTATCCATCGCGGTAAAGAAGCGGTATATAAATCCGCTGGTTGTAACGCAGAAAAAGCAGCCGTTGCCGGAAGCTGTGCGGATTGATAAAGTCTCAACAAAAGCTGCCGACTTTATTCATGATTTTATCACTTTTACCGACAGCTGCTATGGCTGCGTGAAATATATATAAACAGATCAGCTGAGAACAGTCATATCAAGTTTATCGAAACCCGTCAGAAGGTCTTTGACGACAGCTACAATGGCAGCGCAGTCACCTTTACGTTCCCCTTCGATATTGAGCGGCATAACCGGATCATGAAGGGAAAGGCGTAACAGGAGCCATCCACGTATATTTTTTGATTTGAAGGAGATTCTGACACCTTCATAGGATTTCGGTAGTTTATACCCGGCGGTTTCGGCTCTTTTTTTAAATTCGGTAAGAACCTGCTTTCCATAGTCTTTAAAGTCTTCAGTATTGATTTTGAAGCGGTATTCATGGGCTTCATAAAGCGGCGGCAAATCTGCGATGAGACTGTCGATTTTTTTACCTTTCTTTGCGGCTTTTGCAAGTGCAATGAGTAATTTTACAGCAAGAAAAGCTCCGTCATCCAGGTAATAATTATCTTTTAACGCACCATGTCCCGAAGTTTCCATTGCAAGCGGACTTATAATACCGTTTTTATTTAATTCTTTACACTTATTTATAACGTTTTTATAGCCGCGCATATATCGCAGATGCTGCATTCCCAGAATTTTTTCAAGAAAATAAGTGAGCCGGTCTGATGTTACGGAATCGGTTATAATAGTACTGCCGGGATATTCCGGTGCAAGAATTGCTGAAATCATTGCAATGATTGAATCCCTGTTTACTTCCGTTCCGTCATGCAGAACAGCTGACATTCGGTCGACATCAGTATCAAAAATAAGACCAAGATCCGCTTTATTCTGGATGGTAGCTCTGCTGATTGAGTCCATTGCCTGTTTGTTTTCCGGATTTGGAATATGGTTGGGAAAGTTCCCGTCCGGGTCGAGAAACTGGCTGCCGGTAGTATCTGCCCCGAGCGGATTTAAAATATTATTCACGAAGAAGCCGGCGTCACCGTTCCCTGCATCTACCACAATTTTTAATCCTGCCAGCGGATGTTCATAGTCCTGTGCCTTTACACCTTTACAGATTGTATTTTTCAGGTACTGTGAATACAGTTCAATAATATCAAAACAATTGTTTCCGGTAGGCGCTATAGAAGTTACTTGTCTGATTTCCTTTTCTTCCGCAATTGTCAGTATCGCTGTTATATCTTTTTTTTCAAGACCACCGTCTTTATTGAAGAATTTTATACCATTCCGGTTATAAGGCAGATGACTGGCTGTTAACATGACAGCTGCGTCAAATTTTGTCTGCGGAAATATAATGGACATAAACATTGCAGGAGTCGTAGCAAGTCCGCAGCGGATTACATGGGCTCCGGTAGATTCTATGCCTTTTGCAAATGCCTCTTCCAGTATAAGTCCTGAAATTCTGGAATCGTGGCCGATTCCTATTCGTATCGTACTTGGTTTACTTTCTTTTTGTTCTGATATCCACTGGGCAAAAGCCTGTCCAATTCTATTACATGCAGCTTCCGTAAGATTTACGTGCTCGTTTTCTACGCCTTCTATTGCGACGCCGCGAATATCGCTGCCGTTCTGAAGCGTTAGCAATGTATTATTGATTTTCATCTCGAATCCTCTATTTTATTTTGTGTTTTAGGAGTCAATAAACAGATTATGCATACCGTCAGTATTTTCTCAGTATTATAGCAGATAATTTTTTGATTGTCGCCTCAGCAGTTACCGATAAATACGTTTTTCAGATTTTTCCGGGCTGTTTCTGCCAGTTTGAAAAGAGTTCCGGTATCGGTGGGTGGAATCATATTCATTTTATATCGGGGAAAAAAACGCGTAATATGCAGCGGAATATTTTCATCAACAGACGCCACCCACGAAGAGAGCTCCTTCATCTCCTGCGGTGTATCGTTACAACCGGGTACTATCAGCGTTGTAAGTTCTATATGACAAAAAGCGGCACTGATTTTTATCGTTTGTTTTACAATGTCGAGACTGCCTCCCAGCGTGTGATACCACCTCGGGGTGAATCCTTTTAAGTCTATGTTCATTGCATCCGTATATGGCAGAATTTTTTCCAGTATGCCTGCATCTACCGTTCCGTTTGTGACTATAACATTATACAACTGATACGAATGTACAATTTTTGCAGTATCATATATATACTCCCATCCGATAAGTGGTTCGTTATACGTAAAGGCAACCCCTATATTACCGTTCTTCCGCAATTCGAGCGCTTTGGCAGCAAGAAGCTCGGGAGACAGTGTGTATGAATCTGCCGCCGTTTGTGAGATTTCATAATTCTGGCAGAACGGACATGATAAATTACATCCGTAAGAACCTGCAGAGAGAATTCTTGTTCCCGGATGGAACATTTTGAGCGGTTTTTTTTCTATCGGATCGAGAGCCAGGGCCGTAATCCGTCCATAATTCATGGAAATAATCCGGCCATCTTTATTCTGTCTGGCACGGCAACGCCCTGTCTGCCCGGGCAAAAGCCGGCAATGATGAAAACAGGTGGAACAGATTCTGCTGTTGTCGTTCATTTCCATAGTCATGTATGTCGTACTACCTCGAAGCGTTCAAAAGTTGGCTTTTCTGCAAGTGAGATTCCCCCTTTTTTACATGCTATCTCGATCTGCTTTTCGACGGTATCTACCGTTTCCAGATTTGGCAGAAGTAATCCGCGCCGATAACCTTTCGTGACGATTACACCGTATTTTTTTACATCGAGTTCGTCAGAAGACGTTATCATTTCTGCAGCTCCCAGAATGTCAACACTGTATACGAGTCTGTCGAGCTCGTTTTTTTCTACCGGCGGGAATCGGGGATCCTGTGTCGAGGCGCTGATTGCGTTGTGAATTATTTCTTCTGCAACTGTTGCCTGTGTTGCACTGATTGTTCCTATGCATCCGCGCAGGTTTCCATCCTCTTTGAGCGAGACAAATGTCCCGGCTCTGCGGGACAGCAGATCTTTGGAAAGCTTCCAGCCTTCGAAACTATCGTCGTCGCAGAAAACGGTTCCCTTTGCTACTTTCGGTATTTTTCCGGTTCGCAGGTAGGTTTCGATTGTTGTACGGGCAAGATGAACATATTCATCTTCCGAACGTTTCAAATCGGCCAGAGAGGATTTCTGTTTGTTTTCGAATTGTTCCAGAAAATTGCGCGAATAGTCAGGCCCTTTTGGGATATACGTACAGACTCCGTATCCGACACCGAACGGGCCCTCGTATGAAAGTTTTTTTGCAGTAACCGCAATACAGTCCAGGGCTCCCGCCATAATAAGAAACGACCGGTGCCCGCACTGTGCTGCATTTTCACAGAAATCGGGATCAAAAGAAAGCAGTCCTCCAAAGTCTCCTTTTTCCATGACTGCCATAATACGTTTATCGTAAACAGGCCCTTCCGGTTTAAATCCGTATGGTCCGTCATTTTTAAGAACATGTGACAGGTCGCCGCTTGCGACAAAGACTGCTCTGCGGCCGGTTGTTGCAACAGCTTTTGCTATACACTGTCCAAGTATATAATGCAGCCTGAATGGTAAGCCTGAAAGCCCGATACGAACAAGTTTATAATCAGTATAGAACTGGTTAATAAAATAGAGAGGAACCATTGTTGCGTGGTCCAGTGCTTTTGTACGTTCGCCTTTTATACCTGCGGGAATATGAGCTGCTGCAGCTGCTCGTGTGATTTCCTGTACGAGTTCTTCATCATAGTCTACGTGAAATTTCACTTCTTTTGCGCCGAACTGCCCGAAATCACCGGAAGCTCCGGCGCCAGGTGAGATATGAAAATAATCGGCATACATAACTGCATGCGGCGACGTAATGATGATTGTTTCAGGTTTTACGGCTGTGATTTCTTTTGCAACTTCTTTGTAGGAGTCTATTGTTTTTTGTATTTCTTTTTCCTGTCCGCGTCCTACTTCGGGTACGATCAGCGGCGGATGAGGAACCATGAATGTGCCGAGAATAGCCATCATATACCTCCTGAGAAATATTCTTTTATTACTATACCACACTATGGTGCAGATGTTTATATGATTTTCCGGTAAATCTCCGGTAATAGAATATACCAGTTTTAAAATATTTGACAAACTGATTTTACAGTCCTATACTTGTTTGGTGGTAATACCACTATATGCAAAGGAAAGATTCAATGAGTGAAAAAAAGATATGGGGAAAAAACGGAATAGCTCAGAAGATAGAAGAACTCATATTACTGAATCTGTTGCTGCCGGGAGAGCAGCTGCCGAGTGAGCGGGAACTGGCGGAACAATTTACTGTTTCCCGTCCGGTTGTTCATGACGCGTTGCTGGAATTACACGGCAAAGGTCTTATTACTATGCGGCCCAGACACGGTTGCATAATAAATAATTTCAGAAAAGACGGTTCTCTTTCCATTCTTGAATCATTATACAGGTATTCCGGTGACGGACTAGAAAAAAAAATCGATGACGGTTTGGAAGAATTACGCCGTATAATTCTTCAGGAAAGTCTGAAACATTGTTTTGAAAACAAAGATCTTGATGGTTTGTGTGACCGGTTAGAAAAACTTTCAGCTATCTCTGAGAACATGACAATACGGACTATAGTAGATCAGGATTTTGATTTTTATCGGGAGCTTATTACAACCGGAGGAAATATTATATTTGCCATGGTTTTTAATTCGGCAAAAGCTCTCTATCATGAAAAACTCGAGGTTTTTTTTACCGGGTATAGTGATGCAGTGAAAAAATCGACCGTACTGAAAAAAAATCTTATTACCATGATAAAAGAGCGCAGAGAGGAGGAAGCAGAAGAATTACTTTCCGATCTCGCTTCTTACCGGACATATGGCAGTGGTAAAACAGGGGAAGGTTGATATGAAAACGAACCGGATAAGTCAGAGAATACAAAAAACTCAAAACTATCTTGAAAAGAAATATCCCCGATCAAAAATACAGCTTTCCTGGGACGGGCGCTCAGTGCATGCAGAAGGGGATTCCCCTACCGTATCGGAACGTCACGAGATAGGAGTTTTTATTGTAAAAAAATGGCATTCGATAAGAGGCTACAAAGGCCTTGTCAATGATATGACCGTCGGGAGTAAAACTGAACCTTCTATGAAACTGCCGGACGTTCAGGATTCCCTGCTTGACAATAAAGCGTTTGATGTAGTAATCATCGGCGGCGGTGTTATAGGCTGTGCAATAGCCCGGGAGCTTTCCAGATACAAGTTGAATATAGCTGTACTTGAAAAAGAATGTGATGTTGCCATGCAAGCTTCGGGGCGCAATGACGGTATGATTCATCCTGGTTTTGCAGATAATCCGTCTACAATAAAGGGCCGTCTTAATTCAAGAGGAAATCGTTTATATCACAGGCTGGATAAAGAACTCGGATTCGAGACAAAGTGGCCCGGAAGCTATTTTCTGTTCAAGTCTCGGTTGCTGCGCTTGGCAGTACCTTATATGAACTGGAGGGCAAAGAGAAATAATGTTGACGGTACTGTCGGATATCATTCTGCTCGGTGCATCGTAAAGGCTGAACCCCATCTGGGGATACAACAGCATGGCGGATACTGGATGCCAAGTGCCGGGGTCGCTTCGCCGTTTCGCGTGACAGTTGCATTTGCAGAAAATGCACAGGCGAACGGTGTTCATTTTTATTTCGAAACGGCGGTTACCGGTATGGACATGGTACGTTTGCCTTCAGGCAGGGAACCGAAACTACCGGGGTCTGTCCGTATTTCAGCAGTTCATACGAATCGTGGTACCATAAGAACCGGCCTTGTTATAAATGCAGCCGGCGTATGGTCGGACAAAGTTGCGGGTTTTGCAGGTGACAGATTCTTTTCTATCCATCCTCGAAAAGGAATGGATATGATTCTGGATAAGAAGGTCGGAGTATTTTTGAAGACAATCGTTGGTATGCCGGATCTGCTGTCATCTTCAAAAAAACATTCAAAGGGCGGCGGTCTTATTCCCTGTATAGAAGGCAATGCTCTTGTAGGACCGACAGCACGAGAAGTATATGATCGCGAAGATTACAGTACAGATGTGTGTGATATGCCGCAGCTTGAGCATCAGATAAAAATGAATTTCTGCCTCAACCTGCAGGATGTCATTGCGTATTATAGCGGCATCCGTGCTGCCGACTGGGAAGAAGATTTTATCGTTGAAGGTTCGGAAAAAGTCTCCAATCTTGTTCATGCCGCTGCCATACAGTCTCCCGGATTTGCTTCTGCCCCTGCTATTGCACAGGATATTGTAAAAATTTGTATTCAGCGGATACAGTCTTTTTCCGGTTGCCCGGTACTTGAAAAAAACTTTTTCCGGCCGGTACGTAGAGCTTTACCGGAACTCTCAAAGATGGAAGATGATGAACGGAATGAACTGATTGCCGGCGACCCTTCATACGGGAAGATAGTCTGCAGGTGTGAACAGATTTCCGAAGGCGAAATACGTGATGCGGTACGTTCCTGTATTCGGCTCGGAATGAAAAAAGTAACGGTAGATGCTGTGAAGCGGCGCTGCCGTGCTGGTGCCGGACGCTGCCACGGAGGTTTTTGCCGGCCGCGGGTGATGGAGATTATCAGCCGGGAGACAGGTGT
>JALCCK010000047.1 GCA_022640795.1 Treponema sp.
GGAAAGAACGACAGCCCTGTCCTGTGGGTCAGAATGACGTCTCTTGAAGACGGCCGCCGCAGTTCTTCTGTTTACCTGCTGGGCAGCGGCAGAACCCGTGTACTGACCGCTGCCGCCGCCGGGAATCCTGTTGTCTCTCCCGACGGCAGGAAAATTGCCTTTTCCACCGGTTCCGCGGTGTATGTTTATTCCCTTGCTCCTTGGGGCAGAATTGCTTCGCTTGGCGGGGAAAATGTCGTTTCACTGACGTGGAAAGACAACGGTACGCTTTGTATCGGCGGTGCTGATACGGTGCGGGTCTGGAATACCGGAACGGATACGGCACACGTACTTTTCCTTTCTTCCGCACAACGCGGATTCTGGGCCGGTGACAGCCTCATGGCAGTTGCCGGTTCTCAGCCGGCCGTGTACCGGTATGACAAGACGACAGGTGTCTGGCAGCAGGGTTCTGCCGTCATTCCGGAGAAGAATATGGTACAGAACGGACGATACCGTATTTTTACGGCCGGCACCCGGAATTCGTATTATGATAATGCGTTGTATGTACGGACTCTGGCGGGACCGGCGGTGACGCTTCCGCTGTTTGCCGAAAGCACGGTTAAGACACCCGTGCGGAGAAAGGCGGTACTTGCGTTTGATGCGGAGGACAGCGCAGCCGGACTTGCACAGATTTTATCCGTGCTTGATGCATATCGGGTAAAGGGAACTTTTTTTCTTAATGGAGAGTTCATCAGACGGTACCCCGCCGAAACACGGCAGATTGCGGCCGCCGGCCACGAATGCGCTTCTCTGTTTTTTACAACAGCGGATCTTACCGCGCCCGGTTTTACACTGGATGAAGATTTTATCAGACGCGGACTTGCAAGGACTGAAGATGAATTTTACGCCTGTACCGGTCAGGAACTTTCCCTGCTCTGGCATGCTCCCGGCTATCGGGTGCGGCCGGAAATGATCGCTGCCGGTACTGCCGCGGGTTACACGTATGTTGATGCGCCTGAGACGGTCCGGGATACGGTGACGCTCGACGAAAGTATTCAGAACGGTACGGGTTATTTGAATGCCGGTGAACTTATTGATACGTATGTTCGAAAACTCAGAGCCAGTAATCCCGGCTCCGTACCGGTAATACCTGTTACGGTTGGAATTGCCCGGGGGATAAGAAGCGATTATCTGTACGACAGACTGGATCTGCTGATTGACGCTATTCTTGATTCCGGTTTTGAGATAGTCACGTATGATACGGTGACTAAATAGAATTTTATTTTTTCATTGTAAGAGCGGCTATTCTGTCGGAAGCCCGTATGATCCATCCTGCTTTTTGTATGGAACGGTCGGCGACAAGCGGAATACGCTGCAGTTCTGTCGTACCAAGTTTATACACAAGAGTTCCGTAAGCGGTTCCCTGCAGAGAACCGCCGTCTATATATGAAGGAATTTCCGCCGTGACGGTAACCTGTGCTGCGGCATCCTGCGGATCGGCACCCTGTATAAAAGGAACCGTAAGCGCTGCAGTCTGTTCCGCAGGAATAATCCGTACGGACGTTTTTTTGCCGCCGGTAACGGGAACAACATAAGAATATGTTCTGTCCGATCCGGGAACTGCAGCGTATTCTGCGAAATTTGAAAATGCCCATTCCATAAGTTCCGTTCCGTCGTGAATACGATATTTATTGCCTTCAGTGCTGCCGCTGCCGGGCCCTTTCATTGTTACTGAAAGAAACCGTGTCCCCTTCCGTTGTGCCGTAAGCGCCAGATTAAACCCGCTTTCATAGATAAAACCTGTTTTAAGTCCGTCGCAGCCGGGAAGAATACCGAGCAGTTTGTTTGTGTTATACTGCGTGATGGCCTGTCCGTCGCCCTGCTGCGCCTGCCAGTCAGGAAGATTTTGTGCTTTGGGATAGGTAAACGACCGCAGTGAATGAAACTCACTGAGTACCTTTGGAAAGCGGTTGAGATAGATACGGGAAAAAGCTGCAAAGTCTCTGGGCGTCGTGATGTTTTTTTCACTATATCCGGAAGATTCTACGAAGTGCGTATGGGTAAGGCCGAGTGCCTGAACTTCAGAATTCATACGGTCTACAAATTTTTCCATACTGCCGCTTACATAGAGGGCAATGGCGACTGCGGCATCGTTGCCGGAATCAACATCGAGCCCCTGCAGCAGCTCCCGCAGCGTTACTTTTTGTCCTTCCGCAAGAAACATCAGCGAAGCATCCGACGGCATATTGACGGCCCAGCTTTCAGGCGGCAGCGGAACCTTGTCATCGAGCGACAGCTTTCCCTGTTTAACGTCTTCAAGTACGATATACATGACGACAAGTTTTGTCATCGAGGCGGGCGGTATCTCTTCATCGGCGTTCTTTTGATACAGGATACTGCCGTCTGCCGTATCGATGAGAATAGCTGCCTGTGCGGCAATGTCGAGACTTGCCGGTTCTGTTTTGTACGGCAGGTTCCGCAGCAGCCGTTTACGCTCAGGATACTGTGTATCAAGCGTTTTCGAGAGCTCCGTCTGTTCCCGGTCTGAAAGTGCCTGCGGCTGTTTCGGATTGTGCAGTGCCAGAATACGTACCGCCGTCAGCGCAGAGAACGCCAGCAGCAGAACGATGAGTACCACAAGAAGAAGACGGCCGGTATACCGGAGCCGGTTTTTATTTTCCTGGTTCCGGCTGTCTGCCGGATTTTTTGAAGATGCATCAGTCATGTGTTTAAATTTCCTTTTTCTGAATGTATAAGCGGTGTTCTAGATTTTTGCGGCCCTGTTTCTGAGTGCGGCATCTGCAAGAACGACCGCTGTCATAGCCTCTATGACCGGCACAATACGCGGACAAAGGCAGACGTCATGTCTGCCCTCTATCACGATGTCCGCGTCTTCATAGTCTTCTGTACCCGGAGTTTTCAGCGATACGGTTTCCTGCCGGATGAAAATACTTGGGACCGGTTTTATGGCTGCTCTGAATACGATTTCGTTTCCATTTGAGATACCGCCGAGAATCCCGCCCGAATTATTCGTTACGAAGGCGGGCTTTCCGGATTGTTTCGATATTCGCATATTGTCGTTATTTACACTGCCGAAAGAACGTGCCGCCGCAAAACCGGTGCCGAATTCTATCCCCTTCACGGCGCCGATCGACAGAACCGCCTGTGCCAGTTCCGCATCAAGCTTGTCGAATACCGGTTCGCCAAGGCCTGCGGGAATTCCGGTGATCCGGCATTCTATTATTCCGCCGCAGCTGTTTCCTTCCTTTCTGTATGTTTCGATTTTTTCTGCCATCTGTACCGCCGCGCTGCTGTCTGCAGCCCGCAGCGGATTTTGATCTATATCGTCAAAAGAAATGCTGTTGCACGGTATTCCTGCTGCTTCGAGCGTATAGGCATGAAGTGCAATTTTACCGGCGAACAGTGCTGAAAGAACCATACGGGCAACTGCTCCGGCCGCCACTCTGCCGGCTGTCTCTCTTCCGCTGGAACGACCGCCGCCACGGTAATCACGTATTCCGTATTTTTTAAAGTAGGTATAATCTGCGTGTCCCGGACGGAACATATTCCTTATCTTCGTATAGTCTGACGAACGTTGTGAAGTGTTTCTGATAAGCAGTGCTATCGGCGTCCCTTCCGAAAGACCGTTAAATACTCCGCTCAGTATTTCAACTTTATCTTTTTCCGTTCGGGACGTGACTGCAGGATTCCGCTGACCGCCGTCCGGTGTTCCCGGTTTTCGTCTGTCGAGTTCGTGCTGTATTCTTTCTATATCGACAGGAATTCCTGCCGGACACCCGTCGATAATCGTTCCCAATCCCGGACCGTGGCTTTCCCCGAATGTCGTTATCCGGAAAATCTGCCCGAAGCTGTTCCCTGCCATAGCGTTCTCCTGCCGTATCTGGTATCCGTAAACCATACCACATTGGGTATTTTTTTGGAATACCGTCAGAAAACCGGTCAGTTCAGCGGGTTCCCCTGCATGTCGAAAAGTGTTCCGCCATCCGGTTTCTGTTCAGATTTCTCTGAATCATTCTGCCGGGGCAGCTCCAATATCATTGAAAAAATATTTCCGCCCGTCGAAGTATTGATATCCAGCAGTCCGTTGTAGAGTTCCGAAATCCGGCTGATGATATGCAGCATCGTTTTCCAGTCGTATCCGTTCTTTTGAATTTGTTCAGGATTTTTAATACATTCCATTTCATCCGGTGAAACCGGCAGACCTTCGTTTTTCACGGAATACTGGAAAATTCCGTCGGTATATCGCAGCACAATGATGATTCGTGTGTCCCGCGGTGTTATCTCTATGATAGTCATGAGAAGGCGCCTGAATAAGAATGAAAGAAGCAGCGGGTCCGCCAGCAGGACAAGATCTTCTGCAATCAGATATTTAACAGCAAATCTCGTTTCCCGTTCTCTGCCGAAATCGACAACGTCCGAAACCGCTGTTTTGAATACCTGTTTTATGGCAACCGGTTCCGAAGCATCGTGGATAGTGAGCACGCCCGCTTCACAGTTTCCGAGTATGCGGAGTATATGTGCGAGTATCAGTGCCTCTGTGCTGCTGGCAGCGAGTGAAATCGCTGCCTGTCCGGTAGATGCCAGACTGCAGTTTACAATAGTGTGTATCTGCTGCAAAGGTTCTGTCATAAGATCCGTTATACAGGAATACGTATAGATGCAGTCCTGCGATTTTTTTATACGTTCATCTACCTCGGACTGCCTGATTTCGAGCTGTGCGAGTTCCGTACGCAGTTTCCTGTTCGGTCTGAAAACGGCTGGGAAAACAAAGATATCCAGCAGTATATAGTAAAGTGCATAAAAATCATTGTCGAAGATTCTGAAAATACCGGCGGATGAGACACCCCGCGCCAGATGGAAAATAATCCGTATGGTTACGAGGATCAGAATTCCCGTTATGATTTTTTCAGGGAGGGTACGACTTTCTGCTGCAGGTGCAGCAGAGGGCCGGCAGGCCGACATACCGGAAAAAGAACCGAAAACAAGAACTGCGCAGACAAGGAACACGGTGAATGCTATTTTATCGGATGGAATAAAAAAGATGGAAAAAAGTTCTGCCGCGGCGGACCCTGCTGCACAGTAATACAGAAAATTCAGCAGTTTCGTCTTTTTTTTCGATTCACGGAAGAAAAGATTCAGAAAGAAAAAGCCGCCAACGGGAAACAATTTCAGAACGCGGTACATGTTAGGAATGCCGGCCAGAAAATTCCAGAGATAAACAGGTCCTAACCCGCAGAATGAAAGCAGTGTCAGTATACCGAAGGTGAACGCCGCTGCAAGCAGCATCATTTTCCTGTTACGGAAATAGGCTGCCGAAATAAGCATATTGACGAGCAGCATAATAAAACATCCGTAGACAGCTGACAGCAGAATCGTGAGCCGTATAGTCGTGTCGTGAAACTCTGCGAGCGGTCTGAGCGTTATATGAAAACCGGTAAACGGCTGCGACCTGATGCATGCAAGAAATTCATGCTCTGCAGAATCTGCTGCGGGAAAATACACCGGAATTGCATTTCTCCAGGTAGAAAACGGCCGCAGTTTTCTCGGCAGGTAGCGGCCTGCCTGCCCGCAGAAGGTCCATGTTCCGTTATCCTTCCTGTACAGATCTATCCGGGAAACGTATTCGTTGGAAAAATTGAGCGCGGCCTGAAGGTAGGCTGCCGGAACAGTCATCAGAAGCCAGAGGTTTCCGTCGTGAAAGCCTGAATTTACATAGTCGGTACAATCTTCAAAGTCTTCCGGATTCAGTGTGCCCGGCGTGTAGAGAGAAAGACTGTCGTGAAACGATAAAATGCGGACGGGTTTTACGGTAGCGGACAATGCCGGGAAGCAGAAAAGACAGAAAACTGCTGCTGGTATATATTTTTTTTTCACAGTAGAGTATTGTAACCCGGGAAGTATGAAAAGTACAAGTAAATATTTCAGCACTGTGCAGACAGCTTGCACAAAATGTATATATATGCAATAATGATGCAATTTCTGCATAAAAGCATCTCTGCGGGATGCCTGAGGAAAAAAGAGGATACTATGATTAAGTTTCGTGGGGCTTTTACAGCTCTTATTACTCCAATGACTCCCGACGGGTCTGTCGATTACGAAGGTGTCAGAAGGCTCGTCAGGTTTCAACTGGAAAACGGTATCAACGGCCTTGTGCCGCTCGGAACCAGTGGAGAAACTCCGACACTGGATGAAAATGAAGAAGCGGAAATAATAGCTGCTATTATGCCGGTTGTACGCGACTGGGAAAAAGAACACAACGTAAAAATACCTGTTATTCTTGGTGCAGGCAGCAATAATACTCGTGATGCCGTCCGGTACGTCCGTCGTGCAAAAGACGCCGGTGCAGACGCCGCACTTGTCGTAACGCCGTATTATAATAAACCCTCTGATGAGGGAATTTTCCGCCATTTTGAAGCCGTATCGAAAGTCGGTTTTCCGGTGATTGTTTATAACATTCAGGGACGTACCGGACGGAATATAGAGACTGCCGTTCTTGATCGTATTGCCGGGCTGCCGAATATAGCCGGCGTAAAGGAAGCCAGCGGCAATATCAATCAGATGATGGATGTTATTTCACGCATAAAATCACGTCATCCCGATTTTGCCGTTCTGAGCGGTGATGATTCTCTGACGCTTCCGCTGGTAGCGATGGGCGGGGACGGTATCGTTTCCGTTGTTTCAAATCTTGCTCCCGGAATCGTTACCGAAATGGTTCAGACGGCACTTGCAGGAGACTTTGCGGCTGCCCGTAAAATTCATTACCGGCTTCTGCCGTTCTTTAAAGCTGCTTTTTGTGACGGGAATCCGACTTCCATTAAGTATGCAATGCGCTGTAAAGGGCTTCCGTCCGGGGCTGTCCGGCTTCCGCTGGTTGAAGTCCGTCCTGAGGCAAAAAAAATTATAGAAGCTGCGCTTGAAGAATGCGGCCTTTGATTGAGGAGAACTAGTTTTATGGAAAAGATACAGGTTGGTGTTTTAGGTGCCACCGGAATGGTTGGACAACGGTATATCGCGCATCTTGCTGATCATCCGTGGTTTGAGGTCACCTACGTTGCCGCAAGTCCCCGTTCTGCCGGTAAACTTTATCGTGATGCCGTAGCCGAACGGTGGCATATTGGTACCGACATTCCTGCCGGAGTGGCGGATCTTGTAGTCGCTGATGCTAACGAGGTAAAAGCTGCGCTCGGAAAGTGTAAATTCGTATTCAGTGCGCTGGAAATGAGTAAGGATGCAATAAAGGCGCTGGAGGAATCGTATGCTGCGGCAGGGATTCCGGTTGTATCGAATGCAAGTGCCAACCGCTGGACGGAAGATGTTCCCATGCTTATTCCGGAAATAAATTCCAGCCACCTTGCCGTTATTGCCGCCCAGCAGGAACATCACGGATGGAACAGGGGCTTTATTGCCGTGAAACCGAACTGTTCGCTGCAGACCTATATGATGCCCGTCTATGCCCTTATAAAGGCCGGTTATCCGGTCCGCCGGATGGTCGTTACGACGCTTCAGGCCGTGAGCGGCGCCGGTTATCCGGGGGTCCCTTCTTTTGACATGATAGATAACATCGTTCCGTATATCGGCGGTGAAGAAGAAAAAACTGAAAAAGAGTGCCTCAAGATTCTCGGGACGGTACAGGACGGGAAAATCGTGAATGCCGGAGAACCGGTTGTTTCTTCGACTTGTACGCGTGTCGCTGTCGTTGACGGACATACGGCAAGCGTTTCCCTTGAATTCGATCTTCCCGACGACAAGAAACCGGATCTGGATGAAATAGAACGGGTATGGACTGCATTCAGTTCGATACCGCAGGAACTGAATCTCCCTTCAGCACCGGTACATCCCATTGTTGTACGGCATGAAAATAACCGTCCGCAGCCGAGACGCGACCGCGAAACAGAAAAAGGGATGGCATGTGTCATCGGACGACTGCGGCCGTGCAGTGTGTTTGATATAAAATTCGTTGCATTGAGCCACAATACCAAACGGGGAGCTGCGCTGGGCGGCATTTTGAATGCAGAGCTGCTTAAAGCAAAGGGATTCTTTGACAACCTCTAAAATACCGTTCCGTTTTTTATAAGGCGGATCCGTTCGATCTGATGACAGCGGCATACCATTCCGCACTGTCTTTGGGAATGCGTCTGCCGGTTTCATAGTCGACATATACCAGTCCGAACCGCTCCGTATATCCGGAAGCCCATTCGAAATTGTCCAGCAGCGACCAGTGAAAATAACCTCTGACATCGGCTCCGGCCTTGATAGCTGCAGCGAGATTCTGCAGGTACCGGCTGGTAAAATCAATGCGCTGCGGGTCGTGTACTTTTCCGTCGAGAAATATCCGGTCGGTTCCGGACATTCCGTTTTCAGTAATATAAACCGGCTTTTTATATCGTTCGGACAGAAACTGCGGCAGCCATTTGAGACTTTCCGGCGTAACAGGCCAGCCCGCCGCTGTTTTGGAATATCCTGCAGAAAACGGTACTATGCGCCAGCCGTCAGGTTTTGTCGTGTCGGCTGCTATGGGTGATCCGTTATATACGTTATGGCCGTGAAAATCTGTCGGGGTACTGATAAGTTCCATATCGCCGTTTCTGATAACCGGCATATCGTCAGGGAATGATTCCCATGCTGCACGGGGATACGTTCCTTTGTAGACAGGATCGAGCCAGTATGTGAGGCTCGACATATCAGGAACGCCCGGTTTTACTTCGACTGCTGACTGAGCACGCCTGTACGCTGCAATATCTTCCTCAGATTCCGAGGCCGGATAATGGGCAGCTCCGCAGTGGACAAACCCGACCTGTATTTTTTGCGGGGCTGCTGCCCGAAGTGCCTGTACCATGCTGCCGTGTGCAAGCAGCAGATTATGAGCGGCATTGAGTCCTTCCTTTACCGAAAGCGTCAGCCCCGGTGCAAAACGACCTTCCATATAGCCTGTTCCGATAATACACGGAGCCTCGTTGATTGTTATAAAATGTTGTACCCGGTCGCCGAATCGTTTTGCAATACGCGAAGCATAGTCGGCCATCCAGTACCGGCAGTCTCTGTTGCGGAATCCTCCTCTGCGCTCGATTTCAAGCGGCAGATCCCAGTGATAGAGCGTGATCCACGGTTCTATATTCTTTTCCAGCAAACCGTCTATCAGCCGGTCGTAGAAATCCATTCCTTTCCGGTTCTCGCTTCCGTTTACCTGCTGCGCATCAGCGTCGTAGGACATAACGCGCGGCCAGCTGATAGAAAACCGGTAGGCTTTGATCCCCATCTCTGCCATTATCTGCAGATCTTCTTTATAGCGGTGATAGTGATCGCAGGCCGTATCTCCGTTTCTGTTATCCCTGATTCTGTTTTTTTCATGAGTGAATGTATCCCAGATGGAGGGTGTTTTACCGTCTTCTTCAGCGGCTCCTTCTATCTGGTAACTGGAGGTAGCACACCCCCAGAGAAAGTTTTTCGGAAAATTCATAACAACTCCTGCAAAAGTGATGTGCGGCGGAAAAGCCGGCGGCTGTATGTTTCTGTAGAGCTTAACTATAGCAGAGGTGTCCCCGTTTTGAAAAGCAGTTTTTCCCGTTTTTTGCATTTTTTATACCGGTCGGCGGTTGCGGTTGCGGCAGAAAAACGACATACTGCTTATACAGAATTGTAATTTTCAGGAGACATTATGAGTAAAGATTTTCCGCTTACGCCGGAACAGTTACAGACCCTGGTAAAAAAATTTCCTACCCCGTTCTATTTATATGATGAAAAAGAAATACGTGAAAACATGCGGTATTTTACCCGGGCATTCAGCATTTTTCCTGACTTCCGCGAATACTTTGCGGTAAAAGCGCTGCCGAATCCGTATATACTTAAAATTCTTGCTTCCGAAGGCTGCGGTGCCGACTGTTCGAGTCTGCCTGAACTTATGCTTTCCTCGTTATCAGGCATAACGGGAAAACATGTCATGTTTACGTCTAACGAGACTCCGGCATCGGAATTTGTGTATGCCGGTGAACACGGAAATATAATCAATCTTGACGATATAACTCATATAGCCTTCCTTAAAAAGGCGTTAGGGGGGAAACTGCCTGAAACGCTTTGTTTCCGGTATAATCCCGGACCGTTGAAGGAGGGTAATGCTATTATCGGAAAACCTGAAGAAGCAAAGTACGGCCTTACCCGTGAGCAGCTTTTCGACGCTTATGCGGAATGTAAGGCTGAAGGTGTAAAACATTTCGGACTTCATACGATGGTTGCTTCAAATGAACTGAATCCCGATTATTTTGTTGAAACGGCGGAACTGCTGTTTCAGCTTTGCGTAGAGCTGCAGGAGCGGCTTGGTGTCCGGATAGAATTTGTTGATCTTGGCGGGGGCATCGGTATTCCCTATAAGCCGGATCAGAAAAAAGTTGATCTTGACTATGTAGCGCGCGGAATTCGGGCGGTATATGACCGGCTGATTGTTCCGGCAGAGCTTGATCCGCTTTCCGTCTACTGGGAATGCGGGCGCCCTGTTACCGGTCCGTACGGGTGGCTCGTAACGACGGCACTGCATGAAAAACATATTTATCGGGAATATATCGGCGTCGACGCAAGTATGGCCGATCTGATGCGGCCGGGAATGTACGGAGCATACCATGAACTGACGGTAAGCGGGAAGGAAAGCGCTCCTGCCGACCACGTCTATGATGTTGTCGGTTCGCTCTGCGAAAACTGCGACAAATTTGCCGTACAGCGGAAACTGCCCGAAATAGTGCCCGGCGATCTGCTTGTTATTCACGATGCAGGAGCCCACGGCCGTGCAATGGGTTTCAATTATAACGGAAAACTCCGCTGCGGTGAAATCCTTATGCGTACGGACGGTTCTTTCCGGCAGATACGCCGTAAGGAAACGGTTGACGATTATTTTGCCACGCTGGATCTTGACGGCGTTGCTGAATTCGAATAACGGATCAGCGCTGTATCCTGGGAACCGGAACTGCGGCAGCTGATTTTCCGGTTCAGCTGTAAAAAAAGCAGTACGCTACTACAACGTTTTCGTAAAATGGTTTATACTGTCAGTTACTATGAAATACGGCTATTTTGACGATGAAAACAAAGAATACGTAATTACACGACCGGATACACCGCAGTCGTGGAGCAATTATCTCGGATCGACGGAATACGGCGCTGTTATTACAAATAATGCAGGCGGCTATGGATTTTACCGGTCAGGTGCCAGAGGCCGTTTTATGCGGCTCCGGTTTAACGCTGTTCCGATGGATCAGCCGGGGCGGTATTTTTATATTCGGGATTGTGATTCCGGAGATTTCTGGTCTGCAAGCTGGCAGCCGGTCGGCAAACCGCTTGATGACTATAAAAGCGAGTGCCGTCACGGCACTGCTTATACGAAAATAACATCGGAATATTCCTGTATACGTTCCGAAACAACGTATTACGTCCCGCTTGGACAGTTGTTTGAATACTGGCGGTTGAAATTGACAAATACGGGCAACCGCTCGCGTCGTCTGCGTGTTTTCAGCTATTGTGAATTTTCAAATCAATGGAACACAGAACAGGATCAGGTTAACCTGCAGTATTCGCTGTTTATTGCAAAAGCTGCGAAAGAAAATAATATGCTGCGGTATGCCATTCACGATAATCTGTTCCGGCAGAATCCCGACGGAGAAGAAGGCGTTGAATTCATGCATGAATGGATGACGCTCGTCGGTTCTCCCCTTACGGGATATGATACGAGCCGTGAATCATTCATCGGATTGTATGGTACGTATCAGGCTCCCGAGGCAGTCAAGAACGGTTCCTGCACCAATTCTTCAGCATACGGTGACAATATGTGCGGTACGGTTCAGACTGACATTACACTTGAACCAGGCGAATCGAAAGAAATTATGGTGCTGCTCGGCATAGGAGATGCGCATGTGGTCGGAGACGGAATTGTTGCCGAATACGGCAGCTTTTCACGGGCTGATCTTGAGCTCCGGAAACTCAAAGAAAGCTGGCACGCAAAATTGGAATGTTTTTCGGCTGAAACACCTGATGAAGACATAAATCATACGGTTTCGCTGTGGGGACTGTATAACTGTCTTATTACGTTTGCCTGGTCGCGGGCTGCAAGTCTCGTATATAACGGTGAACGCGACGGGCTCGGTTTCCGCGACAGTGTACAGGATATCCTCGGTGTCAGCGCTGCAATCCCCGATGAAGCAGAAGAACGTCTCGTACGTATGCTGAGCGGGCAGGTGGCGGACGGCGGTGCCATTTCCGTTATTCGAAAAGAACACAACCCGGGACATGAACCGTCTCCGCAACCGGAAGAATTCCGCTCCGACGACTGTGAATGGTTTTTCAACGCAGTACCCTGTTTTGTTGCGGAAACCGGAAAATTTGATTTTTATACCAGAATTGTACCGTACGCAGATCACGGGAGTGCAACGGTGTATGAGCATTTGAAACAGGCACTCCTGTTCAATCTGAACCGGATGGGCAAAGACGGACTTCCCTGCGGCCTGCTTGCCGACTGGAACGACTGTCTCAAACTCGGTTATAAAGGAGAAAGTCTGTTTGTCGCGTTTCAGCTGCGGCTGGGGCTGACTACCTACCACGATATTTCGCTTCGTCTTGGAAAAAAAGAAGAGTCCGGATGGGCTCTTGCAGAACGTGAAAAACTCGATGCGGCACTGCAGAAGCACTGCTGGGACGGAAAATGGTTTATATGGGCCATAGCCGAGGACGGTACCGTGTATGGTACGAAGACAATGGAAGAAGGACAGATATATTTTAATACACAGGTCTGGGCGGTTATGAGTGGTGCCGCAACGCAGCATCAGGCGAGGGCTGCGCTGCAGTCGGTGAAGGAAAAACTGGCGACTCCGTATGGACTGATGCTTTGTGCGCCACCTTTTGTTCTTGCACCGCGGTCGATTATGAGTTCCGTCGTATTTAACCCGGGTGTGAAGGAAAACGCCGGAATTTTCAATCATACGCAGGGCTGGGGTGTTATTGCAGAAACAATGCTCGGGGATGGAGATCTTGCATACGAATACTGTAAAGCCTCTCTTCCTGCTGCATATAACGACAGGGCCGAGATACGGCAGAGCGAACCGTATGTACAGGGCCAGACGACGTATTCCGTTTACAGTCCGCGTGCAGGAAATTGCCGTACGTCGTGGCTTTCAGGGGCAGCGACGTGGTCGTACTATAGTATTACACAGTATCTGCTCGGTATCCGGCCGCTGTACGACGGTATGCTTGTAGATCCGTGCATTCCGCATAGCTGGAAAAGTTTTACGGTTGTCCGACGCTGGAGAGGAAAAGAACTTTCGATAAAAGTAGAAAATCCGTCGGGAGTATGCAAGGGGGTGGAACAGCTTACGCTGAACGGAGAAAAACTTGCCGGTGCCGTTATTCCGGCTGACAGACTGTACAGTAAAAACGAAATTATCGCCGTCATGGGAAAAAACGCGCTGCCGGTGCCTCAGGAACGGGTGTAAAAGATATCCGCTGCAGCACGGGTCGGACTGTTTTGCCGTCACTGCTGTTTTGCGGATAAAAATGTTAATCGAATTCACCGCTGATAAGACGGTGGGCGAGTGAACCCGCGGCAGGAGTCTCCGGAAGGTTGTCACGGGTAAACCATGCAGCCTCCTGTATTTCGTCTTCCTGCAGTTTTAATTCCCCGCTTTTATATTCGGCACGGAATCCGAGCATAAGCTGATCGGGAAACGGCCACGGCTGGCTCGTCACATACCGCAGATTCCGGATTTCTATGCCGACTTCTTCTTTTACTTCGCGGTGTACACATTGTTCGGCGCTTTCTCCGTGCTCAATGTAACCTGAAATACAGGCATAAAGATGGGTAATCCGCTGTTTGTGGCGTACGAGCAGCAGTTTGTCGCCGTCTGTCACCAGTACGATAACCGCCGGTTCGATTACCGGAAAAAACTCTTTTTTACAGATAAAGCAGAATCTGGCAGTAAGAATTGCATCGTCCTGCAGCGGATTACCGCAGGCAGAACAAAAGCGGGTGTTCCTCCGCCAGTTCAGAATTCCTCGTGCACGGGCAGCAAGCGCCGCCTGCAGTTCGCCGGCCTCGGCAAAATATTGTCTGAGCGGTATATATTCGCAGCCGGCAGGTACCGGTGCTGAATTTTCCAGCAGCATGGCAGAATAATTTTTGTCGGGTTCCGCGAACCAGTCGTACATAAGCTGGTTATCAAGGCATTTGCGCAGAATCAGCTCTGACGGCTGTTTCAGCTGCGCTGCCGGTTTTTCCAGCAGAATATCGTTATCACAAAAGATAAGATGATTTTCACAGAAAAAATTGTTCTGATTACTTATAAGTGCCATAGTACTCAGTATACTGCTCTTTTTATAAATCGGGAAGATTTTATTGTAAAATCTTTTTATACCAAAATATTATTTTTTTATAATTAAAATAATATTTTATTTTTTTAACTTTACAAATCCATCGCTTTCGGTTTACACTTGATGGCAGTAATTCAGAATAAAAAACGAGGCAGGGTAGTTTGAAAAAGTCTATGCTGAAGGATTTTGGTGCAGTTTTTCTGACCATTCTTTGTATTGCCGCGACGGTAGCAGTCGCCCCGCATTTTACAGAATCGTATCGTCAGCAATCGATGTACACGCAGAATTTCGTTTCAGGAACAGTTCTTAAGATTACGGAAAACAATATTGAGCGGGATCCGTTTGTTGAAGGCCGGTATACCGGCAGTCAGAAGTTTACGGTACGGATTAATGAGGGAAAATACAAAGGCCGCGTATTTGAGTCGTCGAATACACTGAGTTCGTTGCGAAGTGCCGTCGCCTGCAAAGGCCTTACGGCCGTATTTACGGTTCGACTGTCAAAAGATGGAACTCCTTCTGTCTGGTTGTATAATTATAACAGAACCCCGTATATCTATTTTTTAGTACTGCTGCTGAGTTTCCTTGTGCTTGCTGTCGGCAGAATGAAAGGATTACGCAGTCTTCTTTCTCTGGCTTTTACCGGGGTGGTTCTGCTGTATATTGTCGTTCCCTGCATGTGGACGCCGCATCCTGTTCTGATAGCGGTGATCGCTTCCATGATTATCTGTTTTGTGAGCTTTATTCTTATAGCCGGGTTTACCCGGAAAGCGCTGGCTGCCTGTTGCGGAACTTTTGCAGGTATTCTGCTTGCGGGTTTCCTGTCGTATGTTTTTGGTAAAATTATGAATGTATCCGGTGTTGATATGGAGAAAGGGGAAAGTCTGCTCTATCTTGCGCAGAACAGAAATTTTAAAATAACTTCGCTGCTGTTTGTTTCGATACTTATCTCCAGTCTCGGTGCAACGATGGATATTGCTGTTTCCATAGCAAGCAGTGCGCAGCAGGTTTTTGAAGCCAATCCGGACCTTCCGCTGAGAAAATTTTTTTCCTCGATTATGGCGGTCGGACGTGATATTATCGGCACCATGACGAATACGCTCATCCTGGCTTTCTGCGGTGCGTCGCTGCCGCTTGCAATGATGATCTGGGGATATCATATGGAATATGTTCAGTTTATAAATATTCCGCTTATTGTCATCGATATTCTGCAGGCATTAAGTGGTTCCATCGGTATGATCGCGAGCGTTGCCTTTACGGCCGTTCTTTCAATCTTAATTGTTAGACGGGATAAGACCGTTTAACCTGGAGGTACTATATGAAAATACTGTTGAAAAAACTGGCGGCAGTTTTGCTTGTCAGCGGTTTGGCAGCCTTACTTTTTGCCGGTGGTGCAAAAGACGCTGCCGTTCCCGAACAGACGACTGCCCGGCATTTTGATTACGGCAAGACGGGACCGATTGCAAAAGGAATCCCTTCTGCAGCCGATTCGGCCGTAATTACGGTTGCGGCTACGAGCGATATGCACGGCCGTATTTATCCGTGGGAATATGCCGTTGACTCTGCAGATAACGACGCCGGATTTGCACTTACCTACACCGTCGTAAAGGATATACGGGGCCGTGATCCCGACACACTCCTACTCGATATCGGTGATGCGTTACAGGATAACAGCGCTGAGCTTTTTAATGACATGGATATTCATCCCATGGTACAGGCCATGAATTATATGGGTTATGACGGCTGGATTCTCGGAAATCACGAATTCAATTTCGGGCTTGATTTCCTTGAACGCAATATCAGAAATTTTGACGGCCGCGTTATCTGTTCAAACATCAGGTATGCTGATAACGGAAAGAATTATGTATTGCCGTATCAGATCTACGATATCAAGGGAATTCGTGTCGCGGTTGTCGGCTGTGTTGCGCCTCATATTTCGACATGGGAAGCGTCCGCTCCCGAGCATTTTCAGAATCTCGACTTTGAAGATCCGATCGTATCGCTGAAAGAGACCGTTGCCTCAATCAAGGGACAGTACGACATTCTTATCGGTGCGCTGCATATCAGCCGCAACGGGGAATATGAGAACGAAGGAAAAACCGGCGTATTCCAGATTGCTGCGGCAGTTCCCGAACTTGATCTTATCATTGCGGGCCACGAGCACGCGACTTATTGCCAGAAAGTAAACGATACATGGGTCCTTGAACCGGGTAAATACGGATCACAGGTTGCTTTTTCGCAATTTGATATGAAAAAAGTCGATGGTAACTGGCAGATTGCTTCAGTAGAAGCCCAAAATATTCCTACGAAAAATCTTCCGGCGGCACAGGAGATTCTTTCCGAATTCAAATGGGTCGATACGGAATCGAAGGAAAACGCGAACACCGTTATCGGTGAAATTACCGCAGATTTCATTCCGGAGGGTGCAGACTACATTACGGGAAAAGATCACGTTACGACGATGCCGCGTGCCCAGATTGAAGATACGGCGGTTATTGATCTTATTAATACCGTTCAGAAGTATTATGCAAAAGCCGATATTTCCACCGCAGCGATGTTCAATTTTGACCAGACGCTGAAAAAGGGTGATTTCAAAAAGAAAGACGTCGCATTCATCTACAAGTATGATAATACGCTGATGGGGGTAAACATCACCGGAAAGAATCTGCTCGATTATATGGAATGGACAGCCGACTATTATCAGACGGCAAAAGACGGTGATGTGACTGTTGCGTTTAACCCTGATTTCCGTGCCTACAATTACGATATGTTTGCCGGAATCAATTATGAAATCGACTTGAGTAAACCTGCCGGATCACGTATCGTCAATGCAACTATCGGCGGCAAACCGGTCGACCCGGCAGCCGTCTATAAAATGGCCGTCAACAATTACCGGTTCGGTACGCTCAAGAGCCACAACTGGGCGACGGAAAAAGACGTTTATTTCGACAGCTACAACCAGATGCCGCTGAACGCGACGATCCGTTCGCTGATTATAAAATACGTCACGGAACAGATGGGCGGAAAACTTTCTCCGTCCTGCGATCACAACTGGAAACTGGTCGGGCTTCCCTCGTCGTTTAACGATCCTGCCGTGATAGAAAAAATTAAAAGCGGTGAAATTACCATACCGGCTGCCGATGACGGCAGAACTCCCAATGTAAAAGCGATAAATGTGAACGATCTTTAGACTTCTGAAGACCGATGATTTTCTAATGAGTCCCCGCAGACTGCCTGCGGGGCTTTTACGTTTAAATCAGCCGGAACTCCCAGCTTGATAGAAGCCATCCTTTATGCTATAGTGCCGTATCGACGGTTCATATATATTCTGCGGCGTGTTATTCCTGATAGGGAAACACAGGGGCAGAGCGTTTCTACCGGTCTCCCGTAAAGACTGACTATGAACCGGGAATACAGGTACTTTCCCGTGCTTTTTTTGTGAATCCGTGTACCTGAAGCCTGTTTGCTGAAATTCAGCTGAACCGCCGGTGTTTTTAAAAAGAATACGGAGGTTATACATGAAAGTCGCTATTTTTTTCGGTTCTCCTTCCGATCGGGAAACCATGAAAAAAGCAGTATCCGTTCTTACCGATTTCGGTGTTGAATATGAGGCATACATTCTTTCGGCACATCGTGCCGGGAAACTCCTTACCAGTACAATCGAAAAAATTGAAAAGTCAGGTGCTGAAGTCATTATTGCCGGTGCAGGACTTTCTGCTGCGCTGCCCGGTGTTATAGCTGCCCAAACAGTTCTTCCTGTCATAGGCGTCCCGCTGGAGTGCGTCTCGGAAAAGTCAAACGGACTCGGCGGCATGGATGCACTGCTTTCAATCGTCCAGATGCCGTCAAAGATTCCGGTAGCTACGGTCGGAATCAATAATGCAAAAAATGCTGCATATCTCGCCGTTCAGATTCTGGCGGTCAAATATCCTGAGCTTCATTCAAAACTTGTTGAATTCAGAAATAAAATGGCAGATGAAGCCGCTGAGAACGGTGGAAGAGGAGTAAAATTATGAATACTGAAATTACAAAGAACGAACAACTGTATGAAGGTAAAGCAAAAAAAGTTTTTGCGACCTCGGATCCCGACAAAGTCATCATGGAATATAAGGATTCCGCGACTGCATTCAATGGTGTAAAAAAAGGTACTATTGAAGATAAGGGAATCATGAATAATGAATTTTCTACGAAAATGTTCGAGCTCCTGAACGGGTGGGGAGTTCCGACTCATTTCATAAAAAAACTGAACGACCGGGAAGTTCTCTGTAAAAAGGTCTCGATTGTCCCTCTGGAAGTTATCGTCCGGAATGTTGCTGCCGGCTCTTTCAGCAAACGGCTTGGTATAGCGGAAGGAACCGCATTAAAAACAACCGTTTTTGAAATTTCCTACAAATGCGATGAACTGAACGATCCGCTGATCAACGATTATCATGCGGTGGCCATCGGGGCTGCTACCTGGGATGACCTGCATAGAATTTACGAAATTACTGCGCAGATCAACAATACACTTAAAAAATTCTTTCTCGACCGCGGCGTACGGCTTATCGATTTTAAAATTGAGTTCGGCAAGGATGCAGACGGTACCATACTGCTCGCCGATGAAATTTCGCCCGATACCTGCCGGTTCTGGGATGCGGAAACGAATGAAAAACTTGATAAGGACCGCTTCCGCAGGGATCTCGGAAATGTGAAAGAAGCGTACATCGAAATGCTGAATCGTGTTGAAAAATAGCATGGATTATACAACGGATGATACGCTGCATGAAAAATGCGGCGTGTTCGGGGTCTATCTGAACAGTAAAGAAAAGACTCCTGAAAAATATACCGAAAATGCGGCGACACTTGTCTGTTTCGGACTCTACGCGCTGCAGCACCGCGGTCAGGAAAGTGCCGGTGTTGCCGTATCCGACGGGACTGAAATAAAACTGCACAAGCAGATGGGTCTTGTATCCGATGTTTTTACAAAGGAACAGCTTGCATCACTGAAAGGCCGTATCGCCGTCGGGCATGTGCTTTATTCAACCTCGGGGAGTGCTCATGTTGAAAATGCGCAGCCGATGGTGAACCGGTTCAGGCTCGGTTCGATTGCGCTTGTCCACAACGGAAATCTCGTAAACTATGAACAGCTGAAGGAATTTCTTGAAGAAACGGGAAGTACCTTTGTTTCTACCAGCGATACGGAAGTCATACTGAAACTTATCGCAAAAAATTACCGGAAGGGACTTGAACGTGCGCTGACGGATACGATCCAGATGATAAAGGGATCGTTTTCGTTGTGCCTGATGACGGAAAACAGCCTTATCGGTATCCGCGATCCGAACGGAATCCGCCCGCTGTGCCTCGGCATGCTGGAAAACGGCTGGATTCTGGCAAGCGAAAGCTGTGCGATCGATGCTGCAGGCGGTACATTTGTTCGCGATATTCATCCGGGAGAAATCGTCATTATTAATGACGACGGTGTACTTTCGTTTGAATTCGGTGAACGAACAGCAAAACGCACCTGCATTTTTGAGTACGTGTATTTTGCCCGGCCCGATTCCGTTATAGACGGAATTCCGGTGCAGGAAGCACGGCTCAGAATGGGTGCGGTTCTTGCAAAAGAGAGCGCAGTTCCGGCGGATGTCGTCATCGGTGTTCCTGACAGCGGTATCGGCGCAGCGCTCGGTTACTCGAACGCAAGCGGCATTCCGTTTTCAATGGGAATTGTAAAGAATAAATATATCGGGCGGACGTTCATTGCTCCGACACAGGAAGAACGTGAGGCGATGGTTTTTGTCAAACTGAATGCGATGAAAAGTGCCGTGAACGGAAAACGGGTTGTAATTATTGATGATTCCATCGTCCGCGGCACGACCTGCAAGCGGCTTATCCAGATACTGCGTCGTGCAGGCGCAAAAGAAGTTCATTTCCGTGTTTCAAGCCCGCCGGTTAAATTTCCCTGTTATCTTGGAATCGATACGCCGAGCAGGGGAGAACTTATTTCCTCTGCGCACGATGTTGAATCAATACGAAAGGAAATCGGCGCAGATTCTCTTGCGTTTATTTCCATTGAAGGAATGCTTACGGCATTACGCAGCTGTAACCCTTCGTCATATGGTTATTGTCATGGCTGCTTTACCGGAGAATACCCCATTCCGTTTCCCGGTGAAATGAACGGGCGTCCGGTATAGACTGAATACGGAATCTTGCAGGCTGGAGGAACTATGGTCGATTATAAAGAAGCTGGAGTCGATGTCGAAGAGGGCTATCGTTCGGTTTTTAAATACAAGGAACAGGCAGGTCGCACGGTGATTCCCGGACTTCTGACGAATCTCGGAAGTTTTAACGGTATGTTTGAAGTGCCGAAAGGTTTTAAGCATCCTGTTATGGTGAGCGGAACTGACGGCGTCGGAACGAAGCTTGATATTGCGTTCAAACTGAAAAAGTACGATACGGTCGGCATCGACTGCGTTGCTATGAGCGTGAACGATATTCTGTGTTCCGGTGTTCAACCGCTGTTTTTTCTGGATTATATCGCATGCGGAAATCTTAGTGCCGAAATAGCCGGAGAACTGGTGAAGGGAGTTGCCGATGGTTGCGTGGATTCCCGCTGCGCACTTCTCGGCGGGGAAACTGCTGAAATGCCCGGCTTTTACGATAAAGGTAAATATGACCTCGCGGGGTTTGCCGTCGGAGTCGGTGAAAAGAAAAAACTGATTACCGGCCGGGACATACAGAAGGGTGATATTCTTATCGGACTTTCGTCGACCGGCGTTCATTCGAACGGTTTCTCGCTCGTCAGAAAACTGGTTACCGATTTTTCTGAACCATACAGTATAGCCGGAAAGGAAACCGGTAAAACGATTGGTGAAGAACTGCTGACCCCGACGCGGATTTACGTCCGGCCTGTCATGCGGGTTTTAAAGAAATACGGAACTGCTGTTCACGGAATGGTTCATATTACCGGAGGTGGTTTTTATGAAAATATTCCCCGTGTCTTTCCCGTCGTAAAGAACGGAAAAAAAGCTTTTACGGCCGTTATCGATAAGGGAAGCTGGGATATTCCTCCTGTTTTTACTGAGCTTATCCGCCGCGGAGCAGATCCCGAAACCGTGTATTCGACGTTTAATATGGGCATCGGTTTTATTCTGATTGTAAAAAAATCAGCGGCGGAATCTGTTCTGACCTGTCTGAATACCCATGCCGGCAGATATGCTAAACCGGGAATCCCCGATTTGAAGGCTTTTAAGATCGGCCGCATCGGTAACGCTGACGGAGAAATACACGGCCAGAAAGATATCGTACTTTTCGAATAAACGGCAGGCATCCTCGTATGAAAGAAAAAATCAGAACAGCGGTTCTCGTTTCGGGTGGCGGAACGAATCTTCAGGCACTCATTGATTATGAACGGGAACATGCTGCCTGTCCCTATACGGTTTCCCTTGTTCTTTCCGATACGCGGACCGCTTATGCACTGCAGCGTGCTGCTTCTGCGGGAATCGACACCCGTATTGTCAGTCCGTATGCAGTGCTCGGCGGTCCGGCCGCTAAGAATGCTGGTAAAGACGAAAAACGCACCGCTGTATCGGCTGCAGTTCTTGCCGCATGCAGAGACTGTCAGATACGGATAATTGTTCTGGCAGGCTGGCTTACCGTGCTGAGCGGTGCCGTTATTCGGGAATATAAAGATGCGATTTTGAATTTACACCCTGCACTGCTTCCGAAATTCGGTGGAGAAGGAATGTGGGGGCATCATGTACACGAAGCTGTTCTTGCAGCCGGAGAAAAGGAAAGCGGCTGCACCGTTCATCTGGTAGATTCCGGCTGCGATACCGGCAGAATACTGGTGCAGCGACGGGTTCCGGTGCTGCCTGACGATACTCCCGATACCTTGTATGCCAGAATTGCTCCCGAAGAACATCTGGCGCTTGTAGAAGGCGTTTGCCGGCTTGCGTCTTCTTTTGCGATAACGTAAATAATACATGAAAATATTTACAAAAATAGTAATATATGCTAGAATAGTGTATGAATTTTAGACGATTAAGTGGAATATTGTTACATCCCACTTCATTCCCGGGAACTCCCGGAATCGGGACCATAGGAAAACCGGCCTATGAGTTTGCTGACTGGCTGGAGACTGCCGGCCAGCGGTTATGGCAGATTCTGCCGCTCGGTCCTACCGGATACGGAGATTCTCCTTATGCTTCTTTTTCTACGTTTGCCGGGAATCCGCTGCTGATTGATCTTGATATGCTTGCGGAAAACGGCTGGACAGAAAAAGCTGCGATTATACCTCCTGATTTTATAAAAAGCGACGGGCCGGTCGATTACGGGGCTGTCGTATA
>JALCCK010000048.1 GCA_022640795.1 Treponema sp.
TTACCTTCTGCTGACTGTGACTTCCATGATTTATAGGCGTTGATAGGCCATGAACAACCGAAAGCACACAGCATTATTGATTCAAATAGTTCTACCATAATTTTAGCCTCCGACAGGTAGTATAGTTATGCAGTATGCTAGTATTTTTATCTGATAATGTATAATATATTATTTATATCGATTCGATAATATTAATGTTATATAACGGAACAGAGGTATGGAATTACAGCAGTTCAGGTATTTTTTAACGGTAGCCCGGCTTGAGCATATGACACGTGCTGCCGAATCTCTTCATATTGCTCAGCCGGCATTAAGCCAGTGTATACGACGGCTGGAAGAAGAACTGGGCGTCTCTTTATTCGACCGGATTGGCCGTACTATACGGTTGAATGAAAACGGGAAACTGCTGCAGAAGCGGCTTATCCCGATTATGACGGCCGTTGATGCGATCGTAAAGGAATTTTCTTCTGACAGTTTTCATACGGTACGTCCGGTGCGGCTGAATATTTCTTCCGGAACAATACTTATGACACAGGTTCTTATAGAATACCAGAAAACGCATCCGGAAATACCCTTTAAACTTTTGCAGAACGTCGGTCCTGAAAGCTGCGATATTTCTATTTCTACTATTCCGCACACGGAAACGATCCATGCCGGTGATATCGTTCTTGATGAGGAAATCTTTATTGCAGTCCCGAAAACATCCGTTTTTGCAACCCGGGTTTCGTTGCGGCTTGACGAGCTGATTGGAGAACCGTTTATCGCTTTTTCAGGCTCAAAACCGCTTCGGACTGTTTGCGACCAGCTGTGCGATTCTGTCGGCATGATCCCCGACGTGGTTTTTGAAAGTGACAGTCCCCAGATGGTACGTACGCTTATTGAAGCCGGCATGGGTGTCGGTTTCTGGCCTGCCTATTCGTGGGGAAAATTTGTCAGTGAAAAGGCTGTCCTGATACCGGTCGGCAGTCCGCTATGCCGCCGGCAGCTTGTTGTTCATCTCGGCAGAGATGCGGAAAATTCAAAACCGTGCCGGGAGTTTTATCGTTTTATCCTGGACTATCTGAATAAAATCCGGTACGACAACGGATAGCAGCTTCTCCGCCTTTCTGCCGACAATTGACAGTTTTACTAAAAACCTATAGACCATTTTTATGGACCCATCGAGTTTAAAAAAGAATTGCCGGACGGTACCTGGTTCCGTTACGGATATGACTGAAGGATCTCCCGGCAGGCATATCCTTTTTTTTGCTGTTCCGCTTGTTTTGGGAAATCTGTTCCAGCAGTTGTATTCTATGGTAGATGCGGTTATCGTCGGCCGGTATCTTGGTCCGCCGGCACTTGCTGCAGTCGGAGCAACCGGCCCTCTGAATTTTTTTGTACTCGGCTTTGTGTTCGGTCTTACATCGGGATATGCGGTCATCGTTTCGCAGGAATTCGGTTCCGGAAATATGGAACGGATGCGTCATTCCGTCGCCGAGAATATAAAATTGAACGCGATATCTGCGTTAATTTTTACTGTGATTTCTCTTTCGACTGCCGGCAGGGTACTTTCACTGATGAATACTCCGGAACAGATTATCGGTAATTCGTCCGTATATATAACGATCCTGTTTACCGGTATTACGCCGGTCATCGTGTATAACGGAGCGGCATGCATCATGAAAGCGCTGGGAGATGGAAAAACACCGCTCTATTTTCTGATTCTTTCTTCCTTTATGAATATTGCGCTGGATATTTTCTTTATCAAAACAGCAGGTTGGGGGATTGCCGGCGCTGCGTGGGCGACGGTTATTTCGCAGGCGTTTTCGGGAATTGCGGCTGTTGTCTACATAGGAAGAAAATTTCCGCTGCTGCGTATGAAAAGAACTGATTTCCGGTTTGATCCGGCCTATGCGGTACGGCATATTGCTATCGGCCTTCCGATGGCGCTGCAGTTTTCGATTACTGCCGTCGGTGTTGTAGTGATGCAGGCTGCGCTCAACAGATTCGGCGAAATAATTATTGCCGGCTTTTCCGCAGCACAGAAAATTGAAAATCTGCTCATGTCTGTTCCCGCATCCATCGGTCAGGCAATGGCGACCTATTCCGGCCAGAATATGGGAGCCGGAAACATAGACCGTATAAGAAAAGGAACGTATACAACGGTATATGCATCTATCGTTCTGGCTGCTCTTGCAACGGTATTTGCCTATCTGTGCAGCGAACCGATACTATGGCTTTTTCTTGACGGAAAAACAGTGGAAAACAATACCGTAGTGGCACGGGCTGTCGAATACATGAAATTTTCATCGATATTCTATATTCCGCTTTTTCTTATCTTTGTCTACCGGAATTCTCTGCAGGGCATGGGAAAAACCTTTATGCCGATGATGGGTGGTGTCATGGAACTTACGGCACGAGGTTTCGCTTCGCTCTTTTTCGTCATTCCGTTCGGATACTTCGGAGCGTATGCGGCAAATCCGCTTTCGTGGACTGCTGCGTGCCTGCTGTTGATGGTCTCCTTTTCTGTTATCATGCATCGGTATCCGAAATAGAAAGATGTACGACGTTACGTACAGCCTCGTTTTTATTCATGCTGTATGACGGTATTCATTCTATCTGCCATTTGTGAAAATGTACAGGCATTTCAGAGACGGACAACTGAATACGAGGCAAAACGATGATTTATCTATCCTGATTTCTGATAATCCGCAGTCAAAAAATATTAAAAAATACTGTAGATATTAAAAAATACTTGCAAAATATTAATCTTAGCTGTAGAGTGTACAGTAATAATGAATTATACCAACTATTTTTCAATAGTTTTAAAACGTTTTGAACGTTATTACACGGTTACTCCGAATGTTTCGTATGGAGGTATTCTCTTTGATAGTGATGCAGTATTTTCTGTGCATGAAGATCAAACGGTTCTTTTTAAAGAAAATGTGATGGACTATTCCAACAGTATCGAACATTGTCTGTTTAAATATGAGCCGGAACTTTCTGTTGACGGAGTACGGTCGATAGTTGAAAACTTTCCGGTATTCAGCAGAGAACTTACGAACCCTTCACGGTATCATAAATGTACCGTCATCAAGGTTATTCTGGTGACGGACGGCTTTACATCCCCGCAGGATGAACAGTTCTGTACCCGAATGACAAAAAAATTTTATTTTTCGAAAGTTCATGCATTTTATCTGCACGGATGGACGGAAGGATATCTTTATATAGAAGATATCAGTCATAATAACGAATATAAAAACCGAAGGGCGGGAAAATCGTCTTACAGGATATAAAAAACAGTATGCATTTTGAAGGCGGCGTGTGCAAAACTGCCCTATGTTGAGATAAAGAGGAGATATAAAAATGAACTCGCTTGTTTTACTGATTGGAGGAATAATTATATTCCTTGTTGCTTTTTTTACGTATGGCTCCTGGCTGGCAAAGAAATGGAGATTAAACAACGATAATGTGACACCGGCTCATAGACTGGAAGACGGACAGGATTATGTTCCGTCCGATAAAGCCGTCATATTCGGTCATCATTTTTCTTCAATTGCCGGTGCCGGTCCTATTACCGGTCCTATTCTTGCCGCAGGATTCGGATGGCTTCCTGCCTATTTGTGGATAGTTCTCGGTAGTATTTTTATGGGCGGCGTACATGATTTCGGTTCTCTGGTTGCTTCGCTCAGAAATGACGGAAAGAGTATCGGTGAAATCATAAAAAAGAATATTTCACCCAAGACCAAAGTTATTTTCAACTGGTACGCATGGCTTACGCTTGCGCTCGTCGTTGCGGCGTTTACGGATATTTGTGCAAAAACATTTGCCTATAATCCTGCCGGCGGGTCGCTGGTCGGTGCTCAGGCAGGTACTGCTTCTGTTCTGTTTATTATACTTGCTTTCGTATTTGGATTCTTCCGCAATCGACTGAAAGCCGGTCTCGGCATTTCAACGCTGCTGGGTGTTATTTTCCTGTGCGGTGCGATTGCCCTCGGATATTTCTTTCCGGTAATAAAACTGAGTGTAAACGGATGGCGAGTTGCACTGATTATATATATTGTTTTAGCCTCTGTTCTTCCGGTGTGGCTGTTGCTGCAGCCGCGGGATTATCTCTGTTCATTTCTTTTGTACGGAATGCTTGCAGGTGCTGTTCTCGGGATTTTTATCAAACATCCGGCTATTACACTTGCTCCGGTGACATCGTTCACGGTGAAAGGTCAGACGCTGTTTCCGTATGTATTTATTACAATTGCCTGCGGGGCGATTTCAGGATTTCATTCACTTGTCAGTTCCGGTACAACGTCGAAACAGCTTAACAAAGAACGTCCTGATGCAAAAATTATCGGTTATGGTTCAATGCTTCTCGAGGGGTTCATGGCTATTGTAGCACTTATCGCTGTCGGCTATATAGCGACGGGTACGGGATCCGGATTGAAAGGCACACCGGTAGAAATTTTTGCAAACGGCGTATCATGGTTTATGACAGGTTTCGGATTAAATCCCCGGCTTGGTAAAGTCTTTATCACGCTTGCTTTTTCAGCATTTGCGTTGACCAGTCTCGATACGGCGACTCGTATCGGACGGTATACGATGCAGGAACTCGGTGCGGGAACAGCGAACGAAGACGGTTCACAGAAAACGGGAATACTTGCTGCAGTCGGCCGTTTTTGTGCAAACCGCTATGTAGCGACACTGCTCACGGTCGGCCTTGGCGTCGTAATGCTGGTTGCAGGATATGCAAAGATATGGCCGATTTTCGGTTCGGCAAACCAGCTGCTTGCTGCGCTTGCCCTGCTTGCAATAACTGCCTGGAATTTGAAAGAAGGCAGACGTTCATGGGAAACCATTATACCGCTTGTTTTCATGTTTGCGGTTACGCTGACCGCTCTTTTCCTTATTATCAGGAAAAATCTTTCCGGTGCGGAAGGGGCATACGTACCGCTTGCAATAATCGGTATATTCCTTGCAGTTCTTGCAGTTGCACAATTAATAGAAGCGATTGTCGTATTCGGGAAAGAGAAAAAGAACGCGGTAACGCAGTAATGGTACTGTAATATAATCACAAAATTTTTTGCTCCCTGTTTTCATCCCACGGTTTATTTTTCATTATAGGCCGCGGGATGTTTTAAATGTCCGGAAATCGGGATTATTCTTTTTCAAAACCAGTCTGTTTTTTTAAAAAAAACAGTCGTAGAATTTTCATATACTGTTCCTTCTCTATCCGGTATATGGCCTTGCTTTTTGAAGTAGCCGGATGTATAGTAAAATAATTATATTGAAATAGTCAGGCACTTTCAAAATCGGATGAGGTTTGAAAGAAAAATTTTTATATAGTCAGTGAGTAACTGCCTGAAAACTGCTCCTGATTTTATTATACGAGGAGGTATATATGCCGTCTTTTGCGGACCCCTTTGCAGGGAATGTAAACCGAAAAATGACAAAGGAAGAACTGATTCAGGCTGTTCGTCTGGATATCGCCGGAGAACTGGAAGCTATCTATCTGTATGATTCACATGTACAGGCAACCGACAACGAAGCTGCGAAAGCCGTTATTTCCGATATCCGCGACGAAGAAAAGGCGCATGTCGGAGAATTGATGACGCTTCTGCGGACTCTTGATCCGAAAGAGGCTGATTTCTTTCTTTCCGGAGAGGGAGAAGTAAAGGAACTTCTCGAAAAACTTGATACGAAACCGGAGACACCCGGCGCGGAACCGGAAAATTTGTTGAATGGCAATTCTCCGACCGTCGGCAGTCTGCGCGATTAACCATATATCGATTAGCTATTTTTATAGAGAGGTGTGTTATGAGCTATTTATCAAGAGAAAATGTAGATTTGCCCGACGGGGTATGGACGAAAATAGATGCTGCTGTCGTGGAAACTGCACGGCGGCTGCTTACCGGCCGGCGTTTTCTTCCTGTTTACGGACCACTTGGAATAGGTACTGAAAGTATACCGGTAGATACAGCCGGGGCGCCGGAAGAAATTTCAAAGGATGGCCTCACGGTGACCAAAGGAAGAGTTTTTAGGGAGATTCCTCTTATTTACAACGACTTTCAGCTTCTGTCACGGGATTTGGAATATTCTGTAAAAACAGGGCAGCCCGCGTCTTTCACTTCCGTTATGTCTGCTGCCGAACTTTGTGCAATAAATGAAGATAAAATGATCTATTTCGGTAGTACAGCTTTGGGGTACGAAGGATTACTGACAGCGAAGGGTTCGCAGAAAATTTCAAGAAAAGACTGGAAGACCGGTGAGAATGCTTTTTCAGATGTGGCTTCCGGTATAGAACTTCTGGCTGAAAAAAATTTATACGGTCCGTATGCACTGATTCTAAGTCCTGATCTTGCTGTGGAATTAGAGCGGCTGCAACCGTCGACCGGACTTTTAGAGATAGACCGTGTGGGTAAACTGGTAAACAAACACATATATGTTGCTCCGGTGCTTGGAAAGAAAAAAGCACTGCTGGTTTCCGCTGATGCCGGCAGCATGGATCTTGTTATCGGCCAGGATATGATAACGGCCTATCTGGAACAGAAAGATTTGAATCATTATTTCAGAATTCTTGAAACGATTTTGCTTCGGATAAAGCGGAAAGAAGCGATTGTTGTTTTTGAATAGAGTGAGGCACTTTTAAAAGTCAGACGAGTTTTGGAAGTGCAAATTTACGGTAGATTTTGTAAAGCCAATTGCGAAAGTTAACAGACTTTTGCAATTGACTCAGAATATTATTTTACTTAGTTATTATTTTTTTTCCTTGTGGAGGTTAAAAATGGCTGTTAAGAATGCAATGACTGACAGTTTTCTCCATTCTGCTTACAGTGGAGAAAGTATGGCCCATATGCGATATCTGATTTGGGGTGATATTGCTGAAAAGGAAGGTTTTCCCAATATAGCCCGCCTGTTTAAAGCTATCGCTTTTGCCGAAAGCATACATGCCGGTAATCATTTCAGAGAAATCGACGGCGCTACCGCTGATGCGCTGGTCCCTGCGAACGGTGTTTTCGGAGTCGGAAAAACGGCAGAGAATCTTCAGGGTGCTATTGACGGAGAACTTTTCGAGGTTCATCAGATGTATCCTGTTTATTTGAATACTGCAGAATTCCAGCATGAAGCAGGGGCAAAGCGGTCTTTTCATGCTGCTCTTGAAGTTGAAAAGATACATGCGGATCTTTTCGGTCGAGCTCTGGCTGCAGTGAAGGACGGACATGATATGGAACTGCAGTCGATTTATATTTGTCCTGTCTGCGGACACACAGTACTGGATGTCCCTCCTGAAAAATGTCCGATTTGCGGAACTGAACGCGAAAAATATATAAAATTCTGATCTGAATACTTTTTCTTTGCAGCGGGTATTTTAAAATTACCGTCGCAGAAGCCTTCCCTGAGCATGCAGATGTCATGGGGAGGCTTTTTTATCACTGCACATTGAGAGTGACTGTTACTATGTACAAAAATGTCGTTTCCGGTTAAAACCACCCACAAATATGTAGTAATTTTTTTATAGAACGTGATTCATCATTCTTCCCTATTTTTTTATCAGTCGCCGGCAGAGACTTTTTTTGCTTGTTTTTGCGGCAATAACAGATATTTTCTCCTTAATTTAATCAGACTGTTTCTCTTTTTTCTGAAAATACGGCCGTTGGCATATAAGTTGCTTACAGAAGATAACGGCACGGCAGAAGTCGTTTCGTTCAATATCAATATTGTACGGCAGACTCGGCCGACAGGGAGAAGATATGAGAAAAATTGCTATTTATGGAAAAGGCGGAATCGGAAAATCAACGACAACACAGAACACCGTTGCGGCTCTTGCGGAGATGGGAAAAAATCTTATAGTCGTCGGCTGCGATCCGAAAGCTGACTCGACCAGATTGCTTCTGCACGGACTTGCGCAGAAAACGGTTCTGGACACCCTGAGAAACGAAGGAGACGATCTCGAACTTGATGATATCGTCAAAACGGGATTCAAAGATGTCAGGTGTGTCGAATCCGGCGGACCGGAACCCGGTGTCGGCTGTGCCGGACGCGGTATCATTACTTCGATCAATCTGCTCGAACAGCTTGGTGCATTTGATGCACAGTATAATCTGGATTATTGTTTTTACGATGTATTGGGTGATGTTGTCTGCGGCGGTTTTGCCATGCCGATTCGTGACGGAAAAGCTCAGGAAATTTACATTGTCTGTTCCGGCGAAATGATGGCAATGTATGCAGCAAACAATATCTGCAAAGGTATACGGAAATTTGCCGAATCGGGAACCGTACGGCTCGGTGGTCTTATCTGTAACAGCCGTAAAACAGCGCGTGAAGATGAACTTGTCATGGCACTTGCCGAAAAACTCGGGACTCAGATGATCTATTTTGTTCCGCGCGATAACGTTGTGCAGCGTGCGGAAATCAACAAGAAAACGGTCATCGATTTTGATCCTGAAAACAAGCAGGCGGACGAATACCGGAACCTTGCAAAAGCTATCGAAAACAATCAGAACTTTGTTATTCCGAAACCGCTCGAAATGCCGGAACTTGAAAAACTGCTGATGGACTTTGGACTTGCCAACTGACAGACGGAGACTGCCGATATAAGGAGATACAAATGCTGATTATGATTAAGGCAATTATACGCCCCGAAAAAACAGATGCGGTTATGGCCAAACTGATGGCCGACGGATTTCCGGCTGTAACGAAAATGAATGTGGCCGGCCGTGGAAAGCAGCGTGGAATAAAGATCGGTGAAGTAACGTACGACGAAGTTCCGAAGACGATGCTCATGTTTGTTATTCATGAAGACGACAGGGATATCGTTCTGAACGATATTATGGATACGGCGCGTACAAACGGAAAAGGTGCTTTTGGAGACGGAAAGATATTTATTTCGCCGGTTGATGAAATGTATACGGTAAGTTCCGGAGTAAAAGAGACCGGAGACGAGAAGCCGGTCGGGCCTGCCGCCGAGCTGCCCGCCGGAAGCGGGGCATAGTGTTATGAAAGAGGTTATGGCCATTATCCGTATCGGAAAAGTGAATCAGACAAAGCGCGCACTTATAGATGCCGGCATAAGTTCCATGAACGCAAAAGAGTGTTTCGGTCGGGGAAAAGGATATATAGAAATCCGGCTGCTGGGACTTGAACAGCAGGAATATGAAGAGCACATGGATGATCCCGACAGCGGCAGCCATCTTATTCCAAAGCGGTTGATAAGCATTGTCGTCCCCGATTCTCTCGTTTCCGTGGTAGTCGGGGCAATAGTGTCCGTAAACAAGACCGGTAAAAGCGGCGACGGGAAGATTTTTGTTATGCCGGTGATGGATTCCTACCGGATACGTTCCGGCGATCACGGTGATGAAACGCTGGATTAATTTTATGAAGGAGTTTGAGTAAATGGATACTGCTGATTATATGACATATGATCCGGAGGACTATAAAAAGACTGCGCTCGATTCGTATTCTTCAAAAGTTCTCAAGAAACGGAGCAGACAGATAGTCGTCAATAAAAGGGAACCTGATGATGTTGTCCCTGAAATACTGGCGAATACCAGAACTATACCCGGTATTCTCACCATGCGCGGCTGCTGTTATGCCGGATGCAAAGGCGTCGTTCTCGGACCGACCCGCGATATTCTTCAGGTGGTACACGGTGCTATCGGCTGCAGTTTTTATGCCTGGGGAACCAGACGCAACAAAACGCGGGCGGAAAAACCTGATGAACAGAATTTTATGCCCTATATGTTCAGTACCGATCTGCAGGAAGATGAAATTGTATTCGGCGGTGAAAAAAAACTGAAAGCGGCGGTGGAAGAGGCGGTAAAGATATTTCATCCGAAAGCTGTCGCTATATTTTCGACCTGCCCGGTCGGTCTTATCGGCGACGATGTGCACAAGGTCGCACGTGATATTGAAGCCGAATTTCCGGAAGTAAACTGTTTTGCTTTCAGTTGCGAAGGATACAAGGGAGTTTCCCAGTCTGCCGGACACCATATCGCCAACAATAAACTTTTTACCGACGTTATCGGCCAGGAAGAAAAACATCGTGAAGGTAAATATCGTTTCAACATACTCGGCGAATACAATATCGGCGGCGACGAATTCGAAATGGAACGGATTGCCGACAAAATGGGACTGACCATTCAGTGTTCCATGAGCGGCAACAGTTCGTATGACGCGATGGCAAGCTGCCAGACGGCGGATTTGAATGTCGTTATGTGTCACCGTTCAATTAACTACGTGGCGGAAATGCTGGAAACAAAATACGGCATACCGTGGTTTAAGGTCGAATTTATCGGTGCGAAAGCGACAGCTACGACCTTCCGGAAGATTGCGGATTATTTTGATGATGAAGAACTCAAACAGCGGGTCGAATCCGTCATAGCTGAAGAAATGGTCGAAGTGGAAAAGGAACGGGTAAAGGCCTGCGAAGTCTGCAAAGGTAAAACGGTCGCGCTGTTTGTCGGCGGTTCCCGCGCGCATCATTATCAGAATCTGTTTAAGGAACTTGGTATGAATATCGTTGCAGCCGGATATGAATTTGCGCATCGTGATGACTACGAAGGCCGGCGTGTTATTCCGAATATCGTTATCGATGCCGACGGCAGAAATATAGAGCAGCTGACTATTCATCCCGATGAACAGAAATACCGGCCCCGCAAAACCGAGTCGGAAATGAAGAAACTCCGTGCCGACGGTATCGATTTCGACAACTACCGGGGTATGATGAACGATATGCCTTCAAAGACGCTGATAATCGACGATTTGAATCACCATGAACTGGAACTGCTCATTGATAAATATCATCCGGATATTATCGGTGCCGGTATAAAAGAAAAATATGTTGTACAGAAACACGGAATACCGATGAAACAGCTGCACAGTTATGATTATTCGGGACCGTATGCCGGATTTAAAGGAGCTGTCAATTTTTATCGTGAAATTGCACGGCTTTTGCAGCAGACTCCGCCGAAGCTGTCGCAGGCTCCGTGGAAAAAGCATCCGGAACTTATCGGGACATTTAATTATACAGAATAGCAGATGCAAAATCAGAGGAGTAAAAAATGCTGTTAAAACACACACCGCAGGAGATTGTCGAACGTAAAGCTCTTACGATAAATGCGGCTAAAACCTGCCAGCCGGTCGGAGCCATGTATGCTGCGCTGGGCGTACATAATTGTATGAGTCATAGTCACGGTTCTCAGGGATGCTGTGCTTACCACCGCAGTTCTCTTACCAGACATTACAATGATCCTATCATGGCAACAACCAGCTCGTTTTCGGAAGGGGCATCGGTATTCGGCGGGGCGTCAAATCTCAATGAAGCGATTCGAAATATATTCACCCTGTATGATCCCGATATTATCGCCGTCCATACGACCTGTCTGTCGGAAGTTATCGGTGACGATCTTGTCCAGATTATAAAAAACGCATACAAAGACGGCCGCATCCCGCAGGGAAAAATAGTACTGCATACCAATACACCTTCGTTCAAAGGCAGTCATGTTACCGGTTTTTCAAATATGACGACAAGTTTTATTTCCTACCTGACAAAGTCGACGGGAAAAAAGAATGATACGGTCAATATTATACCGTCGTTTATTGAGCCGAGCGATATGAGCGAGATTAAATATATTATGTCGGAGTTGGGTATTAAATATATTATGCTGCCGGATACTTCCGACGTCGTGAACGGTCCGATGGACGGAAAATTCCGTATGTATCCGAAAGGCGGAACGACGAAAGAACAGATAGCGGCTATGGGGGACAGCAAGCTTTCCGTCGGTCTCGGTGTTATCGGCGCATCCGACGCCCCGAAATTACTGAATTCAAAGTTCAAAATTCCGATGGAGATAGTTGATCTACCGATCGGACTTTCTGCAACGGATGCGTTCGTAAACCGGATGCACGTTCTGTGCGGTGCTCCCGTTCCGGAATCCATCGATCTTGAACGGGGACAACTGCTTGATGCCATGATGGATAAAAACCAGTATCTGAGCGGAAAAAAAGTTTCTATCGTCGGTGATCCCGACATCGTGCTCGGTATGTGTCAGTTTTGCAAAGAAAACGATATGAATGTTATTCATGTTATCAGCGGTACGCCGACTCCGAAACACTGGGAAGACCGGCTTGCGGAAATCTGCGGACCCGGCACGTACATAAAAACGGGAGAAGGTGCCGATATGTTTCTGTTACACCAGCTGATAAAAAACGATAAACCGGATCTCCTGTTCGGAAATACGTATGCCAAAGAGATAGCACGGGACGAAGATATTCCGCTGATCCGGATCGGGTATCCTATTTACGATCGGTTCGGACAGCAGTATATGCCGGTTATGGGATATCGGGGCGGTATGCGGTTATTCTGCAGAGTGCTCGATGCAATCCTCGACCGGCAGGACAGGGACTGCAATGATGAGGAATTTGAATTCATAATGTAAATAAAACGGGAGCCGGTACTGCCGCTCTGATTGCGGGCGGCCGGCGTTTTTATAAAAAACAGAGGTTGTCATGTTTGAAGTTTTGGAAGCCAGAAAAAAACAGGTATTTGTCAACGGCAGGGATTCGTTTGAAGTTTCCTGCGATAAGGCAAGTACTGCAGGTTCCGTAAGTCAGCGTGCCTGCGTATTCTGCGGTTCACGGGTAGTACTGTATCCTATTGCGGACGCGCTGCACCTTATTCACGGACCCATCGGATGTGCCGCTTACACCTGGGACTTACGCGGTTCCATGTCGAGCGGCCGGGAACTGCACCGCATGTGTTTTTCTACGGATCTCCGTGAGAACGATGTTATCTACGGCGGAGAAAAAAAACTGTATGCCGCGCTTACGGAACTTATCGACAACTATAAACCGGCGGCGGCGTTCGTCTACGGAACCTGTATCGTCGGTCTTATCGGTGATGATATGGATGCCGTCTGCCGCCGCGTTTCAAAAGAGAAAGAGATTCCGGTGCTGCCGGTTCATTCGGAAGGATTTAAAGGAACGAAAAAGGACGGGTATCGTGCAGCCTGCGAGGCGCTGTTCACACTGACCGGAACAGATAACGAAACACCCGTATCAAAAAACAGTATCAATATCCTCGGAGATTTTAATCTTGCCGGAGAGACATGGCTGATCGGGGATTATTATAAACGGATGGGCGTTCAGGTCGTCGCAGCGATTACCGGCGATGGCCGTATCGAACAGATACGGCGGTGTCATCGTGCGTCGCTGAACGTCGTTCAGTGCAGCGGTTCCACGCTCACGCTTGCCAAAATGATGGAAGAAAAATACGGTATTCCGTATATCCGCGTATCGTATTTCGGAGTGGAGGACATGTCCCAGGCACTGTACGATGTGGCGGACCGGCTCGGAGATCCCGGACTGATGAAGCGGGCGAAGGAAATCGTACATCACGACGTTTCAGCATTGCTCAAGGACCTTGCACCGTATAAAAAAGCACTGCAGGGAAAAAAAGCTGCCGCTTATGTCGGCGGATCATTTAAAGCGTTTTCACTGGTAAAGGCGCTCCGCCATCTCGGTATGGAAATGGTCGTCGTTGGGTCTCAGACCGGAACAAAAGAAGACTATGAATATCTGAAAGAAATTACCGCTCCGGGAACTGTTATCCTCGACGATACGAATCCGCTTGAACTGTCTAAATTTATTCTTGAAAAAGGTGCAGAACTGCTTATCGGCGGCGTAAAAGAACGGCCGATTGCCTATAAGATGGGCATCGGGTTCTGTGATCATAATCATGAACGCAAAGAACCGCTTGCCTGCTACGAAGGCATGCTTAATTTTGCAAAGGAAGTTTACAGTTCCGTTATGAGTCCGGTATGGAAATATTCTCCTGCCCGCATTCGTGCCGGAAAACTGAAGGATAGTGCGGAATTATTCGAAGACGCTCCGGTACCGTCTGCGGACCGGAAATAAAGTGGGAGAGTCAGTATGGACTATAACGGAAGAAAAACAGCGGCGGTTCCGGTTAAAAATTTTGTTTCGACCCGGAATGCCTGTAAACTTTGTGCCCCGCTCGGAGCCAGTATTGCCTATCGCGGAATCGAAGGCTGTATTCCGCTGATACACGGATCACAGGGGTGTTCGACATATATCCGCCGGTATACGATCAGCCATTTTCGTGAACCGATCGACATCGCTTCGTCGAATTTTACCGAGTCGACCGCCATTTTCGGCGGCCGCGAAAATCTCTCGACGGCACTGAATAATATTACCCGGCAGTATAAACCTGAAGCGATCGGCATTACCTCAACGTGTCTGTCCGAGACAATCGGTGAAAATGTTCCGCTGTATCTCGGTGAATATATCTGTGAACGTGAAAAAGAACGGGCAAAGAATCCGGATATACGGGCCCCTGCTATTTTCTATGCATCGACGCCGTCGTATAAAGGAACTCACATTACCGGATTTCATGCGGCGCTCTATGCGGCCGTTACAGGGCTGGTCCGTCCGGAACTGCTTTCCGATCCGGAACGTTCCGACCGTATAAATATTATTTCCGGATTCGTTTCCGCGGAAGATCTGCGGGAAGTTCATGAAATACTGCGGGATTACGATGTTCCGTATACGCTGCTTCCCGATTATTCAAAGACGCTCGACGGTGATTCATGGGAAGTCTATGAAAAACTGCCGTCCGGCGGTACAAAGATTTCCGCCATACAGGCGATGGGGAAGGCCTGCGGTTCGGTCTATCTCGGAAAAGCCGTTGCGCGGGACAACAATGCCGGACTCTGGCTGCAGGAGAACTGCGGTGTTCTGCTTCATCAGGTGCTGCTTCCCGTCGGCATTGAGAATACCGACGCATTTTTTGCAGCGCTGAATGCGGTGACCGGCAGGGAAACTCCGGAAAGATGGCGGTATACGCGGGGGCGCCTCGTCGACGCGTATATCGACGGACACAAATACTGCTACGGTAAACGTGCGATCGTATACGGCGATGAAGATTTCGTACTTTCCGTCTGCAGTTTTCTCGGAGAGATCGGCATCATTCCCGTACTTGCGGCGACCGGTGCGAAAGCGCTGGTGGAAGAATCGGGTACGGATCAGGAGCTGACGGTTTTGAGCGAAGATACGGATTTTACGACGATGCTTGAAACGGCAAAGGATCTGAGTCCTGATATCGTTATCGGAAACAGCAAAGGATTTTATTTATCGCGTAATCTCGGAATTCCGCTTGTGCGGTGCAGTTTCCCGATTCATGACCGGATCGGCGGGCAGCGCATACTCACACTTGGATACCGCGGTACCCTGAATCTGTTCGACCGGGTATGCAACGCACTCATGCAGGTAAAACAGGAAAAAGCAGGAAAAGGATGGAGCTATGTATAGTACAGCAAAAGACAGTAAATTCGGAAATCATCCGTGTTTTAATGCAGCCGTCAGACATTCGACGGGCCGTATCCACCTGCCGGTGGCACCGGAATGCAATATTCAGTGCAATTTCTGTAACAGAAAGTACGACTGTGTCAATGAATCACGACCGGGCGTTACGAGTTCGATGCTGACGCCGGATCAGGCCGTATCGTACCTCGATAAGGTGCTTGAAATAGTTCCCGCCATCAGTGTCGTCGGTATTGCCGGGCCGGGAGATCCGTTCGCGACACCGGAGGAAACGCTCGCAACGCTTGAAGCGGTCGGGAAAAAATATCCCGGAAAACTGCTCTGCCTTGCGTCGAACGGACTGAATGTTGCTCCGTATGTCGACCGTATAGCGAAACTCAACGTGTCGCACATGACTATTACGGTTAACGCGGTCGATCCCGGAATCGGAGCGCAGATATACGGGTGGATCAGATCCGGCCCTCACGTGAGCCGCGGTGCAGAGGGAGCCCGCGTTCTGCTTGAAAAGCAGACGGAAACGATCCGCGCCCTGCATGAAGCCGGTATTCTGGTCAAAATAAACACCGTCGTTATCCCCGGAATAAACGATCATCACGTTGCGGCGATCGCCGGATACTGTAAAAAGCTCGGTGCCGATATTCAGAATTGTATTCCGATGATGCATGTTGAAGGTTCAGCTTTTGAAAACCGGGAGGGTCCCGAAGAAAAACAGATGCTCGAAATCAGGAAACAGAGCAGCCGGTATCTTGACCAGATGTGCCATTGCGCGCGCTGCAGGGCGGACGCGGTCGGACAAATCGGAGAAGAGAATAACGAGAAAATTGTAGAACTGCTTGCCACTGCATCACGTATCGGGCCGACAAAACAGCGTCCGTACGTTGCGGTTGCCAGTATGGAAGGTCTGCTGGTCAATCAGCATCTGGGAGAAGCGACGGAACTCTGGGTTTTCAAGCCGGGTGAAGATGATGATTCGGAACTTGTTTCCGCACGTGCAACTCCCGTTCCAGGCGGCGGTGACGACCGGTGGGAACAGCTGGCGGATGCATTCGGCGACTGCTTTGCGATTATCTGTGCCGGTTGCGGTAAAGCTCCGCTGCGGGTACTTGCGCAGCACAATCTGCCGGTCATCGTTATGGAAGGACTTATTGAGGAAGGAACAAAAGCGCTGTTTCGCGGTCAGTCCGTTCCGAAATTATATATGCGGCCGGCGGGCGTCTGCAGTCTCGGAAAAAGCTGCGGCGGCAGCGGAACCGGCTGCGACTGAACTTTGAAATGAGCCGCTTTGCTGCGCGGCTGGGGAGAAAACTGATGAAAAAACCGGCACATCACGTGTTTGTCTGCGGATCTTTCCGTGTTAACGGAGCGCCGCAGGGTACCTGTAATAAACTGGGATCCATGAATCTCATGCAGTATTTTGAAGAAGAAATAGGAGACCGCGGTATTGATGCGGCCGTGTCGGGCACCAGCTGTCTCAAACTGTGCGACCGCGGACCTGCCGTTATCGTATATCCGGAAAACTGGTGGTACGGACATATCGACAGCGAAGATGCCGTCGATGCTGTCCTCGATTCAATAGAAAAAGGCGTTCCCGATCCGGATCATCTGCTTGCATAAATTTGTTAAACGCCGGAATCGATTTTCTAGTTTTTAAGAAAAAAAAGTTCCGCTGCAGGAAGGCAGAGCCGCTGCGGTTTTCCGTTTTTATTTTCGGGATGCTGCAGAACGTTCCCGCTGTCGACGGAAATTTCACGGTCCAGCGGAACAGTACCGTTTTCAGAGAAGAGATATTCCGATACACTGAACGGAGAATTCCGGTATTCCGCCGCTTTGAACGTGAAGCAGTTTTCTGTTTCGTCCGGTAATGGTGGTCTGATATAATGCGCACGGATTCCGATATATTCGGTATCGGCGGGTATCGGCCGGTGAACGGAAAGTGATAGTCCCCAGTCCTTTACGAATATCGTATGATCGTCCGTTTTTTCAAATGATGCGATATTTTTACAGCCGGTCAGTTTTGCTGCCGTTATGTTTTGCGGATTTGCAAAGATTTCCGAACTGGAACCGGCTCTGCAGATTTTTCCTTTTGAGAGAATCTGCAGGTTCTTACAAATTCTGTATACTTCATCCCTGTTGTGAGAAACGAACAGCAGTGTTCCCTTAAAGTCGGCAAGCAGATCCATGGTACTCTGTTCGACCTGCTGCTTAAGAAAGGCATCAAGTGCTGAAAATGGTTCATCCAGCATGACAATATCCGGTTGCAGGACCATCATGCGGGCGAGTGCTGCCCGCTGCTGCTGTCCTCCGCTCAGTTCCGCGGGTTTTCTGTCGGCAAGCGCCGCAATACCGAAATGTTCAAGTATTTCGGCAGTTCTTTTTTTTCGTTCGGCTTTTTGAAATTTATGCAGTACAATACTGATATTTTGAGCAATTGTCATTGTCGGGAAAAGTGCATAATTCTGAAAAAGAAATCCGCAGTGCCGGTTCCTCGGTTTTGTATTGATGCGCCGCTCGGAATCGAATACGGTACGACCGTTTATGATGATGTATCCGCTGTCGGGCGTTTCAATTCCCGCAATACACTTGAGTGTCATGCTTTTTCCGCAGCCGGACGCACCGAGCAGTCCGACCGGTATATTGTCTGCTGTGAATGAAACATCGAGCGTGAATTCTGCGAGCTGTTTTTTTATGGATAGTTCTATACTCATATTCCTGTTTTTTTCCGCTGTTTACCGCTGCCCGCAAAGTTCATCCCGATAATGGTACAGAATGATATTCCGACGATTATAATGACCCAGAGCAGCGCTCTTCCCATATTGTCACTGTACGCTGCTGTCCAGATTGCGATCGGAATTGTTTCCGTTCTGCCTGGTATATCACCGGCCAGCATAAGCGTTGCGCCGAATTCTCCGAGTGCACGGGCGAAGGCCAGAATTGTTCCTGCTATAATACCCGGTAAAGAAACCGGAATCATTATTTTTGCAAAAATAAGTCCCTCTTTGAGGCCCAGCGTTCTGGCTGCGTTGAGAATGGATGTATCGATCTGCTCGAAGGCGGCTCTGACGGTACGGTACATCAGCGGAAATGCTACGACGGATGCGGCTACGACGGTTCCCTTCCAGTCGAAAATTATTTTTATACCGACGCTGTTCAGCAGCCGCCCGACGGGGCTGCGGGTTCCGAATATGCAGAGCAGAAAAAATCCGAGTACAGTCGGCGGCAGAACAAGCGGCAGTGTGCAGAGTGCATCGAGCAATGCCCGTGATCTTCCTTTCAGTTTTACAACGCCCCAGGCGACAAGCGTTCCGGTAACAACCGCAAAAACGGTTGCCAGAAATGAGGCCTTCAGAGAAATGAAAAGTGGGGACCAGTCCATTATTTTACGCTTATAAATCCGTACTTGGTGAAAATATCCAGTGCATCTGAGCTTTCAAGGAATGCAAGAAAATCTTTTGCAGCCTGTTCATGCTCCGTCGTCTTTACGATGGCAGCAGGGTATACGATAGGACGGTGCGATCCGTCGGGTGCAGTGGCAACTACCGTAACGCTGTCGGAAATCGCGGCATCGGTAGAATAGACAGCTCCCGCCTGCACATTGCCCTGTTCAACATACGAAAGGACCTGTCTGACGTCTTTTCCGAATACCAGTTTTCCCCCGGATTCTATATTGCCATAGATTCCGAGACTGGTGAACACTTCTTTTGCATAGGAACCGGCCGGAACGCTTGACGGTTCGCCGATCGCCGCCTGGGTGACTTTGTCGCTGTCGACATCGTTAAAAGACGCTATTCCCGCTGTACTTCCTTTCGGCACGATCAGTACCACTTCGTTTTTCAGGAGATCCGTTTTTGTATCGTTCATGATGAGATCCTCATCCATGAGTGCGGTCATATGTTTTTCGGAGGCAGAAAAGAACAGATCGGCAGGAGCGCCCTGTTCGATTTGTTTACGCAGTGCACCTGACGATGCGTAGGTCGGCGTTACCTTTACTGCAGGATGATTCGTTCCGTACAGCGTAATGCATTCGTTCATAGCATTGGTAAGACTCGCCGCCGCCGCGATAATGATTTCCTGTTTCGGTTCGGTTTGTTTGTTTGCATCTTTACTGCCGCCGGCAAAAAGACCTGCCGCGAATCCGATACTAATTGCTATTGCCGTAATTTTTTTTAACATAGAATACCTCCTGTGGTTTCTATACAAGGTTACACTACTGAATATCAGAGGTCAACTACATTTTTGTAGGATTCGATAAATATTTTTTTTGTATTTTTATTCATGAATAAAATAAAGTCGTGCATAAATATAAAATATGTTGACAGGGTGAACGTTTATGCACATACTTTTTAGCGAGGTATGCCATGAATAACGATATAACAGAACAGGCAATTGAAGACTGGGATAAAATGTACGAGGCGGGCAAACAGTATCGGGCTACCGCACATAAAGCCGTAGACCGTCCTGCCGTTTTTACTCCGTCGATTATCCGTAATGTTGCAGCTATGGGAATAGAATCCTATTTCATGGCTTTTTTTATGTATCAGGGAATCCTGCCGCGCAATCATACGATGCAGGATTTACTTGCTGATGCAAAAAAACTGTTTTCAGTTGACCCTGAACTGGAGCATATACTGCTTAAAATAGACGACCAGATGCAGCTCTGTTCTCTTGAGAATTTTAAATTGACTGATGCGGTTTCTGAAGACATCCCGGAATTCCTCAAGGCTGTCGACATGGTTGCCGCCATTGCCGGCAGTGAGATTGGTAATGCCTGACAGGGGGCTGCGGCGGATCCGCGTATTTGACACAACTTTGCGGGACGGCGATCAAACGGCAGGCTTTGCTTTTTCTTCGGCATCCCAGAAGGAATCGCTTGCTGATCTGATCGATTCCTATGGTGTCGACTGTATTGAGGCCGGTTTTCCGTGTGCGTCTCCGATGGAATTTGAGAGTTGTTCCCGTATTGCCGCTAACCACCTGCATGCCGAAATCGCCGTTATGACACGCTGCAGGGAAGCCGACATAGATAAAACCGTAGCCGTTTTTCGTGGAATGAAGGAACCGAAAAGTGTGCTGCATCTTTCGCTTCCGGTAAGTTCCGTCCAGATGGAATATAAACTGGAACTGGAACCGGCTGCGATGCAGGCGCTCATGATAAAATGCATACGCCGTGCAACGGGCTACGTTCAAACTGTTGAAATGGGGTTCGAAGATGCGTCCAGAGCCGATCCTGAATTTCTCTCTGAATGCTGCCGGCTGGCGATCCAGAGCGGTGCACGCATTATAAATATAGCCGATACCACCGGCAGTTTACTGCCGGATCAGACGGCGGCGCTGGTCCGTTTTCTTTCTGATGCAGCCCCTGAATTTTCATCGGGTGCCGCGGTCCTGAGCGTACACTGTCATAACGATATGGGGCTTGCGCTCGCGTCCGCACTTGCTGCAGTAGAAGCCGGTGCCGGTCAGCTCGAAGTTACCGCAGCGGGCATCGGCGAACGGTGCGGTAATGTTCCGCTGGAGCAGCTTGCCTATGTTCTGGACGAATATAGCGGACGGTTCGGAATACGGACAAATCTTCGCCCGGAGCGAACAGCGGCTGTCTGCAGGACGCTGTTTACGTTTCTGGGTACCGGACTGTCTCCTTTTCGGCCGGTAACAGGCTGGAACACGGATTCTCATGCGTCCGGAATGCATCAGCAGGGAATTCGTGCAAATGCGGATACGTATATTGTTCATACTGCTGAAAAATACGGTATGGTACACCGCCGGTTCATTCTGAGCAGGCATTCGGGGACCTCCGGACTGCGTACTGTTGCGGAACAATTGTTTTCAGCCTGTCCCGGGTTGCAGCGTTTTCTGACTTCCCGGACGGCAGCCGCCGCCCTGCTAGAATCAGTAAAATCGGCCGGCGCGGACTGCAGTGCGGTCGGTATTACGGAATTGTGTAAAATACTGTACGCGCAGCAGTTACTTGTAAAGCCGCCCTATGGCTGCAGCGGTCTGTCGGTAGAGAACAGCTTTGCCGGTCGGACACGAACTGCTGTCGTGCATATCGAAATTACGGACGGGACAGAAAACTGCCGGATCTTTGACCGCTCGGGAACGTCTGCCGAAGAATGCTGCAGGCAGATTGCCGTCAGTATTCTCGATAAACCGCTTGACGTCAAAACCGTCAGCTGGTCAGGTTACAGGGCAGCGGAAATCAGTTCGTCAGAAAAAGTATGCGTGTACATGGAAATACAGACATCCGCACATGCATATGCCGTTTCACGGAACGGAACTTTCAGGGAATTAGTTTATTTCGAATGTCTGCTGGATGTTGTTAATGCCGAACTCTCTTCAGCTGCTTCTTCCTGACGGTAATTTGAACACGAATAACGCAGGGAACAGGCGGTACAGACGGCAAGCGGATCTTCTCCTTCCGTCTGAAGTTCATACCAGATTTTGAGTTCGTGTACTTCCTGAGCCGCATCCTCATCCAGCGCGTTCATTGTCATGTTCTGCAGTGCAGTCGTCGCCTCTCTGTTAGTAAATTTGAAACCTTCCTGTTCCGCACGGCACAACAGTTCCTGTCTGCTTTCACACCGATACAGATTTTTTCGTAGTTCCGGGTCGGTTCTGCAG
>JALCCK010000049.1 GCA_022640795.1 Treponema sp.
CAGGACAGGACCATATTACTGATTCGTCAGATACAGCGTATCTGGTGACTTATACGGCGGCAGACTATAAATCAGTAACAGCTGCCAACTGGTCGTTTACCGTTCCGGTGAGCAGTACAAACGATGGAAAATGGAAATTTAGTATTACGGCTGAAGACGCGGCGGATCATACCTCTACGTCGACAGTAATGGTGACCATGGATTCAACCTCTCCGGTACTGGTAATTACTAATCCTGAGACTGCGGATCTCAGTTTTGTGAACAGTGCATATACGGCTGCCGTATCGGGAACTGTAACTGAAAAGAATATTTCTGGTGTTTATTATAAACTGTCGGAGGGTAGTACCGGTGAAACGGACTATTCCGCAGGTACTGACTGGCGTGCTGCTTCTGTTTCGGGAACTTCATGGACAGCTCCGATAAACTGGAGTGGTAATCTTAATAAAGAATATACGGTATCAATTGCAGCAGAAGATGCAGCAGGCAATATAACGGTGTGTCCGACAACACCGCATCTGTATCCTGATAGCAGTGCTCCGGTAATTCAGGGAGACAGTGAAGCCGACTCGATATCAGTAAAAGACGCATCGAACGAAATTGTCAGTCTTACAAACAGCGATGTTACTGTCAGCGGTATAATAAAAGAAGCAAATCTTTCAGATTTTTATGTTACAGCTTCCCTGAATGGGAATGCGGTAAATGGTACTGAAATCGGGGTGACAACAACAGCTTCTGCTTTGTTAGGAACAGCCGTGGATAATCGGCTTATAACTTTCGCTGCAGATACCTATTCGGGAGGTACCGGACTTCTATCTGATAAAGTATGGTCACTGACTGTCCCTGCAACGAAAGTTTTTACCGGAAACTGGTCTTTTACAGTTTACGCGCAGGATACTGCAGGGCATACATCCCTGAAAACGGCATCTGTTATTATCGATAAAACAGGTCCGTCCATAACGGTGAATAATTTAAACTCCGGAAGTACGGTTTATGAATCCAACAGCAGTTATACTACTGCCTCCGAAACGTATTCGTTGAGTCTGCAGTTGAACGATACGTACAGTACACCGGAAAACAGAATTTACTATAGCTGGGCATCTGCGGATTCCTGCACCTCAATTGCTGCCATAGCAAGCGGTTTTGCTGCTATTCCGGTGACAGAAGGAAATAATGAAACACTGTATCTTAAAGCTAAGGATTCGCTTAGTAATGAATCGGATGCGGTCATAATTACCGGCCTTACCTTTGACAAACAACAACCGGTTATCTCAGTCAGCGGAGATACGACAAATACGGGATCAGATAATGCCTCCCTGATGGTAAGTGTTACCGATACGAATCCGCAGGAACCGACGGTAACGGCGTATTCTCCTGCCGGCAATAGTATAGAATCAGCAGCCGCGTTGTCAAAAGAATCTGTCGAACAGGATAAAACCACGTGGTCTGTCAGTATTTCAGTGGATAAATTCTCAGAAGATGGAATTTATACGGTAAAAGTGAACGATACTGATACAAACGGCCGATCTGCGGATGAGGTCTCCCATACGATTTTCTATGATGCAAATCCACCCAGTGCCTCGATTACGACTCCGGCAGCCGATGCTTATATAGATACTTCATCTTATCAGTTCAGAGGGGCAGCGTCCGACGGTAATCTTGACACAGTAAAAGTTACGCTGGACGGTGGTGAGCCCGAAACGGTAACGCCTGATGCTTCCGGAATATGGACGCTTACAAAATACGGCCTTTCGGAAACAAACCATACAGTTTCTGTTACTGCGCGGGACAAGGCGGCCAACCAGACGGTTGTTGGTCCTGTAGCGTTTACGATCGATACGACAGTGCCTGCAACGACAGTGAATGTTACCGATGGTTCAGTCAATAAAGCCGATGGAACAAATGCAGAGACGGTATTTTTCGGGTCTGTCTATTATGCAAAAGCCGGATTTTCGCTCGGAGGCACGCTGTCAGAAACAAATTTTGCTACCGCCGTATTACGTGTGTGCAAAGATAACGGTACTGCTCAGGAGATTGCAGCCGATAAATGGACTGCACCGACGGCAGACGGTTCGTCCTGGTCTTATTCGCAGACGGCCGCAGCAGATCATTCTGACGACGGAACGTACGTCTATTCGATTGCCTTGACAGATAAGGCCGGTAATGTAACGACAGAGAGTATAACCGTCTGCATGGATACAATAAATCCGACAATTGAAATTACGACGCCGGGGAAGGGAACGAGCGTCGCTGCCGAAATGTGTACGATAAAAGGATCCGCTGCAGATGATTCTGCCGGTCTGAAAAGTAAAATGGTACGGTATCAGCTGGATACGGGCAGCGGTTACAGCGGTACATGGACGAATATTGCACTGAACGGTACAAACTGGTCCATCGATTCCGCCGATCTCGGCACTTCCAAGGGTGAAAAAAAATTAAAAATGCAGGCGACCGACAATGCCGGTAACCTGTCTGCCGAGACGGAAGTCGTATTCTATTACGATACAGCGGAACCGGTACTGGATGAGACGGCAATAAATACCGGCGATGTTCACTATTTACGCAACGACGATTCTGCAACCGTGGATACGGATGAAAGCAGTTGTACGTTCGGCGGATCGGTCAGCGACGACTGGCAGCTTGCTGCAGTAACTGTCAGTATAAATAGCGGTACAGCGATAGAGATTACTCCTTCAGCCGGAAAATGGACCTATGTATTCGGTATTGCGAATGGAGATTCTCCGCGAGCCGACGGTACGTATGCACTTGTGTTTACTGCGACGGACCGTGCAGGTAAGAGTTCTACGGTTACCCGTACCGTAATGATAGATACACATGCTCCCGCCTTCGGAACGGGGACGGATTCTGATAATCATATCCCCTATATCAAAACAAAGGGAACCGAAATCTCGGATACGGTATGGTATAATACGACTTCGCTCACGGTGGCGGGAACAGCGAGCGACAGCGGCAGCGGACTTGTCTCTGTTGAGTACAGTCTCGATAACGAAAACTGGGCTTCTCTTGCCGGTACGGCTTCATGGGAAGGAACGATTTCTTCCATAACGAATGGCGGGGCAATTTATCTTCGGCTGGCGGATCGTGCCGGAAATATAAATACTGCATCTATTACCGATTTACATATTGACGTTTCTGCCCCGACGGTCACTGTGACAAGTCCTGAAGGAACCAAACTGGTTAACGGCCGGAATGACGTTGAAGTTTCTGGTACGGACTCCGATGCTGAAAGCGGTGTCGCCTCCGTTATACTCCTGATAGGAAGCAGAACAGCGGATGCGGATCATAGAGTAACGGCGACAGTAGCCGGAAATACATGGACGGCAGATATACCGGCTGCTACGATTACGAATGGTACCGTATGGGCACGTGTTACCGATAAAGTCGGAAATGAATATGAATCATCATTGTTTATGTTCCAGCTTGATGATACAGCACCGACTGTAACATTTTCAAATATTTCCGATGCTGATTCCGGAACTGCCGGTACGCAGGTAAACGGAACGGTCACAATTGCGGGTACGACCTCCGACGATCAGTCTCTCAAAACCGTAGAGCTTCAGTACAGTACCGATACCGCAAACTGGACTACGCTTCAAACATTCAGAAACGGTCCGTACAGCTGGGCAGCAAACGTTGACTCGGTAACAGCTTTCGGCTCGATCAGTGACGGAACAACCGTCTATCTGCGTGCCGTCGCTACGGATGATGCGGGTAACAGTAATGTTCCTGCTGCCGGAAATTCTGATTATATACCGGTCATTGTGAATCAGGATACAGATCGACCGGTTATAAAGATTGCCAATCTTGATCTTTCCGGTATGACGTCTTCAAATTCCGTCTGGCTGACCGGTACGAAAACACTCTACGGAACCGTTACTGATGACGACGGAACGTCCGGTCTTTCCATGGCCATCCGGTACAAATTCAAGTCCGCGGAAGATTTCAGTGATTCCGAAGTTGTCCCTGTTTCGAGTGGCTCCTGGAGCTACAGTCTGCCGGAGGGTGATGGTTCCTACGTACTGGAATTCAGTGTAAAGGATGCAAAGGGGACAACATTTACCTCAGCGGCTGCCGAAACCTCAGTACTCCAGTCTACGATGAAAATTACTGACGGTACACATACATTCGGTACATCATCTTCTGATTCTGATACTTTTGCATATATAAAGGAAGACATGGCCGCACCTGATATAAGTATCGACGGAATAAGTGCCGACGACGGCGACAGCTGGACGACAAGCGGCTATTCATCGATAACGCTGGGAGGAGCTGTACATGACGTAAACGGAACGTCTGTCAGTTCGACAAAAACATTCCAGTTGAAAGGTGTCGCAACCGACGCGAATAGCATTAAATCCATAAAACTGGTCACTTCCGGTTTGACTGATGTAGCAGAACAGACTTTAACAGCAATTCCGGACAATGACGGGACCTATCTTTTTACCGATATACTTTGTTCTGACGGAACCGGTACGATGACAATTACTGTAACGGCAACTGATAATGCATCGAATGAAAAGTCCCAGACGCTGAATCTTTCTGTAGACAACACCGTGCCGGCTGTTACGACGCTTAATCCGAGCAGTTCAACCACGAGCAGCGGAAAAGTAACGGCTTACGGCTCCATCGATGAAAGCCCCCGAGCATTATACTATGCGGTTTCTGTAAGCGGTACGCAGTCTCCCGATGACAATGATACAGCTCTTACCTCGTGGACTGAAGGCGACGATGATTCCGGAACGACATCTTCCCTGCTTGACGGCAAATCCGGAAGATCCGTTTATACGGAAATAAAGGATGCATCTTTTTCATGGTATGTCTATTTTGACGGTGATACAGATTCTTCCCTTACGACGACGCATTCGGAACTTCTGAATACGTACCTCGTCGATCTCGGCGTAACGACTCAGAGTGCACTCGAGGACAGTTCCTTTACGTCTGTCGTTAAATTATATATCTGGATCAAAGCTGTCGACGAAGCGGGAAATAGTACGGAAAAGCCGCAGCTTGTTTTACTTGATCCGCAGGGGGGGCGTCCCAAGGTAACAATAGATTATCCTGAAGTTAACGGTATTTCCCTCGGCGGTACCGTCAGACTGAGCGGTTCCGCAACTGATGACGGCAGTGTGAATGCGGTTTTCGTACAACTTCTCTCAACGGCACATACCTACAGCGGCTATGCAGAACGCTCTTCTGCGTCGTACGGAATTGTTGATACAGATGCGTATACAACCGCCGTGCCTACGGAAAGCGATCTTGATTATATGGCCTCGATCGGAACTGTATATAAAATTTCAACGTATAAACCGACAGACGCTGCGCATGATACCTGGAAAATGGGAACCAGTACCTTCAGCGGTAGTTCTACGGACGGGACGGACTGGGGGCTGCTTACCTCTTTCAGCGGTTCGAGCTGGAGCCTTAACGTCAACAAAAATGGGGAGCTGGACCCGGAAACCGGCACGAATGCAGTCGGAATACGAATCTATGCAACCGATACGGACACGAGACCGACAAAAAGCGTTGCAGTCGACCGAATCGTTTCATTCGACGCCGATACACCGGTTATAAGTGATCTATATCTCGTTCAATCGGATGATATTTTATATGATACAGCCAGAACCGCGTCACGTGAATATACGGACGATATGTGGGTAAAAGGAAACTGGTATCTTACCGGTACGGCAACCGACGATGACTCAATCAAAACATTGACTATAGATGGAAACGAACTTGTATCAGAAGAATCAATACAGTCGAGTTCAGCCTGGTCCGTTGTGCAGTCGGGCGATAAAAAAACAGTCAGATTCAAATACAGACTTGATACCGGTACCGGCGTCGGAAATCTCTTATTTATAGTGACTGCGGAAGATAATGCAACACCGACTTCTCATACGACGGCACCGAAATCGATTTCCGTCAATTATGATAACACTGCTCCGAATCTTATAATATCGGGATCAGGCTATACGATCGATCCGAAAGTACAACAGAGCAATAATTTTTATACGTTCGGTTCACAGGTAACGGAAAGTGCCGTGGACGGAAATCAGAGTGGTTTTGCACGTACAGCTTTTTACTTCTTGCGCCGCGATCTGACGGCTGATACGGCTGCTGATTACACGTACACCGTCTTTGATCCGATGATTTCGACAGATACTGGCGGTAATGCGGTTTCCATCAAGTCTGCTATCTCTGCAGCTGACGTAGATACCGGTACAGCAGACGGTACCGTTGTGTATAAATCCGGTTTATACTGGAAATATAAGAAACTTGATACGCGTGATGCAACGAATCTTTCTTCTCTGACTCTTACCGAACCAGACAGTAATATTCATCCGGGCGGACTGGTAGAGATCGGAAATGCCATATATACGATAAAATCCGCAGATGACACTTCCGTTACTATAGACGGCAGTCCGGAACCGACGTATACTACCGCATATTTTGCGCTTGCACTTGTCGTCGACAATACTGTAACGGAAAGCAGTTCCGGAATTTTACAGACGGATTCGGGCTACGGCTACGGCTACGGTACTCCGCTCAACGACGACGGTGACCGTATGATTGAAGGCGTAACCAAAAGTGGTACAACATGGACGTGGGAAGCGAATATCTGTTCCAGAAATATTCCTGACGGCCCGGTCGAAATCCACTATGTCGTATTTGATGCGGCAGGCAATTACAGCATCGGTACCTCGGGTAACGTCGGCAAGTCGGTGTATGGCGGCGGTACTGCAGGATATACGACACAGGAAGTCCGTGACGCCGATAATGATTTCTATGTGTACGATTCATATACATACACAGCGGATACTCCGGCTTTCGTAAGTAATAATGCGCCTCGCATTGCAGGAGTTCAGGTCGGTACCGATCGCAATAACAATAGGATTATAGATGATGATGAATGGAACGCATTAAATTCCGCTGCCGCTCTTTCCTATAGGTATGTGTCCGCCGGTATATACGATGTGGATAAACTCGGTACGTCGATTGAACTCGGATCCAGTACAACTCCGCTGCTTACGGCAAAGGGATACACGGAGATCAAACCGGAAATAGTCGGCGGTAATGGTAAAATTTATTACAGTTACCGTTATCCGGGCGGAACGAATACGACTGTCAGCGGAAGCAATAAGAAAAAAAGTCTGGGCAGTGGAACGACAGATTATTCACTTGATACTCTCTCAAGCATTAATATGCAGATTGGGGATCTGCTCAAGGCCGGTACAACCGGCGATACGCTCGGTATGTCGGACAACATACCGTTTACGTTCAAGATATGGGATTCGACTGCTGCAACAAGGATTTGCGACAACAGCCAGCATGCTGATATAACGGTGCATATGGGCGTCAATCTCAAAAATGTGACACCGCCGAGTGCTATCATTACGCCGTTTTACTGGACAGGTATTTCCGACAACAGCCTGTACGCGAACAGTAAGGATAATGGTCATATCGAACTGGAAGATGATTTGCCTGAGACAACATTTACGACCGGGAGGACGGGGGAATATGACCGGGATCCGAAAGTTTCCGGACAGATTGTTATTACCGGTTTTGCACACGATAACAGACAGCTTTCCGCACTCTATGTAAGTGTCCCCGGAATGGAGAATAGCCTGAATGACCTGGTTACTTCCCCGGACACTGTCCGTATTCCTCCTACGGAAACCGTTAACGGTGTAACTTATTATCTTATAGCCGTTTGCACGAACGGAACATGGTCGGGGGCAGACGCCTTCAGCGATAAGGGAATTAAGTTCGAAGTTGGAACGAATACGTACGATGCCGGCGGGCAGACGGCTCCCTGGAAGTTCTCATGGGATACGTCAAAGATAACAGATTCAGTTGCAACTGATGTTAAAGTTCAGATACTTGCACTCAATAAGGGAATACCGTCTTGCGGAACCGCTTCATCGTCGGATTATCCGAGTATCGACGGCACTACCTATTATGCGGAACCGTTGTACTCTGACAATGAAAATTCAGGCTACAGCACGAAACAGACTTCCGGGACAAGTACGGACGGCTCTCTGACATCGCTCTACAGGATGGATGTCGTTCCGTATATTACAGAAATCCATCGTAATTCGAGTTATAACACGAATCGTTCACGAAGCGGTGCGTATCCGCTCCTCCGCGGAGAAAAGGCAAATACGCTGACCGGATTTAACCTTGGAGCAGAGGGAACCGAGCTGACGTTGATTATTACTCGGAATTCCGACGGTTCCGGTACGAAGTATACGATGGAATCTCCGTCGGTAACGACAGCTAACAGTACGCTCACTTTTACGATGCCTTCCGACGCAAAAGACGGGTATCTGGGGATTTCCGTGAATTCGGTTACTTCTCTTAACAATCTGGACAAAGACTCGAGCCTCTATAACAGCGAAGCCGTTTCGAATGTTGATGATACGACTTACTGGACGAATGACCGGTATGTACATGTCTGGCAGAGTAATGAGGATGACTATTTTGCAGGAAGTTCGACGCCGATATATCCCGCTATGGCTATGAATCCGTCTACAGGTGATCTTTATGCTTCCTGGAGTAATTATTCGGATGCGGAAGTCTACAGAAGTAAACTGGGTGATGATGATAGTACAACCCGTGTATTCTTTGCCTATGATCCGCCTGAAGAAACCGATATTTCCGTAGACAACACCGGACAGGTGAATGTCTTCTATTCCGCGAATTATCAGGGGGGTAATGGAGACTCTGACTGGGTCAGCGGTATAACGCATGCCGGCGGTGTCTATCTGTATGACGACAGTGCTCCTTCATTGACCGTGAAATCCGGTTCTGATCATATTTATCGGTTTGAATTATTCTATCACGACAGGATGCTTCAGCAATTTAAGAATTTGCGAGTTGCACGCGGAACGGATGATGGCTATATACATGTTGCGTATTATGATCGACTTTCGAATTCCGTAAAATATGCCGATGTAAAGGACGGACAAGCATTTCCCGATTCGACCAATTTTGGCAATTCGACCAACTTTGAACTGCCGTGGATAAGAATCGATGGCGGATCTGATGATGAGGACACCGCGTCTTTATCATATACCTATGGTAGTTGGCCTTACCAAACTACTTCTACAGGAACTTGTTCCGTTGTCAGTCAGTTTGACGATGGTCTGTCCGTGTCCGCCGGTACGGGAGAGACCGTTGCGCTCGCAGTTGACGATGACAATTATCCGGTTCTGGTATATATAGATGCTGATACGGGAACGCTCAGACTGGCACGTTCAAACAAGAACAGTCCTATGTCTGCTTCCGACTGGACAGTCCAAAGTGTTCTGTCGACACATGATGCAAATTACAATTTGGTGAGTGACTATGTTGCCGCCAAGGTTGATTCGAGTGGTTTTATACATATAATATTTGAAAATACGAAAAATCAGCTCATATATGTCAAGTCAACAAATAATCCTGAGAACGGTGCCGCATACACGTTCGGAGATTCTGCTGTTATTGATGATTCTGGTATGTGGGCCGATCTGACCCTTCATGGGACAACGCCGTACATCTCGTATATGTCGCGAATAAATTCGTATGACAGTATAAAGCTGGCGTACTATGACTCGGCGCTTGACCTTGCTCGTGACGGCTCTGCTGCCGGCGGATGGGAAACGATGACGGCACCGCTCGATAAAAAGGCGACAAATGTTCGTACCTGCATCGAGGCACAGCCCGATCCTGCATCTGCATCATGGGAAGCAGCCGTCGGCTTTACTCCCGGTGATCTTTATCGGGTTGCGTATTATATCGGTACCGGTGCCGGACATTAATTTCTGAAAAAATAAAACGGTCGTACCGACGTTTTATTTTTTCACATAGTCTCTGATTTGTGCCGCAAATTCTGCAGCTGTGGCGTCGTCGGTAAATGCGTCGTCATATAATCCTGCGACAGGTCCGTCTGAACAGGAGGCCGCCCAGTAACGGACGTCGTCGGACTGACGGTCGCTCGCGGCTGCTCTGGAAGCTACCGGTGCAAGCATTGTCTTTGTAGAAAGCTGTGTCTGATTGTCGGCAGACAACAGCTGCTCGAGAATATCCTGCTCGCCTGCTTTGTTGCGGAACATTATTCCTTCAATAACCGGAGCAACAATCGCGTGATTTGCGATTGTTTTATCAATCGGGAATCTGGCCGCATCATAGTATTTTATAAGAACAAACTGTTTTGTACGATGCGTACTGAGCGGCATGAACACGGCTGCCGTCAGATGATTTTTCATATACATATCGATATCTTTTTCCTTCAATTTGTACCACTGCGGCATGAGCAGTTTTTCCTGCTGCCATGACCGGATCTTATCAAGTACCATCCGGAAAGAAACGGACCCGGAGAGCGTTGCGTCTGCGACGTTATCGACCGATGGTGTCTCCCTGACATTTCCGACAAGCGCAGCGTATCCCTCAGAGCCGCAGACAGATTCTGTGAGTGCAGATACAAATCCGAGTAACGTCCTGTCATTGCTGCCGGCACAGACGAGCGGTATTTCCGCATGTTTTTTTACCGTGCGAAGGTAATCTTCAAAAGAATTCAATGTTTCCGGGATCTGAAGTCCGGCAGCATTCCGGTATGTCCGGTAAAACGCGATTTCATAATTGTCCATAAGCAGCGGAATCATTTTCTGCTGTCCGTCATAGAGTCCTGCCCTTGCAATAGAAGGCGGCAGAGCGTGATACAACTTTGTATCAGGGCTGATTGCTTCTTCTGCAAATTGATCCGCCAGTGCGCCTTTCCATACAAAAAACAGACCATATTTTTTTGAAATTTGTTTTGTCAGTTTTTCTTCTGCCGGCCAGGTAGAAAATGTTATGCCGGAACTTTTCAATTTTTTTATCCGGAGTTCCAGCTCGTACTGTATTGTATCCGGAATATTGTAAAATACTACAGAGACTGTTTTATTGGTATATCGGTTAGTAGAGACTACCACTACAAGAATTATTACTGCTACAATAATTCCCGCTGGCAGCAGATGAAAACGCTTTACAAGTTTTCTGCTGTTTTTTGACTGCCGTTGTATTTGCTTATTCATGAATAGATTATATAAGCAAATACGTAAAAAATACAGTAAGTGTTACCTTGTAACGTTTTGTCGTGTCCGGCCGGAATCAATATATTCTATTATCCGGAAAGAAATGCTATACTGATGCTATGGAATCATTTTTTCGGAATAATCGTGTGATTGCGGCAATCCGTACCGAAGACGAATTGCATAACTGTCTTGAAAGTTCGTGTGCAATAGTTTTTTTATTGTTCGGGACAATTCTTACTGTTCCTGAATACGTGGATCAACTTAAACGAAATGGAAAAACGGTATTCGTTCATATAGATTTAATAGAAGGGCTTTCAAGCGGGCGTGCTGCTGCTGAATACGTCTGCCACCGTACGAAAACGGACGGAGTTATTTCAATTAAACAGAATTCTCTAAAGTATTGTAAAAAAGCCGGTTTAAAGACAATACTACGGGTTTTTATGGTCGATTCCCGTTCTCTTGAAGGACTTGAAAAGATGAATACAGACCGGGATATCGACTTTATAGAACTCATGCCGGGAATAGCTCTAACAGAAATAAAGGACCGCACAAAGAATATGACAAAAGAACTTATCGGTGGAGGGCTTATTCGCAGTATGGATTCTGCGGAACGCATTATTGCTTCCGGTGCTGCAGCTGTTTCTACTTCGAATAAGAACCTCTGGTGCAAAAATACTATTTGACAGAATATTTCCTAGTTGAATCTTGTCTTTTCTATTTCGTCATGCTGGGCATTCAGAATATCCATGACATGATCTATTACTTTCTGTTTAGGATCAGGATCATCTTGCGGAAGATTTGTCAGTATATTTTTGCGGAACTGTTTGCAGTCTAAGACCGGGCTTGCTGTCATAATAACTTTGTCCTGCGCGACGAGATCCGAAAGCATATCTTCTGTGTCAGCGGGATTAATCCGTAGACAGCATCCATTAATGGAAACGAGTATCATTTTATTGAACATTCTCAAATAACTGTCTATTTCCCGCAATCCTTTTTTTGTTTCCGGATGACCGGGACGGAATCGTGTTCCGCTCGGAAAAACAAGAATGACTTCACCCCGGTGCTTACATTGATCCATTACACGCATCGCCGCCAGATTTATTTTTCGGGCCCTTTTTTCTTCTTCTTCTTTAGCTTTTGTAGAAAGATTTTCTTGATTTTCTACTTTATCGAGGCTTCTGGTGGGATAAATAACTACGCGGGTAAAACCTTCAGCCCATGCCCGTACCATCGGATTAGCTTCATTTAACTTCATCCCAGCTATGGCGACGATCCTCGAAGAGAGATCTCTGGCCCAGTCTTCACCGTATTTTTCCAGCAGATAGACTATCGCCGGCAGATCCATATTACTATAATGTTCCATAAGTATAAGCCCGTGCTGTCCGCTTTTTACTGCATCGTAAAAGGCTTTAAAATTTTCGATTCCCTCAAGTCTCGAACCGGGCAGAAGATTTTCTTCAAGCATGCTATACATTATTTTTCTTGTGTCGGGATTTGCAGGTTCATATACCTTGGTTTCATCAATTTTCTCTGCAGCGCGGGATAGTTTTTTCATGAGTGTAAAATATTTTCCGTATTTTTCGCGTAAAGGTGTTTCCATATTCAGCTCCAAAGTATATTCAAAATATGTCTGCTCAACAGCTGTGCAGATAATATCTTATTCTACGCATGAAATCATTCGGTGTCAACGAAACCGGAAAATTTAAAAACGACGTGTTCCCAATACTTTTCTATTTTGGTATACTTGAAATATGAAAATACAGCATCTGATTTTTGACCTTGATAATACTCTTTATCCCGGCAGTGCAGCGATGTGTAATGGAATTACACGGCGAATGCTTCAGTGTGTGGCTGATTTTTTTCATGTAAGTTTTGAAGAAGCTGTAAAATTACGTAAAAAAAATCTTCCTTACCATAGTACAACGCTTGCATGGCTTTCAAGTGAAGGATTCCATGATCCGGAAGCATATTTTGCACGTGTCCATCCTGATAATGAAATAGAGGAGCTTGAGAAATCTCCGCGGTTGCGGCCGTTTCTTGAATCATTGGAGCAGAATAAGGTCATTCTCACGAATGCCCCCTCAGAGCATGCAGAACGTGTACTAAAATATCTTGGAGTTGATGATCTTTTTGATGCTATTGTCGATGTACGGGCTTGTGATTTAAAAGGGAAACCCGCCCCCTGCGCCTATGAAAAAGCTCTTGCAGCCTGCGGCGGTACTGTAGCGGATACAATTTTTTTTGATGATCAAAAAAAATATACAGACGGATTTACCGCGATCGGGGGGACTGCTGTTCTTATCGGGACAGGATATGGAGCATACGGTCAGGACGGTATAAAGAATACGAATGGAGTAGAAGAAAACGAATCTTCCGGAACGGGCAGAACGATCAGGCTTGGTTCCATTTATGAATTTCCGAGCATAGTGGATAATGGATAGTGCACGTATCTGATTGAATATAATTTGCATTTATGCTATAGTACTAACGTTTTTCGGGGTATTAGCTCATCTGGTAGAGCGACAGGTTCGCAATCTGTAGGTGGTCGGTTCGAGTCCGATATACTCCATTTTTTTTAGTTCTTCCCTTGTACCTTGTTTTAGACGATGGTATAGTTACAGTATGAAAATTCACACAATTTCTTCAAATATTTATGTGTTACATTCGGATGTTGTAAATCATCCATTGTTCGAGGGCTTCTGGCCTATTCCAGACGGGGTAACGCTTAATTCATATCTTGTGAGAGGCAGAAAAGCCGCTCTTATTGATTTGACTGCAGACTGGCAGGAAGCTGTCGATCTGCTCAAAAAGCAGCTTTCGGAATTAGGGGAAAAGGCCCGTTTCGATTATCTCATTCTGAATCATCTGGAACCTGATCATACCGGCTATCTGCCGGAATTTATCCGGCAGAATCCTGAGGTTGAAATTTATGCAACAGCGAAGGGGTGTGCACTTGTAAAGAATTTCCTGAAGGTTGGATCTGAGATTACACTGCATGAAGTAAAGACCGGTGACAAACTTGATCTTGGTGATTGTACTGAACTTTCATTCTATGAAATTCCGAATGTTCACTGGCCTGAAACAATGGCAACCTTTGAACCGAAGTCCGGAACTCTTTTTTCCTGTGATGCTTTCGGAGGCTATGGAAAAACCGGAGACCGGATATTTGACGATGAATTCAGCGACTCTGAACAGGTTTTTTATGAAGAGGAGCGATTGCGTTATTATGCTACTATTGTTGCCAGTTTCAGTACTTTTGTTACGCGTGCGATAGAAAAACTTTGCTCAGCCGATATAGATATAAAGGTTGTTGCCCCGAGTCACGGAATTGTCTGGCGGGCTCATCCTGAAACTGCTATTGAACGATATCGGCGGTATGCTGAGTATAATACGACTGGTACCGGTGAACGGGAAGTCTGCGTTATTTCCGGATCCATGTATGGTAATACGCGCAAGGCGGCAGAAGCTGTCGTCAGAGGAATAAAAAAAGCCGCCGCTGCTGCCGGAGAAGATATTCCCGTTACAATTTTGCCTGTTCCCGAAACAGACGTTTCCAGAGTATTGGCAGCAGCTTATAAAGCGGAAGCATTGGTTATTTCTGCTCCGACATACGAATACAAACTGTATCCGCCGATGGCTTATATTCTCGATCTGTTTACCCGAAAACACTATAATAATAAAAAGGTCCTTCGCATCGGCAGCTGGGGCTGGATCGGTGGTGCAAAAAAAGAGTATGAGGAGCGTACTGCAGGTCTGAAATGGGAACAGATGGAGCAGTATGAGTGGCAGGGCATTCCCGGGGAAAAAGAATTTATTGATCTCGAAAAAAGAGGACAGCAATTGTATGCTATGCTGTAAGCCTGAACCGGCCGGCCCGTATAGCGTTATTTTATACGACTGTTTTTAATATCTGATATTCCCGAACTCAAAGGAAATAAACGGCAGTATATAATTTCTTGTCTTACCGGCTCCCAGTCGGAGCAGCAGGCCTGATCCCTCCGTTATACGGATTCCGGCATCAACAGATGCACGCCAGCAAAGATTTTTCAGTGAGATGGTTTGATAACTGCTCCAGATATTACCTGCTGCACCGGAGATTGAAAAAATCGCTTTTCCTCCGATCAGCGTAAGATTCCCTGCTGGGGTAAAGCGGATCCCTGCTGAAATAACCGCTTTGTGGATTCCGTAAACCGCTGAATCTGTTATTTGTGGAAAGTAGCGTGAGTCTGCAAGTGAAAATGCATAAACAGGCTGCAGCCCGGGAAGTTTATTCAGCGTCTGCGAAAGGTTGGAGCCTGCAAAGCAGCTCATCACGATACTAAGGTTTTTATTTACCGGTATGGCTCCAAGAGCTTCTATTTGAACAATATCCATAATCGGCTGTGTGTCATGTTTATCTATAGGTAGAATTCCGGTTCCTTTTATCGAGAGAGAAGAACCGCTTGCAGGAAAGATAGCGTGATCGACATTACTGGAAAGGTATCCTGTAAAAAAGTCTCCGTTAACTCCCCGCGCGCCGGTATCCATAATTTCTGTTGTATCGTACCATCGTATACCGGCTCCTGAAAGAAATGTATTATATGTTAAAAAAGGTATACCCAGCCGTGCCTGTACAGCAGCCTGTCGCAAACTGCCTGCCGTAATAGAATAATGTTTCCATCCTGAAGTTATAGTATTTTTGTTGTCTTGATAGGAACAGAGAACCTGGGTAAAAAAATGTGATCCCATCGGCTGCATAAACATAAGTTGTGCTGCAAGGGTATCAATAAAGGTTGTTCTTAGTGCCAGTACGGAACCGCTGCCGGTGAGCCCCCTCCATTGCAGATCTGTAAAGAGGGAGAGCGACGACTGGGCATCTGCCGCTATGCCGAACTTATAATTTCCTCCGAACAGTATAACTGCTTTCTGTCTGTTTTGGGGACGTAAATATAACTCAAGCACGGTGCCGTTATCTGTCAGTCTGGTAACTACTTGTTGATATAATCCGGACTGATAGATACTTTGCGAAAAATGGGTATAGAATTCAGGCGTCAGTTTTTTTCCTGCTATCTGAGAAAATTTCTTTTTTATGTATTCAGTATCCTTCTCCGTCACTCCATGAATTATCAATTTTGTCGGAGTCGGTAACGGATTGTCATAGTAAGAAGTTTTTTTGTGTACTTCAGTTGTCTCTCTGCCGGGTTCAGACAGCGTATCTATCTGCTCCTTTATTTTTTTGACCGGGGTACGGAATTCTTTGACAGATTGCTTACTTTTATTATATATTTCTACAGCATTTTGATAATCGATTACGGATTTGCCTGCGTAGTCGGGGTAGATAATAAGATCAGCATAGCGGTAATATTTTCTGTTTTTTTCGATCTGCGGCATATTTATCATCTGCTGAGACGTAAGCAGCGGTTGTTGCTCAAATTTTTTATAATCAGTTTCAAGAGTGTCTGAGATTTCTGAGACAATTATTATATCGTAACCCATTTTTACTGCTACATCTATCGGTGTATTGTCGAGGGCCATACCATCTATATAGTAGTTTTCATCAATGGCAAAGGGTTGAAAGACAGTCGGTATACTCATACTTGCCCGTACGGCTTCTGCCAGATCCCCTTGTGAAAGGACGACCGTTTTTCCCTTGAGCAGATCTGTTGTTACAGCACGGAAGGGGATACAAAGCTCATTAAAGTTTTTGTCGGAAGGTATCCGTAGCGTGAGTTTTTTAAACAATTCATACGCGTGCTGTCCTGTTAGAAGTCCTGTGCCAAGCTGTAATCCTGTATTCAGGGGATCCTTTGCTAAATTGATTCTGAAGGGCGTACTTGAGGTACTATGATCTCCCAGTGTGTTTTCAAAAGGAGACGTTGTAGCATCATGAAATATGGCGCTCCAGTCAAGATAGGCAAGTTCCTTTTTTATTTGTGCAGGAGTATATCCTGCACAATACAGTGAACCTATTATTGATCCTGCGCTTGTCCCGATAACTATGTCGATCGGTATTTTTTCTTGTTCAAGAAGTTCCAGAACAGCAATGTGGGCAAACCCCCGTGCTCCTCCGCCTGCAAGAATGAGAGCCACACTTGGTCTGTTTTTAGGTTTCGGCGGAATATTCTGGTAAAAATTATTTTGTGCTGAGAGATATGTATACATGAGAAACAGTATACAGAGAAAAAATTCTTTTTTTTTCATAGTTCCTGATAATCTCCGGCTATTTCTCTTAATTTGTGTTCGTTGATAACGGTTATTGATCCTCTGGATAGTACTACTATTTTTTCACTGGCAAAATAATTAAGCATGCGGGTTACGACTTCCCTTGCGCTACCGGTATTTTTTGCTATTTCTTCATGTGTCATTTTGACGGTGTTCTCCTGCTGACGATCTATAACTTCCAGCAGAAAAATAGCCAGCCGTTTATCAAAACTCATGAAAAGTATTTGCTGCATAGCCCACATAACTTCGGAAAATCTGCGGGCTGCAACTTCATATCCGAATTCCCGTACGTAGATATTGTGATCTGAAATTTCCCGGTAGACAGGAGTCCTGACCATATAGACGGATGTATCAGCCTCTGCATCCATAGAAACCTCGAAGTTTATTTGATTCAGGACACAGGAAGCAGAAAGAATGCATACATCGCCCTGTTTTATCCGGAAAAGCGTTATATCACGCCCTTCGGGAGAGAGCATATAGACTCGTATGAACCCGCTTTTGATGATCATAAGTCCGAGACAATTTCGGTCATCAGTTCGCAGCGTCGTCCCCTTTTTGAAAAAAACCTCGCTGGTTCCCGCTGCTACATATCGTTTTTCCGTTGGAGAAAGATTATCCCAGAAGGTAAGATGTGTAGAGAAAAAATATTCAAGACTTTCCGACGACTGCATGTAACTCCCTCCATATGAAAGGAAGTATAGCATGAATGTCATTTTTTTTAAAATTACTGTTGAAAAAAACCTTACAGAAAACTTTTACATTTCCTGTAAGGAGTGAAAAGAGTAGTTATATGATTATCGCCTAAATAAACAGCGACATATCCGATTGTTCTGCATTCGCCAGCATAGAAGCTGCACCAACGCACTTGACTCCATCGATGAGCTCTTCTTTTGTAATCCCCATGAGATCCATACTCATTGAACAAGCCTGCAGTTCAACGCCGTTCTGTTGTGCCGTTTGTATCATCTGTTCAAGACTGTCGACATTTTTTTTCTTCATAACATTGCGGATCATTTTTGGGCCCATCCCGGCCATGTTCATACGGGAAAGACCGAGTTTTTTTGTTCCCCGCGGCATCATGGAAGAGAACATTTTTGCAGTAAAATTCTTTATGACATGTACCTTGTTTGGTTTACGTAAAATATTCAGTCCCCAGAATGTGAAAAACATACTTACTTTTCTTCCCATAGCGGCTGCTGCGTTTGCTATGATAAACGATGCTATTGCTTTGTCAAGATCACCGGAAAAGACAATAATGTTTTTATTATTCCCTGAAGATACTACTTTTACACCTGATTCTGGAGCACTGTCTTGTCCTTTTTGAATCAGCGTCGTTGATATACCTTTTTTTGATTCGGTAGAAATAAAAGTGTCTCCGGTACGGCTGCAAAAACTCTGGGCATCACCGGGAAAAGCCGGGTCACTGGCGGTAATTTCTATGACATCACCGGGTTTTGCCGTTTTAAGTGCATTAGAAAGTTTCATGATTGGTCCCGGGCACTGAAGTCCGCAGGCATCAAGATTTATATGCTGGGATGCAATCGTTGTACGTGCCGCTGTGTCTGATATTTTAGAGGCAACTGTCGTCCCGGTCGGATTTTTTTCAGAATGTATCGTGCTATAAAGCCGGTAACCGCCTGCCACGTCATATGCATCGAATCCGTTTTGCATAAGTACCCTGCAGCCCAAATATGCCGTAAGTCCTATTTTGCAGCAGACATATACTTTCTTGTTCTTGTCGAGTTCTCCAAGCCGGGTGCGGAGTTGTGTCAGCGGAATGTTTTTAAAGCCATCAAGGTGGCCTGTTTCGTATCCTTCCGGATCACGATCATCGATCAGCTGAACGCTTCCGTCTCTGGGCAGCTTTTCAACTTCATCAAGATGAATCTGCTTTACTTTCCCTGTCATAATATTTTCAATGACAAATCCGACCATATTAACCGGATCTTTTGCAGAACCGAAGGGTGGCGCATAGCAAAGTTCCAGTTGCGCAACATCACGTCCTGTCATTTTTGCCCGAATTGCCGTTGCAAGAACATCGCATCGTTTGTCTACACCGTCGAATCCGACAACTTGAGCTCCCAGAATCCGCCCGGTCTTCTTTTCGAATACTGTCTTAATCGCCATATTTACCGCACCCGGGTAATACGTCGCATGATCTGCAGACCATGTGTATACTTTATCGTAGTCAAGACCAAGTCGTTTTGCAGCTTTTTCATTTACCCCTGTAGAAGCTACTGTCATATCAAATACTTTGATTATCGATGACCCCTGTGTTCCGGGATAGGCGCTTTCGGTTTCGCAGATTGCATCTGCTGCAACCCGGCCCTGTCTGTTTGCAGGCCCTGCCAATGCAACATATGTTTTTTTCCCAGTTACGCTATCGGTGACTTCGACGGCATCTCCAACTGCATAAACGTCGGGGGCAGATGTTTTCATGTGTTCATCCGTAATGACAGCACCTTTTTCATTCAGCGCTATTCCGGCTTCTTTTGCGAGCATTGTTTCAGGACGAACCCCGATTGACATAATCAACATATCCGTTGGTATGATGCTGTCATCGGTTAATTTGACTTGAAGTTTTCCATTGTTATCATCTATTGCACTGACTCCTTTCCCCAGAGCAAGATGTATTCCCATACTTTCTATGTAAGAGTGAACAGTACAGGCCATATCATAATCGATGGGAGCTATGAGTTGATTCATCATTTCTGCAATGGTAATCTCGAGACCACGCTCATGCAGGTTTTCGGCCATTTCTATACCGATTGCACCGCCTCCCATTACAACTGCACTTTTCGGATGTTTTTCTTCTATAAATTTGACAATCTTATCCATATCAGGGATGTTTCTCAGTGTAAAGACACTGGGAGAATCAGCTCCCGGAAGACGGGGATGTACCGGTGCAGCTCCGGGGGCCAGTACAAGATGTGTATAGCTTTCAGAATACGTAGTACTTTTTTCCAGATCTTTAACGGTCACCGTCTTTGCGCTGGTGTCAATTGATGTAACCTCATTTTTTATTCGAACATCGATGTTAAATTTTGCACGAAAATCATCAGGAGTCTGTACGGTGAGTGCCGAATGTTCCTTTATAACTCCCCCGACATAATAGGGCAGTCCGCAATTTGCAAAAGAGACGTAATCTCCGCGTTCAAGCATTATTATTTCTGCATGCTCATCAAGACGCCGCAGTCTTGTTGCTGTCGAAGCTCCACCTGCAACTCCGCCGATTATGATAACTTTTCTGTTAGCCATATATGGTTTCCTCCACAATCAAGAAAAATATTCATACCTACTATACCATTTGTTCTGTGTAGAATTCTGTAACCAAGTCACAAACAGCGTGATTTATTTGATTTACCCGTAAAAAAATGCCAATTTATAAATTGGCATAATTAATTGTGCCATATTTGAAAACTGCCAGAATTTGATTTTCTGTTCCTGCCATAATAAAATAAAAAAAACTTGTTTTATCCCAAAAAGGATGGTGTAATATTCTCAGAAGCTTTTGGAAGAAGTGCCGGCTCTTATTTCAAAAGCTTTAATTATCAGTAAAAGATTCTAGGAGGTTTTTATGGCAAATTCAGGACGCGTTAGAGTCCAGAAGTTCGGCCGCTTTATGAGCGGTATGGTAATGCCGAATCTTGGTGCTTTCATAGCATGGGGACTCATAACTGCTTTATTTATTGCTGCAGGATGGATCCCTAATGAAAGATTTGCGAAACTCGTCGGTCCGATGTTAACATATTTGCTACCGTTACTTATTGGTTATACAGGTGGTAAAATGGTTCACGGTGTTCGCGGCGGGGTCGTTGGTGCTGTTGCTACAATGGGCGTCATCGTCGGTGCAAATGTAACCATGCTCATGGGCGCAATGATAATGGGCCCTGTCGGCGGTCTCTGTATCAAGAAATTTGATGATCTGACGGAAGGTAAAATTGCCGGCGGTTTTGAGATGCTGGTGGAAAATTTCTCAGCAGGTATTATTGGTATGCTGCTTGCACTGGTGGCAAACCTGTTGATTCAGCCTGTTATGACGGCCATCCTTGCTTTCCTTACCGCTGGTGTCAACTGGGTTGTGACTCATCGATTGCTGCCGCTTTCTGCAATTTTTATTGAACCTGCAAAAGTTCTTTTCCTGAACAATGCAGTCAACCACGGAGTTCTTGAACCTATCGCTATAGAACAGGTTAAAGAAGGCGGAAAATCAATTCTGTTCCTGCTTGAGACAAATCCTGGTCCCGGACTGGGAGTTCTTCTTGCTTACTGGCTGTTCTCAAAAGGGACTGCAAAAGCATCTGCACCTGGTGCAATAATTGTCCATTTCCTTGGTGGTATTCATGAGATTTATTTCCCGTATATTCTTATGCAGCCGATACTTATTCTTGCAACTATTGCAGGCGGTTTTGTCGGTCAGCTTACCTTCGTGCTGACAGGCGCAGGTGAAATTGCAACACCGTCACCGGGAAGCATTTTTGCGCTTATTGCTGTCGCCCCGAAAGGTGGTTTATTCCCGGTACTTTTAGGTGTCGTGACATCGACAATCGTAAGTTTTGTCGTCGCTATGCCGTTAGTCAAGCGGAATGCTTCCAAGATGG
>JALCCK010000050.1 GCA_022640795.1 Treponema sp.
CATGTTTGCGGTAAACCGTTCTTATAGTACGCGAAACACCATAATAAATTAACATGACACCAACAAGACAATTCAGTATCGGTACGGCAATAAAAGATATATTTGTTTTTATTAATGATAATAAAAACATTACTGACAGCATAAAAAGAAAGGTAGAAAAACCGGCACCGAACCCAAATGCAACAGTAATCCATTGAACAATGGTTTCATTTCCGACTGCATTACGGCACTGACACTTACAGAATCATCATACCGTACCCGTGAGCTTCAGATACAGTCTTTACTCCGTTTCCGCTATAGATGTAATATCCATGTGTTTTACAATCATTTTGCAGGTATTCGTTTTTCCATGCTGTATAAAAAGTACTTGTCTGACTGTCCGGTTCCCATTGATCGTAAGTATCAGGTTTAATATGTCCGGACGTATTACCGGGTGTGAGCCTGACAGGGAATATCAGGTGAACTATTTTGTACTGCTGCTTAACCGGAAGAGAATAGCAAAACAAACCCCGTAAAAATACCAAGAAACGTTTTCAGCCTATTCATATTTTCCGCCTCCTCTTTTTATTTCCCCGCACGATGAGACTATGCCGCCACTTTGAATATCATACTATAGATATCCGTACCGGTAAAGAAACCGGTAACCGTATGCAGACAGCTGATTCTTAACGTACGGTGCTTTTTCATGCTATACTTTATGTATGAGTGATGAACTTTTCAGCACGGCAAAACTTTTAAAAGAACCGCTGGCTGCACGTATGCGGCCGCAGAATCTCGATGAATATATCGGACAGGATCATATTGTCGGTAAAGGCCGGCTGCTCCGGCGCGCGATTGCGGCGGATCAGCTTACGTCCGTTATCTTTTACGGTCCGCCCGGGAGCGGCAAAACCACGCTGGCACGCGTCATAGCGAATCATACGAAGAGTAATTTCATTACGCTGAACGCAGTACTGACCGGTGTCGCGGATATCAGAACAGCGATAAAGCAGGCGGAGGATTATTTCAATCTGTACGGACGCCGTACGATCCTCTTTGTCGACGAGGTACACCGCTGGAACAGAGCCCAGCAGGATGCACTGCTGCCGTGGGTCGAGAACGGTACGATCATACTGATCGGAGCAACGACAGAAAATCCGTTCTTTGAAGTAAACAAAGCGCTGGTAAGCCGCAGTCGTGTTTTCGAACTCAAAGCACTGACCAGACAGGATCTCATGAAAGCGGCGCAGCAGGCGCTCGGCGATACCGAACGGGGATACGGCCACTGGAAAATCGAATTCGAACAGGGAGCGCTCGAACATCTCGTTGATACGGCAAACGGAGATGCCCGGAGCCTCCTGAATGCGCTTGAACTTGCGGTGGAAACGACGCCTGAAAAATGGGACCCGCACGCTGATCCGCCGGTTCCGTCATGGGGCTCGACCATTTACATCAGCAGGGAAACCGCAGAGGAATCTATCCAGAAAAAAGTTGTGCTGTACGACCGCGACGGCGATTATCACTACGACATCATAAGTGCGTTTATAAAAAGCCTCCGCGGACGGGACCCCGACGCCGCCATGTACTGGCTCGCCCGCATGGTGCGCGCAGGCGAAGATCCCGATTTCATTTTCAGGCGTATGCTTATTTCGGCCTGTGAAGACACGGGGCTTGCCGATCCGCAGGCTATAGCCGTCGTCAACAGCTGCGCGCAGTCGTTCGACAGAGTCGGCATGCCCGAAGGACGGTATATGCTTGCCCATGCAGCGCTCTATCTTGCAACGGCACCGAAATCCAACAGCAGTATGGCCTTTTTTGATGCACTCGCTTCAGTCGAAAAAGAAGATTCTGACGTACCTGACCATCTCAAGGATGCGAGCCGCGATGCGGAAGGTTTCGGGCACGGAGCCGGATATCTGTATCCGCACGCCTACCGCGACCACTGGGTAGCACAGCAGTATCTGCCGGATGCGCTTATCGGACGTGTCTTTTATACACCGAGCAGCCAGGGATATGAAAAAACGATACGGGATAATGTTCTGTCGCGCAGAGAACTGCAGATAGCGGCACTGCTTGAAGAAAACGGCGGACCGCATGCAGAGGACACTGCCGTAACCGGAAGCAGAAGCACAGCTGAACTACCTGAAACGGACAGGCAGCAGGACGCCGGCTATCAGCCAAGTCCGCTGAGTCAGTGGTGGATAAACGTCCACTTCAAGGGTGGTACGGTAAAAAAACCGGAACAGCTTACCTACAGTCCTGCCGACCGGAAAAAAGAAACAGCGCTCGACCGGGCGGACAAATCATGGCGGCAGCGGCTCGATTCGAACAGGGCCGGACTGCTGCTGAAAGTCCGGAATACAATGATCTCGCTGGCTGCACTTGCCCGGCATCACCGGAGTCTTGTCTGGAATGCGGACGACGGACTGCTGTTATGGGAAGTCGCCCGTAAAACACCGGAGGGCGTTACCTGCGGACTCTGCAGAACTGAAAAAGGCCGCGCAATTCTCGAGCAGTACGGAAGAACGCTCGGTGACCTTGATAAACCGCAGCTGGACTACTATCCACGGAATACCGCGGGAAGCCTTACGCCGGAAGAATTCATAACTATTCTGCAGAAATTCGAATATAACGGTGTCGTATTCGACCGGTTTTTTTTCAGGAATCCTTTTACGGCACCGGAATCTATCCGCAGTCTCGTTGCCGCCTTTACCGCTTTCCGTATGCAGAAAAGTCCGCCGGTACCGGGGTGCACTGCAGTTATTGCACAAAGGATTCCCTGCAGGGCACAGCATATCAGCGATCTGATAAGAAAACAGGTGCTCACCAATTCGGCCGCAGAACCGTATCGGGAAACACTCGATGCGATGGATCGTGCGGAAACGGGATTTTTCGGAGATAAAACAAATCCGCTGTTCAGCTGGGACGAGCAGACAATCAGAAAAGAATTTGAACAGGCTGATTTCAGTGTAACGTCGGCATCCGAACTGGCTCCGGAAAAACGCAGAATAACATCATCAGAAATACACAACTGGTTCGATACGGAAAACTCGGCTTACGGATCGTGCATAGCCAGTGCCGTCGGCACCGCAGAAGCGTTAAAAATGGCAAATCTGCTGGAAAACGCGGCGGAGAAAACGATTTTCAATTGGGAAACGGAAATAGCATTTTTTGCAATAACGCTGCGCGGGCAGAATGAACGATAAATTCTGTTGTTGCGCATTCTTCCGCACAAAGCTTGCCGACTGCCTGTTTTCAGTATAAACTATGACTGTCGGTCAAGACCGACTATCGGTCAAAAGCTATCGATATATTTTTATTACTTGGAGTTAGTATGAATTTCATTTTTTTGGGCCCTCCGGGAGCCGGTAAAGGTTCTCTCGCTGTAAAAGTCGCAGCTGACTATAAAATTCCGCACATATCGACCGGCGATATTTTCCGTGCCGCAATCAAAAACAAGACACCGCTCGGTATAAAAGTCAAAGCTATCATTGATTCAGGTTCACTTGTCAGCGACGATATTACGGTTGCGCTTGTAAAAGAACGCCTCGAGCAGGATGATGCAAAAAACGGGTTTATTCTCGACGGATTTCCGCGTACAATTCCGCAGGCTGAGGAACTTGAAAAATTCTGTCCCTCCGTAACGGTCGTCAACTTTCAGATAAGCGACGAACAGGTTATAAAACGACTTGGGACCCGCCGCGTCTGCCGTAAATGCGGGGCAAACTTCAATGTGCTGAGTATGCCGCCGAAAGTCGAAGGTGTTTGTGATAAATGCGGAGGAGAACTTTATATACGTGATGACGATAAACACGACGCAATTCTTCACCGCATGGATGTTTATCGGGAACAAACAGAACCGCTCATCGGGTTTTACCGCGGAAAGGGAAAACTTACCGATGTCGACGGTTCTATAGATACGTCAGATTTGCTTGCAGATTTCAAAAAGAAATTCCCGGCAGGCTGATTCATACTATAAAAAAAAGCAAAGACTGCCGCAGGATGAATTCAATGTCCTGAAACGGCAGTTTTTTTATCGCAGCGCTTCAATATTCGGTTTTCCCGAAAGAACATGCGGTAATACATCTTCTTCCGGATCTATGCGAAGCCGTACCAGGCACGGACGTATTCCGTCCTGTGCGGTAAATGCCGTTTTATACCATTCGGGATTCTCGTTCGCATCGGCGAACCGGATACCGAACGCCTGCGCGAGCCTCCCGAAATCAGGATTCTTTGTAAATTCACTGGCACTGTATTTTTTTTCAAAAAGGAGTTTCTGCTGCTGCCGGACCATGCCGAGCGTTCCGTTTTCAAAAACGATGACCGTAACGGCACAGTTTTGTTCAGCAAGCGTTGCAAGCTCCTGAATGTTCATCAGAAGAGAACCGTCGCCGGAAATACAGATAATACGCTTCTCAGGATTTGCCAGCGCAGCACCGATTGCCGCAGGCAGTCCGAATCCCATGGTACCGAGAGACCCGGAGGTAAGAAAAGTACGGGGTGCCTCAAACGGAAAATACTGGGCTGTCCACATCTGATGCTGGCCGACATCTGTTGCGACAATAATATCGGAACGTTTAAGGCCGCCTTTTTCAGCATTTGCAGGAAGCTGTGCAATGAACGACCGGGGGTTCGGCAGCCCGCTGCCGGACGACGGACGGCCGCAATCCGCACAACCGTCTGATTCTTTACGTTCAACCAGAGTCCGGAACCACTGTTCCCGGGCGGCAGCTGCTTTTTCACTGACGGGGGAAGATTTCCGCTGTCCTGACCGGCTGTCGTCGAGCGCTTTTTGAAGAAACTCATTCAGCAGCGGCAGCGTTCTTTCAAGTTCCGCAACAACAGCATAATCTGCTTCGAATATCTTATTTACTTCGGCGGCATCAATATCTATCTGTAAAATCTTTGCATCAGGACAAAATTTTTCAGCAAGACCAACGGCCCGGTCGTCAAACCGCGCACCGGCGGCAAAAACAAGATCACTGTCGTGAACAGCACAGTCGGCGGCATACATCCCGTGCATGCCGACCATTCCAAGATTCCCGGTATAAGAACGGGGAACAACGGGGATACCTGTCAGGCTGGTTACAACGGGAATCCGGAACAGCTCAAGGAATCTGCGGAGCGACTGTGCTCCGGCAGGGCTGTTACAGCCGCCGCCGACATACAAAACGGGGCGGCGGGAATGCAGCAGCAGGTCGCAGAATTTTCTCAGGAGAGCAGGAATATCGGATTCCGGCGTACGGAACCGCACTTTATAGGGATTTGACGACGACAGTTCGGGCCAGTCGTCAAATTCACAGGACGCCGTCTGTATATCACGCGGAACATCGATTAAAACAGGGCCGGGCCGTCCTGCCATAGCAATAGAAAAAGCAGCAGGTACAGCGGTCAGCAGCTCTTCGGGAGATTTCACCATTATACTGTGCTTTGTAATGGGAAAAGAAAGCCCGAACGTATCGGCTTCCTGAAAAGCGTCGGTGCCGATCAGCGCCGTATTCACCTGTCCCGTTATCGCAACGACAGGAATTGAATCACTGCGGGCATCTGCTATCGCTGTCAGAAGATTCATCGCCCCCGGTCCGCTTGTAGCAAGGCAGACTGCAGGACGCCCTGTGGTACGGGCCATTCCCTGCGCGACAAAGCCTGCAGCCTGTTCCTGCCTGACAAGAATATGGCGGATTCCGCTTTTGTACAGTTCATCATATAACGGAAGAATAGAACCTCCCGGAATTCCTGCAACCGTTGTAATTCCCTGCATTTCAAGAAGTTTTACAATTATCTGGGCACCTGTTTTTTTCATGAGAAAACACCTTCCGTCGTCTTAATGCCGAAATGGTTACATGTATGGAAACTTTTGTCAACGGTTCGGACAAAACATCCGTCCGGGCATTGTTCCGAAGCGGTAAAAAGGTGTAAGATTCAGGAATGTCGTTAAACTGTAATGAAATAAATGTTATTCTTCAGGAACTTGATCTTCCCGGGTCTTTTATTCAGGATATAATCCAGCCCGGATACGATACTATTGCGTTTTATACCTACAAAAACGGAACACCGAAAACCATACTGGTCTGTACAGCTCCACTTTCCTGTCGTATTCACGAGACGGTCCGGAAGATTACCAAAAATGACCGTCCGCTGCGTTTTATGGAATTTTTGAAATCCCGAATCAAGGGAGCAAAAATACTTTCCTGCGGGCAGATCCGACTCGAGCGGATACTCAGACTTCAGCTTGTTCACGGAACAGATTCTTTTAATATGTATATCAGGCTCTGGAGTAATGCCGGTAATATTCTGCTGTGTACTCCTGACAATGTAATTCTTGATACCATGTACCGGCGGCCTGCAAAAAATGAAGTATCGGGAGGAGTCTTCACTCTTCCGGAGGAACGTACCGGTCCGCAGAACCGGGTATGGCCCGTCCGCGAATTTTCCGAGATAGAACAGGAATTCCGGCAAAAACATCCGGGAAGTGCTCCTTTAAGTTTTAATCGGAAAGTCGATCTCTGGTATGGTGAACACGCACAGACGCTCTCGCGGGAGGCGCTGCTCGTCCGGGCTGAAAAATGGTATATGACAAGACGGACACGGCAGGAAAACGCGCTTGAAAAACTTATTTCAAAACGGGAAGCTTTTAAAAATGCTTCTGCATGGAAGCACCAGGGTGATCTGATCCTCACCTACGGAACTATGCTGTCAGGGCAGTCTTCTTTTCTCGATTGTACGGATTACGAAACCGGGACACCGATGCATATACCGGTTGATCCGCACAAAAACGTACAGCAGAACGCAGCTGATTACTACGCCCGGTATAAAAAGGAAATATCGGGCAGCAGTCAGCTTGAGTACGATATTACGATTGCGGAAAAGGCACTTTCAGCGCTCGACAAAGAATACGATGCATTAAAACGGCAGACAAATCCTGTCAGAATCGAGCAGATACTGCGGAAAGATTCAAAACCGAAACAGCAGGAAAAGAAAATGCATCCGGGGCTCGACTATACGATAGACGGCTGGTATATACTTGTCGGTCGTGATGCGAACGAAAACGATGACCTGCTCCGGCATTATGTAAAAGGTCCGGATCTGTGGATGCACACCAGGGACTGTCCGGGAGGTTTCGTTTTCATAAAAAACAGAAAAAACAAAACCGTACCGCTCGAGATACTGCTGTATGCGGGCAATCTTGCGGTGTATTATTCCAAAGCCAGAAAAAACGGTGAAGCGGACTTATATTATACGCAGGTAAAACATTTGCGGCGGGCAAAAAACGCACCTAAGGGTCTCGTCCTTCCGACGCAGGAAAAAAATCTTCATATAAAATTCGACGAAGCGCGGCTGCGGAAGCTGGAAGAACTGAAAGAAATCATTATTTGATACTGCGCGGCATCTGTTGAAAACTTAAAAAAATAACTATATCATGGTATATTATGACTTTGAAAAAAACTGACCGGCAAAAAAGAATCAAGGCGGTAGCAGGAAGACCGTTGTCATCCTTTTCCATAAAAGAACCATATCTTTCGATACCCTTTCACATGACTACAATTCCCCGCCTGGCAGGATATCTCTATACTGTCGTAAATGATTTTTTTCTGCTGCAGTTCCTTGAAAAATTCGGGATCCGCCACATACCGGTACTCCACGTAGATCATCCGCTCGATGCGAAGGTTCCCTTCAGACCCGATAAAGCGGAAATTTATATCGGTTTTATCAATTTCTGGGTTAAGCCGCTATCCATGTTGATCAACAGGTTCGGGGTAAAAGATGCCATGCCGCTCTGTGCGGAATTTTTGCGCCGTATACGTAAAGCATACTATGAAGCTTCTCATATCTATAAATTCTGCATGACGACGACAAACCGGCCTGATTACAAGGAAACAAAAACGTTCAAAACGATCCATGCGCTTGATCCGCATCTGCTCTGCGTTCCCAGTCTTCATATCGGGGTAGTCGTTCTGACATTCTCGTTTTACAGGGATCTGTTTGAAAAAGAACACTTTACCGCAGAAGAAAAACAACAGTGGAACAAGGAACTCTACGATGGTGCAATCGCCATTGCAGAAACGGTTCTGTATATAAAACAGCATAGTGTAAACTGTATTCCGGCAGCTTTATATATGATGACACATATAATTCCTGACCTGTTTACCGTTGATGACGCGGTAAAATTCATTGATGACCTGTTTCGTGATACCGACGATATTTCAGAAGCAGATTGTACTGCTATCCGCAGTCATATACAGTTCATGTACGAGCGGCTGCTGCTTGAAGGATGCTATAATAACAAGTGGGAAATTCCCATAGAACACTGGATGGAAGATTATGCAAAAGAAACCGGACAATCCATCCGGAAACACAGCGGCCGGTCAAAAAAACACGGGAAACCGGTCGCTGTCAGAAAATAGCGGTGCTCCGCTATTCACCTGATTCCGAATATTTTCTCCGGTAGAGTCCTGCATTTCCGCTTCGATGAGTCGGTGTATGCACATTCGGACGGGTGTGATAAGATTTTCTGCCGCCTGCTTTGAATCCGGAATCTCCCCGTTCGTATTTTCGTTTTCCTCTGCTGAAATTCGATTCTGCTTCGTTATAATCCGTATATCGCCGGGAATTCCGGCTCCTGCCGGATCTGCCCGGATCATTGTCACGGGGAACGAAATCGGCCGATTTACTGTCTATATGCATATGCGCGACAGATTTATTCTTTCGTGAAAGGTCAAGCGCGCGGGTACCAGCTGAAGAAGGCAGACTGACAAGACTAAAATTAGAAGCGACATCTATCTGATCTACCATGCGGCCGGGAATATCCAGCAGGTCGCTGAAATAATCTGCTATTCTGCGCGGATTATATCCGTCTCTGCGCCCCAGCTGAACGTAAAGCCGAATCTGACGGCGCGAATTCGATGATTCACCGCCGGCTGAAGAAATTTTTCCGTAATGGGATTTATCAAGCGACTTACCGTACGTAACAGAAAGTACCGCAGCAAGGATGTCAACGGCGTCCTGTCCGTCGCAAAGTTTTTCCGCCATCTCGGTAAAAACGGGCTGCGGCTGTATGATACCGGGCATAGCCGTGTCGTTTGACGACGTAAACATCTCCCCCGAATCAACGTCTTCCGTATCGTTTACCGGTGAATTTTCTGCAGCGGTAATTGCTGCCGCAGCGTCTGCCGCTGCAACGGGATTTCCGGAAGTGGCTGCGTCATCTGCCGTTCCCATCGCATCTTCAGTACCAGCGTCTTCCTGCATAAGTCCGATGGATTTTTTCATATCGGTAAACATGCGCCGTCTTTTTTCTTTTAAAACCGTTTCTACCGACGGAACCTGTTCTTCGGCCAGTTCACCTTTGCTGGCCCGCTGCACGGCGGATCTTAAATAACCCAGTTTCCGTCGTTCTTCCGGACGCACAAAGGTAACCGCACATCCGGCTGCTCCGGCACGTCCGGTTCTTCCGATACGGTGAATATAGGTCGAAACATCAAACGGCAACGAATAATTTACGACATGACTCAATCCCGTAATATCAATACCGCGCGCAGCTACGTCTGTTGCGACAAGAATACGGGTTTTTCTGCTTCTGAACCGGCTGAGAATTTTTTCACGCTGTCCCTGGGGAATATCGCCATGAAGCGCTGCTACTTCATATCCGCGTTCGTCAAGCAAACGGCTCAGCATATCGGCATCAGCTTTTGTCTGGGTAAATACCAGTCCGTAAAAATCAGGCGAAATATCTATCAGTCGTACAAGCGCTTCTATTTTTTCCCGTTCGCGGACAACCCAGTAGGTCTGTTTTATAAGAAGCGGCTCTTCGGCAACTTCCTCTTCTTCTACGATTTCATAATCGCCCATAAATTTCTGTGCTATTTTCAGAATAGGTGCCGGCATGGTCGCGCTGAATAAAAGAATACGGCTGTCAGGATTTGCCTGCCCGAATATTGCTTCAATATCGTCGACAAATCCCATATCAAGCATTTCATCGCCTTCATCAAGGATGAAATAGTCAATTTTTTCAATAGAAAGCGTTCCGCGCTTCAAATGATCCTGAATCCGTCCCGGAGTTCCGACAACAATATCTGTTCCGCGGCGCAGTTCCCTGATCTGTTCTCCCATAGAGGCCCCGCCGTACACGACGGTCGTTTTCGGAAAGGTTCCCGTCGTAAACGACTGCAGTTCGTTACAGGTCTGGACGGCAAGTTCCCGGGTTGGTTCAAGAACAAGCGCACGAACATAATCTTTTTTATCGCAAAGTTTCTGAACAAGCGGCAGCCCGAATGCAGCTGTTTTTCCGGTGCCGGTTCTTGCTTTCGCGATAACGTTTGCATCTCCATCGAGCAAACGTGGTATCGCAAGTATCTGAATGGGTGACGGCGTTACGAATCCTTTACGCGCCACTGCGGCCAGAGTCTTTTCGTCAAGACCCAAATCTTCGAAGGTTATTTCTTCTGTTTCCATAAAATGTTCCCATGTACCGTTACAAGGTACAGTATGTGTGATGAGCCTTCGGAACATCAGAAAACCAGAAACCCAAAACCGCAAACAGCATCCGGACAATAAGTAAAGGAAGTCAAAAAAATACACACCAGGCGTATTATGAGTTCAGAGAGGCATTCCACACATAAACGTATAAATGCAGAAAAATCTGCATCTCCGCCCTTTTGACAGAGGGTTACACTATAAAAGAAAATGAAAAATAATGCAAGCAAATAAATGAATATTTTGCAAATAGTACGTTATATTACCTCTTCTTGTATTCAATAATTTGATTTTTAGAAAAATCTATGATATATTTAATAACTATGAGTATTCCAGAAACAAAATTTGCGTTGAACCAGCAGGTTGTTTATCCAAGTCAGGGCGTAGGCAAAATAACAGAAATCTTTGAAAAAAAATTTAAAGACAAGGAAATTCTTTATTATAAAATATATCTTCCGGTTTCAGACATGGTTGTTATGGTCCCGGTAGACAAGGCGGAAGAAATAGGAATACGGTGTATAGTTTCCGCCGATGAAGCGCAGGAAGCTCTGAATATGCTCGGCGATTCGTTTGAACCGATTACGTCGGACTGGAAGCTTCGTTATCAAATGAATCTTGATCTTCTGAAAAAAGGAAGCATCAAAGATATAGCAACGATTGTACGCTGCCTGTACAACAGAAGTAAAGTAAAAGAACTCCCTATTCTTGAGCGGAAACTTTACGATTCAGCAAAGAAACTGCTTGAAGATGAAATTTCTCTCGCAGCTCATATAGCGGAAAAAGATGTAGAATCGGCTATTCACAGCAAACTTGAACCACCGGGGAAAGCACACGAGCCCAAACATTCAATTGAAATCGTTGAAGACGAAGACGATGACGATGAAGACTTCATGAATGAAGACGAAGAAGAGGAAGAAACTCCTTCTTCGGAAAACGATTCCGATGAAGAAATGGAAGATACTGAAATAGATGCCGGTGCCGACAGTGACGACGACTTGTAACATTTTATGAAAACCGTTTTACAGAAGCCTGCCCTTATACTTGCTGCAGCAGGTTCTTCGACCCGTATGGGTGGAGCTGTAAAAAAAGAATATTTTCCGCTGCATACCGGTACCGTACTTTCGGAAGCTGTCCGTATTTTTTTAAAGACACTTGAATTTTCTGTCATTGCCATAACGATTCCTCCGGGAAAAAAGCAGGAAACTGAAAAGGCCCTCTTTGCGGACCCGGTCATCAAATCGTTACTTGCCGATACGGCACTTCTCTTTGTAGAAGGAGGTGCCACCAGACAAATTTCCGTATTCAACGCCCTTACGGCAATCCAATCATATGCTGTTTCCATCGTACTGATTCATGACGGCGCACGCCCCTTTGTGACTGCCGATATAATCAGGGCATCGGTTGATGCTGCTTTAAAATACGGCGCCGCTGTGCCCGCTCTGCAGCCGGTCGATACACAAAAAGAAATTGATGCGGACGGAACGATTATCAGGCACCTGCAGCGGAACAGAATTGCAGCCGTACAGACACCGCAAGTATTCAAATACCGGGAATTACTCGAGGCTCATCGAAAAGCTGCTGCAGATTCCTGCAATTATACCGATGATACCGAAATATGGGGAAAATACTGCGGACCGGTCCATGTAGTGACGGGAAACCCGTGCAATAAAAAAATTACGTATCCGGAAGATCTTCCCCTGCCGTCAGCACCTGCAGCGGGTCGTCTTCTGCGGACAGGATTCGGATATGATCTGCACCGGCTATCGTCCGGCAGAAGACTTATGATAGGAGGAATATGCATTCCGTTCGATAAAGGAGAAGACGGACATTCAGACGGAGATGTTCTTCTGCATGCGGTAACGGATGCCGTTCTCGGCGCTGCAGCGGCCGGCGATATCGGCAGCCTTTTTCCTCCCTCTGATCCGCAGTGGAAAGATGCAGACTCAAAAAAACTGCTGCTCCGTGCATGGGAACTTGTCCGCAGCAGGGGATGGCAATTATGCAATCTTGACTGCGTTCTGGCGCTTGAACAGCCCCGTTTCAATCCATACAGGGAAGCAGTCTGTACCTCGATAGCCTCGGTACTTTCCGTTCCGTCCGACTGCGTTTTCGTAAAAGCAAAAACAGGAGAAAAAACCGGTGCGATCGGGCACGGTGAAGCTGTGGCTGCGTGGGTTTCGTGCCTTTTACAGAAAAACTGATTTTAGCAAAACACCGATTTTTTTAATCAGGTATTTCCAGCAGCAGCTCAATTTCCGTTTCAGTGCGTTTCATTGCCTTTGCAATCGACTGAATCGTCCAGCCCTGTCGTTTTAATTCTTTTATATATTCCCTGTCCTGGGGCGTAAGATTTCGCTGCGAAGAAGGACGGTTTCTTTCAACATCGGCATTCGTGAGCTGCCCGAGCAGTTGCAATTTTCCGTCAATATCTTTCGATAGTTTTGCGAGCCGCTCTTCCGAACGGTTAACTCCGTCGCGCTCCGTTTTAATCTTGTCCACACGACGGTCTGTTTCATCCAGTATTGCCTGAAGAGAAGACAGCCTGTCTACCGCATCATTGATTCGTTTACTGTTCGACAGTAATGAATCGACATTTTTCTGGACATCGGAAATCTCATTCGGCAGAGAATCAGTCTGACGCCGGCAGTCGGAGAGTTTCGTTTCAAGTTCCTTCAAATCATCGAACGATCTGTCGACGTCGGCAGCAACACGATCTATGACTTCATTTTTCTTCTCAAGGCGATCGTAGCGGGCTGAGATATCCGAAAGTGAATCCTGAAATTTTCTTACGGTAATCTGCAGGCTCTGAAGGTCATCACTCGTCGTCTGCAATTCTTTTATTTTCTGATCCATAGAATCCGACAGGGTAAGCAGTTTCCCGAAACTGTCGTTCATGGAATCTATACGGCCTTTTTCTTTGGAGAAATTACCCAGTTTTTCATTAACATCTGAATTCATTTCCTGCAGAAGAGCCAGTTGTCTGGCTATCCGATCGGCAGAACTGCGGAAATCTTCAACCCGGGAAAAATCATTCCCGAGGACCTCGAGTTTTTCGTCAAGCTGTTTTTTCATCTGATCGGCTTTTTCATACAGCTGCATCTGATTTGAAATGCTCTTCAATTCGCGATCCAGTTCGCTCATTCTGGTCTGAATATCATTTGCATCGTTCTGCATTTTGAGTACCATCTCTGCATGGCGGGCACGGTCGGCATCCGTTTCTTTTTGCATTTCATTGGTAAAGTCGTGCAGTTTCTGTTCCGATTCAGCGTTCTGTGCTGTTATCCGGTCCTTCGTATCTTTGAGCATCGAATCATACATTTTCTGCAAATCTGAAAGAAGTTGTTTCGACCGTTCATTAAAATCATCAAGACTCTGATCCGTTTTCTCACTTAAACTGTCGACGGCGGCAGCCAGTTCCTGTTGTTTTTCAGTCGTTTCAGCAGAAAATGCGGTCATATTCTGTTCAAGTTTCGTCTGAACATCCTTGATTTGTCGTGCAGACGTCTCTTTCATACCGTTCAGCTGATCCTCAAACAAAGACCTGGATTCGTCAAGCTGCTGTTTAAAATGCTGCTTCCAGGTATTGAACTCCGACAGTGCAGCATCGATCGAGGAAGCTCCCGTCTGCTGCTTCGTGGAAATGTCAGTCTGAAACGTCTGGAGATTTTCAAGCAGTTCTTTCTGTACTTTTTCAAGCTGTTCGGCAATGTGCTGTGAACCTGCCGTCGTTTTTTCTTTAATATAGGCATCATTCGAATCAGCTATCTGCTGCAGCCGGTTTCTGCTTTCTTCCGTGAAATCACTGAGCGTTGTAACCATCCCATCAATTTCAGCGCGGATATTTTCTTTCGTGGTAACAACGTCACCTGCCAGCTGGCCCAGCTGCGTTTTATTTTTTTCCTGTAATGCCGCTATCTGAGCCTTTAATTCTTCCGCATACCGGTGTTCGACAGATTCACGCTCATGCAGATATTCAGTCGAGAAAGATGAAAGATTGTCATCCATTGTCGTTTTCCAGGCAGCAAGTTCTTCTGAAATTTTATCTCCCCTCGCCTGCAGATCGGACGCGAAACTATCTTCAAATCCTTTCAGTTTGTCGTTGACGCTTCCCATAGCGTCAGCTTTGAGATCTTCCATGTTTTTCTCAAGCGCAGAAAGCTGCTGTTCAAGAGCATCCGAATTTTCTTTTATGGATTTTTCAAACTGCAGCTGGCGGTCATTCTGAGCCGAACTGAATTCTTCAAATTGTGTAACGACATTCGACTTTGCCTTTTCCATTGCTTCTGCAAGCGTCGCTTTAAGTACATCGATATCGGTACCAACAGAATCCAAAGAAGAAATTTTTGTTAAAACAGAGCGCCGGTAATCCTCAAATTCCGCATCAAGTTTTGAAAGGGACTCGGTCTGCCGGTTATTATAGTCAGCTGCTGCTTCTTTGAGCGAATCGGCAAAAGATTTTTTAAGTTCTTCTACTTTTTCCAGCGATTCTTTTGCAAACTCCGCAAGATTTGTACTGATTTCCTGCGTTTTTGCAGTAAACTCCGCAGAAGCAGATTGAGCATTCTGCAGCGCCGTATCACTCTGCTGTTTGAGTTGTGCCAACGTTGTCTGAGATTCAGACACAGACTGCGCTGTCTGGTTCTGCATAGCGGCAACGGCTGCGTTCAGCTCGTCCCGTATGGCTGCAATTTTCTGCTCAACGGCGGATTTATAGGCATCAAGATGCTGCTGCGTTATACCGGAATACTTCTCAAACGCCGCTTTCTCTTTCTCATCCGCCGAAGAAACGGCGTTCGTAAATAACGTGTCGTATCGCTCCTGCAGCTCCTGTGTCTGTTTTTCCAGCGACGTCCGCAGTACTTCAAGAGCCCTGCCGTTCCCCGTTGTCTCTTTTTCAAGTTCGGCAGAGGTTTTCTTTGCTGCAGCTAACGTCGCGGAAAGCCGTTCTGAAAGCGAGTTCATCTCATTTTCTGCAGTCGTGCTGAAATCGGAGACGGAGCTGTCAAGTCTATCCTGTATTTCCTGCACTTTATCATCATAACGGGAATCAAGGCTGCTGCTCAGCTGATCGTATTTATCTGAAAGGTCCGCCGTAACGGCAGAAAAATGTTCATCTATCTCGTCTGTTTTTGAGGAATATCTGCTGTCAAGTTCACTTACGGCTGTCTCAAGTTTCGAAGAAAGTGCGGCGGTTTTCTCTTCAAGTTCATGCAGATAGACATCTGCACGCTGCTGCGCCTGTTCGCTCAGCCGGTGGAAGGTTTCGTCCTCAAGCTTTTCGGCTTTGTCTGTCGCGGCTGAATAGGCGGCTGCTATGTCCGCATTCAAACGTGAAAGAACGTCCTGACTCTGCCGGACAGCCTGCTTCACGGATACGTCAAGTTTTTCGGCCCGGCTTTCATATTGTTTCAAAAGTTCGGTACCGATCGTCTTCAGCTGTTCGGCATTACGTTTCGAAAACTCGTTTGTTACTGCCGGCAGTCTTTTTTCGATAGTATCCACTGATTTCTTCTGGCTTTCCAGTTTTTCCGTAAGCCGGTCGATTATTCCCGATTCTTTTCTGATTCTTCCCAGATTTTCTTCTACTTTTGACGTCATTTCCATCAGTGAAGAAAGCGCTGCGTCGTAAGAGGCTATCTTTTCTTCTATCTGTTGAATGGCATTGCTGTCTTTTTCCAGTCCGACTGTCTGCTGCCTGAAATTTTCAATCTGCTTGTCCAGACGTTTAACTGCTGCCACAGCCTGTGTCTGTTTGGTATCCAGATTTGCGGCGGATGCAGCAAGATTTTTTGTGGCATCCTTAAAATAACCGTCAAATTCGCCCAGCCGTTTGTCAGCGTAGCGCCTCACTTTTTCCATGGAATTATTATCTTTGTCAAGTTGTCTGAAAATAAGTACAATTCCTGCCGAGACAACAGCCGACAATAAGATTGTCAAGATAGTCACTTTTTATACCCACCCGTAGGAATATGTCGGCCGAAGGGGAATACAACGACCACGTATTTTATTTTATTGTAACACAATATTCTGTAAATGACGATAGCTTTTAAATGAAATATCAGCGGGCGTTGCCGTCATGCAGAAGAGCCTCCTCCAGAACGGCAGCAGATAGGCTGTCTTCATTCCGGCATTGTGTGCTCCCTCTATATCATAACGCACACTGTTCCCGACATACAGTATCTCGGACGGTTTTACGCCGAGTTTCATGGCAAGCACGCCGAACGGATATACGGACGGTTTCAGGGCTCCTATCTGTTCGGTCCCGAGGATTTCATCGCAATACGGACGAATGCCCCATAAATTTCCTTTCTGTTCCGGCGGGAAATCGGAAAGAAGCGCAATTTTATACCCGGCTTCATGAAATTTTCTAAAAGTCTCTTTTACCTGCGGAAACGGCCGCACAAATCTAAAAAACGGCTTCAGCCCGGTATAAATCAGCCTGCAGATTTTTTCTTCGGCTTCAGCGACAGAACAGCCCAGTTCGTGAGCAAGAAGACGTCCCTGATATTCAAAAAAATCGGCTAACGGGGCCGTCCGGTGCAGGATGTGCCGTACTTTAGCATATTTTAGAAAAAATGGAAGATGTATCAAAAAATACGGAGCGACACAGAGATTGAACACCCATGAAGGGTACAGAGTCCCATCTATGTCAAACGCAATGGCTTTATAATCCTTCATCCGGTAATTATACTGTATCATTCTTCATTAGGTAAATACCCTGCAGGATACTGAAAAACAGTTTTATACCATCGCCCGGAAATCAGCGGACCGCAGCGAAAAGAAAACCGGCTATTTTTTTACAATAGTAAATTCAAACCGGGCGGCACCGTCCGTCGTATCTGTTGCAAAGCGCCATTTCGAAATCTGTGTTTTAATTTCAGACTGAATGGTAATAGGCAGGGAAGATGCAGGCCGTATCTCTATGCCTGAAAGCGGTACGTTACCGGCTGCAAGCACTTTAAATACTATCGTAACTGACCGGGAACTGTCTATCAGCCGTGAATTCTTTTCTGAAATAGAAATGGAGGGTTCTTTCGGATCAAGCAGGACCCGTGCGCTGCCGTCCGACATCTGGATCAGCGTATTTCCGTCAGAATCTTCGGCTGTATTTATAGATGCAGAAGAGCTGACTCCGTTCCCTGATACCTGTGCATAGGTAGCGGAACGAATTTCTCCGAGAGCATTCTTCGTTGAAGCAAGGGAACTTTCATCAGAAGCGGTCGTACCGGTATCCGATGATGAAGAAGTTCGTGCGGCCGTACTGCCGGCACTGGCTGCAGAGCCCGACAGGGCATCCTTTACGACAGGTTCGGAAACAGACTGCGGTCGTTGATCCGAGGAAGCAGAAACGGCAGATCCGTCATTGAACATATTCTCATCCCACTCAACCGGTTTTTCCGCCTGCGCTGAAGACTGTTCCGCCATCAGTTCCTCAACGGATTTTGCAAGCGGTTGTGGTGAAACCGGCTTTGCAGAAGCAGTACTTTTATGCGGAACAACAGGCGCAGCCGCTGATACCCCGGTGGATTTGTTTTCCTTTACCGGCGGAGGTTTTACGGGGACAGGTGCCGTCTTATGAACAGCAGCAGGAGGGGGAGATTCTTTTTCAACTGTTTTTTTCTCGGCTTTTTGTACCAGTGGTTTCTCAACAGGGACCGGAGACGAAAGATGAATCTGAACAGTTTGATACTGTTCCTGTTTCCGGGGAGCAGGAATCGTGACTGCTGCTATCAGCAGAAGAATCCATACAACGGCAGTAGCCGTCAAAGCATATCCGGTTCCTTTCCGTTCTATTTCAAAATCAGATAAAAACATCTACTTTTGCTCTGTTGTTCGTAAATTGACTGCGGAAAAACCGTTTTTCCGTAATACATCAAAAATATGCACAATCGTACCATTTGTGACGTCTGAATCGGCCTCAAGGTTAACCGGATACTTGTCACGTTCCCTGCCGTTCGTATCAAATGATGAGAGATTTTCATCAAGCTGTTCAAGGGTGACCATAGTTTTATTAAACCAGAGATCACCGTTGCTCCGCGCCGTTATTGTAATCCCGGCGGACGGATTTGCCTGAGCCGTCGAACTGTCGGGCAGATTCAGATTTATTCCCGGCAGCACGGCAAACGTCGTGGAAACAAGGAAAAACAGAATGAGCTGAAAAACGATATCAATCATCGGTACCAGATCTACATTCGCATGCAGAACTGATCTTCGTTTTCTATTCATATCAGAGAATCCTACCGGTTAAACGGAGCAGTACGGTCGTTACATTCGATTCCATCTCAGCTATCCGGCGGTTTACCCTGGACACAAAATAGTTGCTGAAAATCAGCGCCGGAATAGAAACGGCAAGTCCCGCTGCGGTAGTTAAAAGGGCCTCCGCTATTGCAGCTGCCAGCAGAGCCGGATTCCCCATTGTTCCGCCGGACCCGAGCACTCCGAAAGCCTTTATATTTCCGGTTACAGTACCGAGCAGTCCGAGCAGCGTAGAGATATTTGCAATCGTTCCGAGCGGAGTCAGCAGATGTTCCAGCTGAGGAACGACAGCATCCATTTCAGCCGATACAGCTGTTTTCATATCCGTTTCATCCCAGTTTCTGCACTCAAGCGCCTTTTTAATAACCTGTGCGGTGGGAGTCCCCGAGGCAGAACACAGGACTTCTGCAGATGAGAAATCTTTTTTCTGCAGGAGTTCCTTCATCGTTTTCATGAGATTCCGATCACGTTTCTTTATTGCATAAAAAAAATAACAGCGTTCAATAATTATAAAGGTTGCTGTCACCGCACATACTGCAATCGGCAGCATCAATATACCGCCGGATTTTAACATTTCAAACATGATAAACTCCTATATCAAACCTGTTTTAAATTCACTAAAAAAAGAATTTAACCAGTACTGCCGCATTACCGCTCCGGTAGATATAAGATCCATCGCCGGTACGCGGTTCACCGGTAAGTAATTTTACTATATCAGTTGTTCTGACTTCAAGTCTGAGTGAAGATGCAAGGCGATAATATGCTGAAAGATTCACTATCGGCACGGAATCAACGTCGTTTCCGAGATTGAATTTTATATCAGCATCGGCGCCATATTTTGCATCAGGCTTTGCAACGGAAACGGAAGTTCCTATCATATGCCGGCCTTCCGTTACCGGAACATACATCCAGTGCGTTGTCCAGTCGGCAGTAAATGTGAATATCCGGTATGAAACAGAAAGTCCTGCTTCTGAATCAAAGAGCGTACGGGATGTTCTGCTATACCCGTAAATACCCGTACTGTCGGAAGAATCATAATCCGGAACCCATATCCCGTTACCGTCTGCAGTCCTTCTATACTCGAGATTTGTTTTTAAAGTAAACAAATCTTTCAAAGGTATGTTCATTCCGAATTTTCCGTACCAGTCCGAAGTTTCCGCCGGTAAAAAAGAAAGTGCCGTAAAACTATACGTATTTTCCAGTTCTTCGACCGTAGTGAGCGAAGAATCCATTCCGCCTTCCGTTTTGATTACAAGCGGCCGTACAGATAATGACGTCGGTAACGTCGTCGAAAAATTCACCGTAAAGGGAACCAGAATGGAATTATCGCCTATCGCGCTCCCGGTAAGCAGACCCGCACGGCCTGATACCGTAATTATATCATTTTTCCAGCCTGCAGAGAGCGAAAACTCACCGCGGTTTACATTGTCGTCAGTAAGATTCCCTTCATAGCCTTCCATCCAGTCACTGTCCCCTGCATTGGTCTCATACGAAAATTCCCCTGAAATTCCCGCGGTAAAATTCTTATAGTTCCAGGACACATCGGCTGAAGGGATACACGAGAATATTGATGTTCCTTTTTGCCACGCGGCAAATATTCCGCTGCCTGATACGCCGGCATACCGTTTGTACCAATCGGAAAGCAGCCGGACGTTCAGATCAAAGCCGTTTTCAAGCGGTACATACATATCGGCAGTGCCGGCAACAGTCTGCCGCGTCATATCGTAAAAACAGTCCGAGTTGTCCTGCAGGCCGTTATCAGCTGTTTTATACGAACCGGTAAAATTCCATTGGGAATTTCCGACCGTCAGTTTTTTGTTACCGCCAAGACTGGTAGTACTGTCGAAAAAACCATTCGAAGACGATTCCCGGGCATAACCGTTCATACTTTCATGGCTGAAATCAAGACGGAAAGGATTTTCTCCTTCCGTACGGTAGACAGAAAAATCTCCGGTGAAAAATCCCGGGTATCCGCCGCCGACCAGCCCTTCTGCATAAACGCTTTTTTCCGGCACAGACTGTAATGCAGTACCGGCAGCAGGGATTTCAGGCTCTGTACCGGAAACGGGAAGATCAGGCAGCGGCGACGTTACCGAATCCTTCTCAGGTAAAATTTCATCAAAATCAGGTACAGCATTCTTTCCGGCAGTCAGCGCATCCCCTGATATAACAGTTGTTACATCAGGCAGCGTTATTTCGTCTGATTGTTTCTTTTCGGTGCCGGCAGCCGGTGCTGTCTGGGCTGCAGCGGAAAACATAAAAAAGCTTATAACTGCAGCTGCCGCGAAACAAATCAGTCTATGTTTTCCCAGTACATACTTCATTTTATAGCTCCTATAAAAGGTCGGGCGAAGATTACTTGAACACGGCGGTTCAAGTATCTTTTCTCTTTTTATCGTTCCGTCAGAGACTGAGCGGCTTTTGCTTCACGGCTTTCCGGATACAGCGATTTCAGTGTGTCAGCCGCATCTTTTGCATCGGCAGGCATACCGGCTGCTCCGAACGCATCGGCAGCACCGTACAGTGCCTGAGCGGCATTAGCCGCATCATTATTCATCCGAAAATACCGGGCGGCTGAAAGATACATATCAGCACTCTTTTTATTCATTTCCTTTTTTCTATACCAGAATCCGAGCAGCAGTGCATTCCGTGCCGCTCCCGGACTTTCATCCGGTATATTTTCTTTCTGCAGATTAAAAAGTTCAAGTGCAAGCGCAGCGGCCGTTTCTTTCGTTGATGCCGCATCGTTATACAGAGCGGCAAGTTCCGTTCCCAGTATGCGGCCCTCACGGGTAGCCGATTCTCCGGCTGCAGTATATTCCGTTTTCTTTCCGACGATCTTGGAATCAAGGCCGGCCGCAAGTTCCTGCAGTTCGTTTACTTTTACATCGACAGCGTCATTTTTCGCCTGGTCGGCATATTGATTCAGCATTTCTCGTGCTGTCTCGAGCGCGGAGCCGTAATCTCCTGCACCAGTATAAAGATCGACAAGATTCTTTAAAGAGCTGTAGCTATAGGTACTTCCCGGATACCTTTTCAGAAGTGCC